>JAFNAB010000076.1 GCA_017859955.1 Holophagaceae bacterium
CTTCACCCCCCTGCACCGCCTCCGGCAGTTCCAGGGGAGCGATTGTCTCCGGCGAAAGGACGACGGCGGGCTCCTCCTCTTCAGGAAGGGGAGGCAGCTCGAATTGGGGAGTGGGCAGAATGGCCTGACCACTTTCGGCGGTGAATCCGGTGTGAGGCTCGACCTCCAGTTCTGCCCCCTGGGGCTCTTCCAGCTCCCCGAGAGGGGTATCGGTCTGAGCGAAAGTTTCCGCCCTCTCCTCGACGGCATCGAAGGCCAGGGAGAGATGCTCCAGATTCGTGGTGGGCCGGGCCGCATCCTCGATGGTGGAGAAGAGCGAAGGAACCGTTTCGATGGGCTCTTCCGGAGGCGGGGGGGGCGGTAGTGGCAGGGAAAGCGGCTCCGGCTCACCGGACAAAACCTCAGCGAGGACCTGCTTATCCATGGGGGGCATCTCGTGAAGCTTGGCCCAGCCCATCTCCCGGAGGAAGAGGGCAAAGGCGCCGAGACGGAGGGGTTCCGTCAGGCTTTCCCGGCTCAGTTCAAGAAGGGTGTGGGTGCCATCCAGGAAGGGAGGAAGCTTGGCGAGATCAGCGGGCAGGCTCAGCCTGCCCAGGTGTCGCCCCTGGAGCAGGACCACCTGGTTGAGGGGCCCTAGTCCCTCCAGGATGGACTCCCGATCCTTCAGATTGAGGAGCCCGTTCAGAAGCAGAAGATCGGTGTCCATGGGCAGACGCACCACGGAACTCTCCAGTTCCCGCTCCTTGAACTCCGGCTTCTCCTCATGAGTCTCCATCGCCCCGTAGACCACCCGCTCCACCTGAAGCCTGGCCATGTCCAGCAGATCCCGCTGGGTGATGAAACCCATCTCGATCAGATTCTTGCCGATGCTCATGCCCTGCTTGAGATTGGCCAGGGCGTAGTCCAACTGGGCCTGGGTGAGCTTGCCCCTCTCCACCAGGAGACTGGTGAGGCGATCCGCCGGAAAGGTGCTCTGGGCGAAGACGATATCCCCGGCGTCAAAGAAGACGGTCCGGTACGGCTCCTGCCCCAACCTCCACACACCCGTCGCACGTTCACGCCGATGCCTGAAAAGATCCAGCAGGGCCGTCAATGTCATCGCACCACCCACCGTTCGAGTTTGAGCTTGCCTGCCTTGATGAGCCGGGAATCCCCAGACTTGAGCACCAGACGCTGCTGGGGATCGGAAATCTTCTCGCCATCCAGGCTCACCGCGCCCTGGGCGATAAGGCGCTCGGCCTCCTTGCGGCTGGCCACCAGTCCCCGATCCACCAGGAGCCGGGTAAGGGCAACTTCGCCCTCCGTGGGCTCCAGAATCACTTCAGGAGCGTCGTCGGTCTTGCGCTCGGAGAAGCGCCGGACCCACTGCTCCTCGGCCTTCTGGGCTGCATCCTGCCCGTGGAACTGGCCTACGATCTCCCGGGCCAGCGCCTTCTTGGCATCCATGGGATGCCCCAGCTTCATGGCCTCGATCTCACCAGGCAGCTTGTCCGTCAGCAGCAGGTACCAGTCCCACATCAGATTGTCGGAAATGCTCATGGCCTTGCCGAACTGGGTGTCGGCGTCCTCGAAGAAGCCGATGTAGTTGCCCAGGGACTTGGACATCTTCTCCACGCCATCGAGGCCCAGGAGCAGGGGGACGGTCAGCACGATCTGGGAGGGCTGCCCCAGGGATTCCTGGAGGTCCCGGCCCCGCATAAGGTTGAAGAGCTGATCGTTGCCGCCCAGCTCCACGTCGGCCTCGAGGGCCACGGAATCGTAGGCCTGCATCAGGGGGTAGAGGAGCTCATGGAAGCTGATGGGCTGGTTTTCCGCCAAGCGCTTCTGGAAGTCGTTGCGCTCCAGCATCTGGGCGACCGTGAACTTGGAGGCCAGACGGATCCAGTCGGGTCCGTGCAGGGGGTCCGACCATTCGCTGTTGAAACGGACCTCCGTCTTCTCCGGATCCAGGATCTTGAAAACCTGAGACTTGTAGGTCTCGGCGTTGACCAGGATCTCCTCGCGGGACAGGGGAGGCCGGGTGGCCTTCTTGCCCGTGGGGTCGCCGATCATGGCGGTGAAGTCGCCGATCAGGAAGATGACGGTGTGCCCCAGTTTCTGGAACTGGGCCATCTTGCGCAGCAGGACGCCGTGTCCGAGGTGGAGATCTGGGGCCGTGGGGTCGAAGCCAGCCTTCACCCGGAGGGGCCGCCCCTGGGTAAGCCGGGCCTTCAATGCCTCCCGGGTATGGCAAGTGACGGTGCCCTTCAGAAGAAGGTCGAGGGATTCCTGAATCGAAGCGGTACTCATGAAAGCATATTGGCTTAAATGAGGACGTTCATCCAGCCTTGGTTACTCGACCCGGATATCCGTCAGGCTCTTGTCCTCCATTTCGACCACCAGGCGCCCCCCACCGGCAAACCGGTAGGCGATGCGGACCCGCTTGGTTCCCCCTGACTCCGAATGACTCTCGACCTGAAGACCCCCGCCCTTCTTGGGATCGAAGAGGGTCTTCAGGTCGGGGCGCTGGACCGGAATCTCGCCGATACGGGCCCGCCAGGCCTCGGAGGCCTTCAGGAAGTCCTCCACCGTCGGATAATTCCGGGCAAGGCCGGGATTGGCCAGGTAGAGGGCCCTGGCGCCTTCCTCGGTGCGGGCCATTTCCGCGCTCTCGCGCATCTGGGCCCAGGCCTTGTCCATGGCCCGCGTTCCGGCCCTGAACATCAGGAAGCCGCCCCCTGCGCAGGTGGCGAAGAAGAGCAGCACCACGATGCCACAGCCCAGGCCCACCTTGGTCCAGGTGGACCAGCCCTTGGGCTTGACCGGCATACCTCCGTTGTCCCAGCTCGAATCGACCATGGCAGACCCCTAAAGCAGATTGCTGGCCAGTTCCGCCAAGTGGCTGCGCTCCCCCTTCAGCAGGGTCACATGGCCCGCCACGTCGACCTGCTTGAAGTGCTCGGCCAGGAAGCTGAGCCCGTTGGTATTGGAATCCACGTAGGGGTTGTCGATCTGGTAGGGATCCCCCGTGAGGACGATCTTGGTGCCGACTCCGGCCCGGGTCAGGATGGTCTTGACCTCATGGGGGGTGAGGTTCTGAGCCTCATCCACGATGATGTACTGGTTGGGAATGCTGCGGCCCCGGATATAGGTCAGGGGTTCCACCGCCAGGTACCCGCCCTCTTCCAGCTGGGCTACGGTCATGCTGGTGCGCCTCCGCATCTCCGTATTGGCGCTCACGATGTAGTCGAGGTTGTCATAAATGGGCTGCATGTAAGGGCGGAGCTTCTCCTCCACATCTCCCGGGAGGAAGCCCAGATCCCGGCCCATGGGCATGACGGGCCTGCTTACTAACAATTTATTATAACGCTCATCATCCACCACCTGCTGGAGACCTGCGGCGATGGCCAGTAGGGTCTTGCCGGTGCCCGCCTTGCCGAGCAGTGTGACGACCTGGATCGAATCGTCGAGGAGGAGATCCAGCGCGAACTGCTGCTCCCGGTTGCGGGGCTTCACACCCCAGGGCATCGCCTCCAGGCGGCGAAGAGGGTGCAAGCGGCCATCATTGGCCATGAAGCGCCCCAGAGCCGTATGGTTCTCATCAGCCTGGTCCACCAGGGTCACGAACTGGTTGGCCAGGAAGCGGTCCTCTCCCTCCGGGACCAACCCACCGTCGAAGAGCATCTCGATGAGGGAGCTGTCCACAGTCCAGGTCGCAGTCCCGGGATAAAGCTCGTCCACCTCCACCCGATCGGTGAAATAGTCTTCCGCAAGCACTCCGGCTGCATCCGCCTTGATGCGTAGATTGGTGTCCTTGGTGACCAGGACCACCTTCTCCTTCCGGAATTTGTAGAGCTCCAGGGCGCAGCCAAGGATCTGGTTGTCGGCCTTGTGCTTGTCCAGGACAAAGAGCGAGTTGTCCTGGGCGTGGTTGGTCACGTCCACCTTGAGAGAGCCGCCACCCTCCAGGGTGACCCCCTTGCTCAAGGTGCCCAGGGCCCGCAGCTTGTCAATCTGTCGCGAGACGGAGCGGGCATTCCGACCGATTTCCGTCTGATCCTTCTTGAAGTTGTCGATCTCCTCGATCACAACGATCGGGATCACGATGTCATGCTCCTGGAAGTGGAAGATGGCCATCGGATCGTGGAGCAGGACATTCGTGTCCAGAACGAAGACCTTCTTGCTGGATGCCACCATGCGTTTTCTCCCTTGAGAGCGGCGCTGCCTTGGCTGGAAGCCTACCAGCCCGGGCATCGGCGGGAAACCTTCTCATGCAATGAGATGCCGCAAGGCAGACTTGTGGACCAAAAAAGAACGGGGTCCGAAGACCCCGTCCGTTCCTGCAATTCAGTCGCAGATCAGGCCTGGGCCTTGATCTTCTTGAACTCTTCGATCAGCACCGGCACGACTTCCAGGGCATCGCCCACGATGCCGTAGGTGGCGATATCGAAGATGGGCGCATTGGCGTCCTTGTTGACGGCGATGATGATGTCCGAGGAGGACATGCCCGCCACGTGCTGGATGGCGCCAGAGATACCGACGGCGAAGTAGATCTTGGGACCGACGGTCTTGCCGGTCTGACCCACCTGGTGCATGGCAGGCATCCAGCCCGCATCCACAGCAGCACGGGAGGCACCGACGGCGCCGCCCAGGACCTGGGCCAGCTCTTCCAGCAGGGCGAAGTGCTCGGGCTTCTTCATGCCGCGTCCGCCGGAAACGATGATCTCGGCCTCTTCAAGGTTGCAGGCGGCCCCGGCCAGTTTGACGACTTCAACCAGCTTGGTGCGGATTTCGCTCGCCTTGGCCTTGCTGGCCACCCGGATCACTTCGCCGCTGCGGGTGTAGTCCGCCGCAGGCTTCTTGAACACGGAAGGACGGACCGTGCCCATCTGGGGACGGTGCTCGGGGCAGAGGATGGTCGCCATGATGTTGCCGCCGAAGGCGGGACGGGTCCAGGCCACGAGGCCGGTGGCTTCGTCGATGCCCAGGTCGGTGCAGTCGGCGGTGAGGCCGGTGTTGACCCGGCAGGCCACGCGGGCACCGAAGTCCCGACCATCATTGGTGGCACCCATGAGGACCACCGAGGGACGGTAGGTGTTGATGAGGTCGGTCATGGTGATGGTGTAGCCATCGGTGTTGTAGTGCTTCAGCTCGGGGGCTTCCACCAGGTAGACCTGATCCACACCGTAGGCGAAGGCTTCCTTGGCCAGATCCGCCACGCCGTCGCCGATGATCACAGCGGCCAGCTTCTGGTTCATGGCATCGGCCAGCTTCCGGCCTTCGCCGATGAGCTCGAGGCCCACATTGCGGGGAGCACCCTCGAAGATCTCCAGGTAGACCCAGACATCCTTGTAGGCGTTCTTATCGATGGCGATGACCTTTTCTTCAGCCTCACGGACGATGGCGGTCACCGGGCAGGTGTCCACACAGGCGCCGCACTGGGTGCAGGCATCGCCGATCACAGCCTTGTCCACGTTCATGGAGATGGCATCAAAAGGGCACGCGCTCACACAGGCAGAGCACCCTACGCACTTGTCTTCAATAACCTTCACAGCCATAGTCTGAGTCCCTTTTCTACACGATTTTCGCGTCGGCGAGTTTCTGCATCAGCTCGGAAACGGATTCCTTCGCCGTGGCCATCTGGATCTTCACGCCGTCAGTGCGCTTGGAAGGGGAGAAGATCTTCCGCACCTGGGTGGGAGAACCCTTCAGTCCCAGCTTGGCGGCGTCCACGATGAGGTCCTGGGCCGTCAGGGTCTGGATGTTGGTGCGCAGCGCCCGGAGGACCCCCTTGCAGGAGCTGTAGCGGGGCTCATTGATGGTCTTCACGACGGTGACCACCAGGGGGAACTTGCCTTCCACCACCTCAAAGCACTCCTCGTGCTCGCGGGTGCCGCGGACCGTGGTGCCCTCCACCTCAATCTTGCACACGTAGGTGAGCTGGGCGATGCCAAGGTGCTCGGCCATTTCGGGGCCCACCTGGGCGGTATCGCCGTCGATGGCCTGCTTGCCGCAGAGGATGAGGTCGAAGTGTCCGAGTTTGCGGGCAGCAGCGGCCAGGGTGTAGCTGGTGGCCAGGGTGTCGGCGCCACCGAAGGCGCGGTCGCTGATCAGGACAGCCTCGTCGGCTCCCATGGCCAGACACTCCTTCAGGGCCTCCTTGGCCTGGGCGGGGCCCATGGAGAGTACGGTCACCTTGCCACCGTGCTTCTCCTTGAGCTGGAGAGCGGTTTCAAGGGCATTCTTGTCGAAAGGGTTCACGATGCTCGGCACGCCCTGGCGGATCAGGGTGTTGGTCACGGGGTCGATCTTGACCTCGGTGGTGTCGGGCACCTGTTTGATGCACACAATGATATTCATTTGATCCAATGCCTCCCAGATTGCATGTTATGGCTTGTATTTAAACGAACTACTTTAACAGATTACCTGCAATCACGATCCGCTGGATCTGGTTGGTGCCCTCAAAGATCTGGTGGACCTTGGCGTCCCTCATGAGCTTCTCCACAGGGTATTCCCGGCTGTAACCATAGCCGCCGAAGATCTGCACAGCGTCCGTGGTGACTTCCATGGCGATGTCGGTGGTGAACTTCTTGGCCATGGCGGCCTGCTTGCCGAAGGGTTTGCCGTTCTGCTTGAGCCAGGCGGCCTGGTAGGTCAGGAGGCGGGCAGCCTCCACCTTGGTGGCCATGTCGGCCAGCATGAAGGAGATGCCCTGGTTGGCGGCGATGGGCTTGCCGAACTGGGCGCGCTCCTTGGCGTATTTGATGGAATGTTCCAGGGCGGCCTGGGCGAGACCCAGAGCCTGGGCGGCGCACCCGATGCGGCCCACATCCAGGGTCTGCATGCAGTATTTGAAGGCGTCCCCCTCCTTGCCCAGGAGGTTGGCCTTGGGCACCCGGACATCCTGGAGAATGATCTCGGTGGTGACGGCGGAGCGAAGGCCCATCTTGTGTTCCTTCTTGCCCATGGTGAAGCCGGGGGTGCCCTTCTCCACGATGAAGCAGCTCAGCCCCTTCAGGCCCTTGCTGCGGTCCGTCACGGCGATCACCAGGTAGATGTCGGCGTAGTTGCTGATGAAGCACTTGGTGCCGTTGAGCACCCATTCGTCACCCTCGAGCACCGCTGTGGTCTGCTGGGCGGAGGCATCGCTGCCGGCTCCGGGCTCGGTAAGGGCGAAACCGCCCAGGGCCGTACCCTCCACCAGGGGACGCAGGTATTTCTGCTTCTGCTCCTCAGTGCCATAGGAGTGGATGGGGAAGCCCCCCAGCCCGCCGCCACCGATGGCGATGCAAAGGGACACGTCCACCCGGGCGATCTCCTCGGTGGCGATGATGTAGCTCAGATAGTCCCCACCAGCGCCACCGTACTGATCCTGGTAGTGGATGCCCTGGAATCCATAACTGGCCACCTTGTCGAAGAGGGCGCGATCAAAGCGCTCCTCTTCGTCCCGTTCCTGGACGCTGGGGGCGATGTAGGTCTCGGCAACCTCCCTCGCCAGCTTCTGGATCATCCGGTTTTCTTCAGACAATTCGAAATGCATCAGTCTTTACTCCTTGCAGATACCAGCATGTCCCTGCGACATGCCTTCAGGGATTACCTAAGGGGTTGGATCAGGCGATCATCTCGACGCCATTCGTCAGAAGACGCTTCAACTCGCCCCAATTGGGCTGGAAGATCTCGCTGGGCATGAGCTTGAGGTCCGGGGAGATGCGGGGCTTGAAGGCCATCAGACGCAGGATGTCCTTTTCCATGTCCACGCCGGGGGCGATCTCGATGAGAGTCAACTCGCCCTTCTCGAGCCGGAAGACGGCCCGTTCGGTCACATAAAGCACGGGCTGCTTGATCTGGGAGGCGTACTTACCGCTGAAGGTGATCTGTTCCACGTCCTGGAAGAACTTGGTGTTCTTCCCTTCATGGAGGATGACCAGCTTGCCGTTCCGGGCCTCGACGGCCAGGCCCCCGGCCGTGAAGGAGCCGCAATAGACGATCTTCTTGGAGGTCTGGGTGATGTTGATGAACCCCCCGCACCCATTGGGACGCCCCTTGAACTTGCTGACGTTCACATTGCCCACCCGGTCCACCTGCGCGAAGCCGAGGAAGGCCACATCCAGGCCGCCCCCGTCGTAGAAGTCGAACTGGGCGTGGTGGTCAACGATGGCTTCAGCGTTGTAGGCATGGCCGAAGTTGGGCTGGCTCGCGGGCACGCCGCCGATGGCACCACTCTCCGTCGTCAGGGTCATCATCTCGCTGACCCCCTCTTCAGCGGCGACAGCGGCCACGTCCGTAGGCATACCCACGCCGAGGTTGACGATATCCCCCTCCGAGAGTTCCATGGCCGCCCGGCGGGCGATGATCTTCCGCTCATCCATAGGCAGTTCGGGCAGGGAGCCCAGGGGCACCTTGATCTCGCCCGCAAAGGCGGGATTGTAATAGACGCCCGAGGTCTGCCAGGAATAGTCGGTAGAAGTGGCCACCACCACGTGATCCACCAGGATGCCGGGCACCCGGACATCCTTGGGATTGAGGGTGCCGTTCTTCACCAGGTGCTCCACCTGTGCGATGACGATACCCCCGGAGTTCTTGGCGGCCTGGGCCAGCGGCAGGGCCTCCAGCAGCATTCCCTCCTTGTCCATGGTGATATTGCCGTTCTCGTCGGCACAGGTGCCCCGGATGATGGCCACATCCACAGGGAAGGACTTGTAGAAGAGGAACTCCTCGCCCTCGAACTGCACGACCTTGACCAGATCCTCGGTCGCAGCGGCGTTCATCTTGCCGCCCTCGACCCGGGGATCCACAAAGGTGCCGAGCCCCACCTTAGTGATGAGCCCGGGGCGTTTGGCGGCGATCTCACGCCAGAGCTGGGTGATCACCCCCTGAGGGAGGCAGTAGCCTTCCAGCTTGTTTTCCATGAGGAGCTTGGAGAGTCCAGCGGAGGTGCCAAGGATCCCGCTGACCCAGCGCTTGACAAGCCCTTCCTTCCCAAGCCGAGTGGTTCCCCGCTCCTGCCCCCCCTTGAAGGCCATGTCGGCCACGGCGGAACCATGGATCAAAGTGATCTGCCGGGGGTGGGATTCCTCGACAAAGCGCCGATCCACAGCCTGGACAACCTCCTCCGCCCAGCCAGAAAGCCCCATGACGCTGGCTCCGACGACAGCCCCGTCAGGGATGAGCCTTGCAGCCTGATCAGCAGTTATCACTTTTTTCATAACAGCTCCCCTTGCAAGTCCAGGCCAGATTTGCCCAGCCGGCTACTGATATCTATTTTTTTTATTACAAGGCGACATGGCGGTTCATTTTGCCTATCTATCTGCATAGAGACCATTTGGACTCACATCACCCCAAAGGCCAGCAAATTGGCGAAACCGAGCCACAAAATCTAATTACTGAAACTAGGAGAACAAAAATCACTTGCTACCGTGATTAATTTCACGATACAAAGAGTAACACGCCCCATGATCTAAAAAAACTATCGGTATTATCATATGTTCTCATGACGGCCATCGGTACCGTCGATGGCCCCCGCCTGCAACAGCGCATGAAGCAAAGCAAGCCTCGGGACGCTAGACTGAGAGGCAACATCCCGGCCCTTGGCCGGAATGGAAAAGGTGTGTGAATGCTTCTACTTGGTCTTGAATCCTCCTGCGACGACTGCTCGGCGGCGGTGGTCGAGGAGACTCCCGCCGGCCCCATCCTCCGCTCCATGGTCCGCAGGAGTCAGGACGAGCTTCACGCTCCCTATGGGGGTGTCGTGCCCGAACTGGCCGCCCGAGACCACCTACTGAATGTGGGGGGCGTTGTGGCAGAGGCCCTCGCCCAGGCCGGTACACGGTTATCCGACCTGGACCGTGTCGCCGTCACCCAGGGCCCCGGGCTTGTGGGCTCCCTGCTCACAACATTCAGCGCTTCCAAGGCCCTGGCTTGGCGTGCTGGCCTACCCTGGGTCGGCGTCCACCATCTGCTGGGACACCTCAACGCCGCTAGATTCAGTGCCCCGGACCTGCAATTCCCCGCCCTGGTGCTCCTGGTATCCGGGGGCCACACCCATCTCTACCGGGCCGAAAGCTGGACCCACCTGGAACTCCTCCAGAAGACCCGGGATGACGCCGCCGGGGAGGCCTTCGACAAGACCGCCCGGATGCTCAACCTGGGCTATCCCGGCGGCCCCATTGTTGACCGTTGTGCACAGCGGGCTCAGGTTTCAGCCCAGCGATTCACCCCCCCCAAGTTCAGAGACGGCAAGCCGTCCTGGAGCTTTTCTGGCCTGAAGACCGCCATGAAACTCCGCATCGCCGGCGAGCCGGGCCTGGATGTGGCAGGCCCCGAGGATCCCCGGGTCCAGGCCCTCTGCCGCAGCCTCAATGAGACCGTCGCCTCCTGGCTCCTCAACCCCCTGCCGGATTACGTTCAGGCCCACCAGGCCAGGAGCCTGGTGATCTCAGGCGGGGTGGCCTGCAATTCGGAGTTGCGGAACCAGGCAGCCAAGGTCGCCAAACGCCAGGGTCTGACCCTGGCCATACCGGAACCCAGGCTATGCACCGACAACGGCGCCATGATCGCCTCCGCAGGAGCCCTGCTTCCCCTCCCCGAATCCCCCTGGTCCACCAATGCGGACTCGGATCTGAGACTGTAGGAGTCCCATCGATGGAAGTCACCCATGAAGATGTCATGCGCTGCGCCCGACTCACCCACCTGAGCCTCGGCGAGGATGAAATCGAGCCCATGCGCCAGGCGATGACCCAACTCCTGAGTCACGCCAGGAGCCTTGACGAACTGGAGCTTGACGGCATCGAGGCAACCACCCACGGCCAGACGCTGCCCCTGCCCCGCCGGGAGGATCAGCCCATGGATGGATTAAGCCAGGCCCAGGCTCTGGCGAACAGCCCAAGCCAGGAGCACGGACACTTCACCGTACCCAAAGTGCTATAGGACTCTGACCTTCTGGGCGGCGGCCCTGAGCAGCACCGTGGATCTGGAAGACCAGCAATGCTGGGCCTCATCCTCCAGTGCCTGGGACAGAAGAGGACCGAAGGCACCTTCTCCCCGCTGGGCCCTCAGGGCCACCGCTGGGAGCCAGGTCGTGTTGATCATCCGGTAGTAGCGCTTCCGGGAAGGCATATCCCCCAGGATGCCCTGGGGATCGACTCGGGAATAAGCGTAGGCCTGATAGCAGGCCTCCACCGCCATGGCCCGCTGCTTGCGCCGGGCAGCACTCTGATCGATCCAGCGATGAGCCTTCGCAAGCTCGCTGTTGCCAGTCTGCACCTGCCGCCATTCCACAGTGGAAAACCCCTCGGGTTCCCTGCCCCCTATCGCTCCACATCCGACAAGGGCTGCGACAAGGACAAGGGAGGCGCATCTCAACAGGTAATACATAGAACACATCCATGGGCGGACTTTGCCCTGGATCTACTCTAGCCGTTCAGACCCGCACAAGCACCCTAGTTGAAGTAAGACTTGTCCGTCCAGGCCTGCCTGACGTAGGCCAGAATAGCCTCGGCAATCACTTCAACCGAATGCCGCTCGTTGTTGAATACTGCATCGTAATATTTCAGGTCGGCCACATCGGCACCAAGGGCATCGCTGATGAACTTTTCCCGCATCCGGGAATTGCTCCTGACCAGGTCCCTGGCCTCCCCTTCGGGAAGACAGAGTCGGGAGGCGATGGACTGGATCCGCCACTGGAGGCTGGCCTCCAGGCGGAAATGGAAGCAGTTCTTAAGGGGATGACAGATGATCCCGCCGCCCCGCCCTACAATGACGGCGTTCCCGACCGCAGCAACCTCCAGGAGGTGTTTCGCGACCTTTTCAAAGGCAGCGTCGTGGGTCACATGATCACTCGAGTTCAAGCCCAAGGATTCCAGGAGCCGACTCGTGTCCCCGAGATTCCGGAGAAGACGGAGTGAAATGCCTTCATCCTGGGCAACCCGTTCAATCAAAGCCTTGTCCAGAATATTCCAGGGCTCCCCGGAGGCCTTTTCCAGGTTCTGCTGAAGTCGCTCCGCCAGGGGATAGCCCTCGCACCCGAACTCCCGGGAGAGGGTAATGGTCGGACGGAACTTTTTCCCGGGGGCCTGCTTGGCCCCCTCCTGGATCCGAGCCCATCCGGCCATCCGGATCTCAACACTCGGTGGAAGAGAGGAAAGGGGCTTGGCCATGGATCGCCTCGGTGGCTTGAAGAATAGGCTGGGGGGGTGTCCTAACGCGTAATGTTAGGTGCATTCCCCTTCTGGGCAAGCGCCCCCTTTCACCTAACCCAGGAAGAGGAAGAACCCGTTCGCGAAACACAGCAGACCGACAGCCCCCACCAGAACACCAGCCAGCCAAACGGGTTTCTTCTTCATCAAAGCCGCAACCGAGGAGAGCAGGATGGCGATCTGAAGGAAGATGACCGCCATGCCAAAGGCTTGGCTGTGCCGGGAAGCGTCGTCCCTTTCCGATTCGAGCTTCTGGGCTTCCTTGAAAATCTGAGCCTTCTCACCATCGTACTTGGCAATCCGCTTGGCACTCTCGGCCAAGGCCAGGCTCAGCTCCTCGGAGTGCCGCCCCCGGGCCTCGGTCTTGAGATCCAAGGTCAGGGTGTCGCGTTGCAACTCATAAAGATTGCCCTTGATACTCTTGGCCTGATAATGGGCCCACCTGTCCGAGGCCTGGCTCTGCCGTAGGACAGAACGGGTGGAATACCCGCCCCCTTTGAAGGTCGCCAGGGTCGCACAGACGGCCAGGATGATGGTGCTGAGTGCCAGGTAGTTCAGCCAGGGTTCTTTCGTCTCGTCAGCCATGGACACCTTTCAATCGTCAACGCAATACCAGTTTAATCCGCCTTGCATGGAGCTTGGAACAGCACCACATTGGGTGCAAACCGGAATTTACGGTCCCCCAGAAAGGTCGGGCAACATGTGCGAAAGCCGCAGACTCGTCAACCCCACAACCCCGGACGACCCCTCGGTGCCGGCGCAGTTGATGGCCATGTTCACGGAGGTGGCGAAGGATGCAGGGGGTTACGTGGTGCCGCATCCGGAAGAACACTGCATCAACATCGTTTTTGGAGCACACCAGGTGGAAGTCATCATCCTTCAGCGTCGTTGAAGGAATTTTCTCCCCTTTTTAGGCATCTTATAGGCAGGCGGAGCGCAAGAGGTTTCTAGGTTGGGTTGTTGGAGGGGATTCTTCGTTGCGCTTCGCCCCTCGGGGGGTGACTGGGCGAGGGCCGGACCACTACACTGGAGGCTATGACACCAGCCACCCTACGTTCCATCATGACGGCCCTGCGGGACCCCCTAAAGGGGTGCCCCTGGGATATGAAGCAGGACCATCAGACCCTGGCGGAACACCTGAGGGAGGAGGTTGCAGAGGCCCTGGACGCTTTGGCTGCCCACGAAATTGGGGAGCCCGAGAAGGAGCGACACCTCTGCGAGGAACTGGGGGATGTCTGGCTGCAGATCGCCTTCCATGCCCAGCTCGCTCAAGAACGGGGAGCCTGGGACCTTCATGACGTGGAGCGCATGGCGGTGGAGAAGCTGGTCCGACGCCACCCCCATGTCTTTGCCGACGTGCAGGTAGCAGGTGCCGAGGACGTGCTCGCCAACTGGGCGGTCATCAAACAGGGAGAGAAGGCGGCCCTGGGGCAGGCCCCACAGAAACGGCTCCTGGATGGCATCGCACAGAGCCTTTCCCCCATCGACGAGGCCTTTGAGATTGGCCATCGCTGTGCGAAGGTCGGCTTCGAGTGGCCGGACCTGGACGGTGTCCTGGACAAGGTGCGTGAAGAGATCGAAGAACTACAAGCCGAAAGCGACATGGGGCGAGTGGAGGACGAATTCGGGGATGTCCTCTTCAGCCTGGTGCAATGGGCCCGGAAGAAGGGACTGGACCCGGATCGGGCCATGCGCCGCCAGTTGCACCGCTTCAAGGAACGCTTCAAAGCTGTCGAAGACATGGCCATCACCCACGGAGGGTGGCAGGTCCAGAGCCTTGAGACCATGGAAACGGCTTGGCAGTCAGCCAAGCGGAGCGAAATCAAGTGAACACCCTCCCCTTCTACATCGTCACTCTCTGCCAGCCTTCCTGGGAGGAAGCCCGGGCCTATGCCCGGGTCCTTCCCCCGGAAGCCATGCCCGAGTTGCGCCTGGATCTGTTTCCGGGCCTAGACCTGGAAGATGCCATCCGAAGCCTCCGCCGCCGATGTCTGGTCACCTGCCGCCGGGTCTCCGACGGCGGACGCTGGCCCGATGAGGACGAAGCTGGGCGTCAGGCCTTGATGCAGCAAGCCGCAGAGGCCAAGCCGACCTGGATGGACTGGGAGTGGGATATCGAGCTCCCGGATTGGATCCAGGAACACAGAACCCAATTGCGGATCCTGAGAAGCGTACATGTCGCCCCCGGCGTCTTCGACCTGGAGGAACGCCTGGGCCAGCTACCCTCGGGCGATGCCTTCAAATGGGTAGGACACGCAGGGCACCTGTCCGACAACGCCAAGCTCAAGCCGATCCTCGCCTGGGCAAGGGACCACCAGCTTCTCCTATCCGCCTTCCTCATGGGAGCCAAAGGCATTGCCAGCCGGTGCATGCAGAGGGCATGGGGAGGGTCTTTCACCTATGCGGCTCCGGACGATGTCCCCCCCGCCGCACCGGGCCAACTGCCACTGGGCATCATGCGCAGCTGGCGCTGCCACCGGCTGACCTCGGCATTCGGGCTTTGCGGGGTCCTGGGCTCCCCTGTGCTTCACTCACGGGGACCAGCTTTCCACAATGACCGATTCCAGAAGGCCTTCAAGGATCTGCTCTACCTCCCCCTGGAGTGCGATAGCGCTGAAGAGGCCCTGGAGGCCATCGAATCCATGGACATCCTTGGGGCCAGCCTGACGATGCCTCTGAAGGAGACGCTGCCCGCCCTCCTCGGACAGGAGGGGCCCCTCAACACGCTCTGGCGCCGCTTCCCGGACACTCCCTTCCAATTTGCCAATACAGACGCCGAGGCCCTGGAATACAGCCTCCTGGAACTTCCGAAAGGTCCCATCCTCGTACTGGGCAACGGCGGGGTCGCCCACGCGTCCAAGTCTGTTGCGGAAGCCATGGGGCGCCCCTGCCTCACCCTTTCCCGGCGCGAACCCATCGATCCCAGGGAGGTGGCTGATTTCCAGCCGGTGGGCGTGATCCAGGCCACCAGCCTGGGGATGCACCCGGAGGATCCCCTCCCCTTCCCCGAGCACCTTCAGGCCGCTTTGCCCACCCTCCGCTGGGGAATGGAGTGGATTTACAAGGAAGAGACCGCCTTTGCAACCTGGGTCCGGGAGGGACGCCTGCGGCTGGTCGAAGGCAGCCGACTCTTCGAGCTCCAGGCCCTGGCCCAGTCGAAGCGTTTCATCGAGGGCTGCGGGGGCTGAAAAGCATTCTCACGCGGAGGCGCGGAGATCGCGGAGGAAAAGCAGGATCACTTTTCTTTCTCCGCGCTCTCCGCGCCTCCGCGTGAGTCTTCTCTTTTCCTAAATGTCTGCCTCGATCTCGGGACCCCCGTTGCTGATCCCGCAGAGGTCGAAGATCCAAGTCGAAGGGATTCACCGAGGGCTGCAGGGGCTGAAAAGCCTTCTCACGCGGAGGCGCGGAGATCGCGGAGGAAAAGCAGGACCACTTTTCTTTCTCCGCGCCCTCCGCGCCTCCGCGTGAGTCT
>JAFNAB010000077.1 GCA_017859955.1 Holophagaceae bacterium
TCAGGCGCGCAGTTGGGGCAGAGTCCTCTTTTTCGCTGGCAGCCTGCTGATGATGGGTATCTACCACCTGGTCATCTATTGGTTCCGCAAGGACAGCACTGCGACGCTCCTCTTTGGCACTTACTGCATTCTTTGGGCGGGCTTCATGCTGGTGGTGCAGACCCACGGTCTGACCCTCCGCCTCTTTTTCCCGGATCTGGCCTTCGAGGACATGGAGCGGGCCAAGCAGTGCTTTCTCTTTCTGACCGTGCCCGTGGGCTTCGGCTTCTTTCAGGTGCTCTACCCCCAGGAACTCTCCAGGCGGGTACTGCTGGTCTCGGTGGCCATGGCCGCTGCAGCAACTTTGCTGGCGCTGGTTTTGCCCACTCGGGCTCTGTTCTTCCTGCTCACGACCTACTACCTGCCCACCTTCGGCTTCATGTTCTATTGCCTCTTCGGCCTCTATCTGGCCCACAGGAGGCAACGGGAAGGTGCCACATTCATCCTGGCGGGCTTTCTCATCCTTGGCCTCACGGGGCTTCATGACGCCATGGCCGCCCTGGCCTGGCTCCCGCCGGGACCCTGGATTCAGCTGGGCATGATGGTCTTCATCCTCATCCAGGCGCTGACCCTTTCCCTGCGGCTTTCCAAGGCCTTCACAGCCGTGGAGCACCTGTCCTCGGTTCTGGACCACAAGAATCTGGCCCTGGAGGAGGAGATCCAGGAGCGGGGGCGTCTGGAGCGGGACATCGTCAAGGTGAGCGAGGACGAGCGCCGGACCCTCAGCCACGAGCTTCACGACGGGATCTGCCAGCAGATCACCGGGGCGCTTCTGCGGTGTCGGGTCGTGGCCAGGAACCTCAAATCCGAGGGACAGGACGACTCAGGCATCCAGGCCATCTCGGAACTGCTGGATGAGTCCCTCAGTCAGGCCCATGAGATCGCCAAGGGGTTGAGCCCTGGGCTCCTGCATACCGGCGGTCTGGGGAACGCTTTGGCTGAAGTGGTGCGCCGGACCCGGGAGACCCATGAATTGAGCTGTGAGCTGGAGGACGATGAGAGCTGTGCCCTCCTGGATGAGGTCGCCACCAACCAGCTTTTCTGGATCGCCCGGGAGTCCATCCTGAACGCGGTCAAGCACAGCTCCCCCACCCAGGTATGGGTGCGGTTGCGAAAATCCGAGGGGGCGCTTCGGCTCGAAGTCGAGAACGATGGTACTTCCAGCGAGCTCTCCAGGGGTGCAGGCATGGGCCTGCGAATTATGGAATACCGCGCCAGTCTGGCGGGGGGCAGCATCGATTTCAATATTCGGAGGGGGGGCGGATGGCTTGTAACCTGCCTCGTCCCTTTCCCCGCGACCTCCCCTGAGCTGGAGATGCCATGAACGCAGGGATTCGCATCTTCATGGTGGAAGACCACCCGGCTGTTAGGCAGGGCTTGCGTCTCCTGCTCGAACAGGAGGGCATCCAGGTCTGCGGCGAGGGGGAGTGCATAGATGAGGCTTTGAAGGCGATTCCCAGCTGTGATCCAGACCTGGTGCTGGTGGACCTGTGCCTGGGAGAGGATGACGGGCTGGAGCTCCTAGGCCAACTCCTGCTCCTGGCGCCGGACCGTCCCCTGCTGGTCTATTCCATGTTTGAGGATGCCGCCCACGTCCGGCGGGCCCTCCGGGCCGGGGCTATGGGCTATGTCACCAAGCGGGAGGCGGCGGAGGTCCTTGCCCTCGCCATCCGCGAGTGCATGGCGGGTCGCGGTTACCTCAGCAGCCGTGCCCAGCGAAGCCTTGACGAGGCGCCCACCCAGGCGAGCGGGCAGGAGGTCCTGAGCGCCCAGGAACTGCAGGTCTATGAGCTTCTGGGGCAGGGTTTCAGCACCTCGGACATTGCCAGGGAGATGGACCTCAGCCCGAGGACCATTGAAAGTTACTGTGGCCGCATCCTGGTGAAGCTTGGCTTGCGGGGCATGAAGGAGTTGAGGCGTCGAGCGGTATCTGCCCGGGGGTGAACCCTCAGGCGAGCTGGATTGCTCTCGAGACAGGGCAGAGTGTGAAGGCTGGAGGGCGAATGCGGGGGTTTTCCCCTACAGACAGGAATATGTAATGTCGCTAGGCTTCCGTTATGCTTCCATTCTCTGGCGGGGGCCTTCTCTCATAGCAGATCGCTCTGTTGCCAGGACACTTCTTGTTTACTGACTCATTGAGCGAGGCCTACTGATGTTCTCCCTGTGTCTGCGGAAACGGTTTGCCCTTGCTGTCCTGGCCTGCGTTTCTCAGGTGGGTTGGGCCCAAATGCCCTCCCCCTGGGAGTGTGCTGCAGGCTATTCGGCCTTCCGACTGTCCTCCTCCGGGGCCACCCAGACCCTCGATGGGATTACCGTCGGTGGAGCCCTGCGGGTCCAAGGCCCATGGTCCTTGGAGGCCTCCTTCAGTAAGCACGCTGGGCGAGAGGCCGATTACGTCGATCTGGATCAGTGGATGGTCCTGGCGGGCGCCCGTTATAACCTTCCCGCCTTCGGGCGGTGGCGGGCTTTTGCCCATGTGATGGTCGGCAGGGCCCAGTTGAATGGCCACACAGAATTCGACACCGCGCAGAGTACCTGCCTGGCTTTCGGTCCGGGCTTCGGCTTGGATTTCGTGATCAACCCGGGTCTGGCCCTGCGCTGCCAGGGGGATTTCCTGACGACCCGCTATGCCGACAAGACCCAGCAGAATCAAAGCCTTTCTCTGGGCATTGTCCTCCGGAAATGATTCCCCTGCCAACCAATGCCAACAATGAGGTGGACCCCATGGGACACGTCGCAGATTCTCCCACGCAGGGCTTCGGCCTCCGGCGCTGGGCACCTATCGTCCTCTGCCTGGGGCTCTCCCTCAGCATTGGATGTTCTGGACATGGGGGGGGAGGCGGGGTCTTCAGTAACCTTGAGCAGCGCTTCTCCCTCAGCGCCAGTCCCGCCAGCCTGGAGATTCCCTCCGGAGGCAGCGGCTACCTGACGGTCACGGCCACCCGCTCCGGGGGCTTCACCGGGGCCATTACCCTGGCGGTGGAGAACCTGCCCACGGGTGTCGTGGCCAGCGGCAGCATCCCGGCCGATGCCTCCACGGGGCGTCTGACCATTGCTGTGGCGGAGGGCGTCGCGGCCCAGAACCTGGGGAGCCTGAGTCTCCAGGGGAGCTCCGGCACCAAGAAGCAGACCACGAGCCTGGCGCTGAGCATCCTGGCGCCGCTGCCTGCTTCCAGCCTGCCCACCGGCAGCACGGTGGCCTCCGGCAGCGACCAGACCGGGGGGAGCCTCCAGAACCATGCCGTCGCCCTGGAGCACGTGAGCATCACCACCGCCAAGAATCCCCAGGAGACCGTGGAGCTTCGCCACGGCTTCCTGCCGACCCCCCAGCCCAGCCTTCCCTGAACGTCACCCACCCAGAGGACTCCCCATGCGCCGATCCCTTCTTCCCTCCCTGGCGGCTCTCCTGGTCAGCCAGGTGCCCTTCGTGGCCATGGCTACGGAGGCCTTGCCGAATCCCCAGATCGCCTACCAGGGACGCCTGCTTGAGGGCACGCTGCCGGTGACCGGCAGCCGGACCTTTGCCTTTGCGATCTTGGATAGCGGCGGGGCCGAACTCTGGACTTCGGGGGAACAGACCCTTTCGGTGACCAACGGGCTTTACGCCGTGGTCCTGGGGGGCACGGGCATGACCGCCATCCCGACCGAGGTACTGGCCAAGCCCAACCTAAAGCTGAGGGTGGCCATCGGGGGCATGACCCTGACGCCGGACACGGACCTGGTGCCCGCACTCCAGGCGCGGTCGGCCTTCGAGCTGACGGGGAGCTTTGCCGGGGATCTGGGGGGGACCCAGTACAAGACGACCCTGCAGAGCCTGCAGGGCTTCCCCCTGGACCTGACCACGGCAAATCCCACCAGCGGGCAGTCCCTGGTGTTCAACGGGACGAGCTGGGTGCCTCGGGAGGTGATCGGAGCGCAGGGTGTCCCCGGCCCTCAGGGACCCGTCGGGCCTGCGGGGCCCACCGGCGCTCAAGGGGCTCAGGGCATCCAGGGGGTTCAGGGGGCGACTGGCCCCGTTGGTGCAACCGGCAGTACCGGGGCTGCTGGGAGGTCTGTCCTTAATGGAAACGGTACTCCTAACGCGGGCCTTGGGGTTGATGGCGATTTCTACCTCGATACTGCGGCGAGCACGATCTATGGCCCCAAGGGCTCAGTCACGACCGGGCAGTGGCCCGCCGTCGGTGTATCCCTGATGGGGCCACAGGGGGCAACCGGTGCGACGGGTGCCACGGGTAGCACCGGTGCGACAGGTGCTACGGGGGCTCAGGGCATCCAGGGCATTACGGGGTCGACTGGTTCGCAGGGGCCCACCGGGGCCCAGGGGGTCACCGGGCCGACGGGAGCCCAAGGGCCTACGGGAGCCACTGGAGCACCTGTCGCCTTTCAGGGGGCCTGGAGTGCTGCGACCACCTATGCCGCCGGGGATGCCATCTCACTGAACGGGAACAGCTACATCTCCTTGCAGAACACCAATCTTAATCAGAATCCGGCAACCGCGCCCGCCTATTGGGCCCTCCTCGCTCAAAAGGGTACCGATGGAGCGGCTGGGCCGACGGGTGCCACGGGGTCGACGGGTGCTACCGGAGCGACGGGGGCCACTGGGCCAGCGGGCCCCACGGGGCCCACGGGTTCAACCGGGGCGACGGGTGCAGCCGGTGCCGGTTCGCTGACCAGCATTACAGCAGGGACTGGGCTCACAACGGGAGGCGCCGGTACAACCGGCGGTTCCATCACTACTTTAGGCACCTTGGCTCTTTCGGACAGCGGTGTGACCGCGGACGGCTACAGAAGCCCGAACATTACAGTGGACCGGTATGGCCGCGTAACTGCAGCCGCGAACGGGGGGCCTTCAAGTAATTACCTTTGTCTGTCAAATCCTAGCGTTCAGTCTGGTGGCTCAACGGTGACGGTCACCCTCGCATCCACAAGTGGGTCTTCCTCGAGTGGGACTTGGTCCGGGCAAGCATACACGGTTTCGAAGGCCGGCCTATTCTCCATCAGCTTCTCGGCATACGCCACGACTGGCGGAAGTACAGGTACCTATGCCCGAATACGCAAAAACGCTAGTCCGGTTGCTGTCGGGTACATGTGCCCGCGGGACACTAGCTGGACGCAGCTAGATATGAGTGCGGCCTATAACGGATTTTTATATGTGGGTGATGTCATAGACTTTGTTGTGGATACCGGGGGAGATGCCGTTAACGGTTTCAACCTTGATATCGGTTCTGTTAACGCTGCGATCCTCGGGTACTAGCCCTGCCACGAGTCTGGCGTTGGGCATCCTGGCGCCGCTGCCCGCGTCCAGCCTGCCCACCGGAAGCACGGTGGCCTCGGGTACCGACCAGAGCGGGGGAAGTCTCCAGAACCATGCCGTTGCCCTGGAGCACGTGAGCATCACCACCGCGAAGAACCCCCAGGAGACCGAGGAACTTCGCCACGGCTTCCTGCCGACCCCCCAGCCCAGCCTTCCCTGAACGCCATCCACCCAGAGGACTACCCATGCGCCGATCCCTTCTTCCTTCCCTGGCGGCTGTACTGGTCAGCCAGATACCCTTCGTGGCCATGGCCACAGAGGCCCTGCCGAACCCCCAGATCGCCTACCAGGGACGCCTGCTTGAGGGCACGCTGCCGGTGACCGGCAGCCGGACCTTTGTCTTTGCGATCCTGGATAGCGGCGGGGCCGAACTCTGGAACTCAGGAGATCAGGTTCTTTCGGTGACCAACGGGCTTTACGCCGTGGTCCTGGGGGGCACGGGCATGACCGCCATCCCGACCGAGGTGCTGGCCAAGCCCAACCTAAAGCTGAGGGTGGCCATCGGGGGTACGACCCTGACGCCGGACACGGATCTGGTGCCCGCCCTCCAGGCGCGGTCGGCCTTCGAGCTGACGGGGAGCTTTGCCGGGGATCTGGGCGGAACCCAGTACAAGACAACTTTGCAGAGCCTGCAGGGCTTCCCCCTGGACCTGACGACGGCAAATCCCACCAGCGGGCAGTCCCTGGTCTTCGATGGGACGAGCTGGGTGCCTTCCACGGTGACCGGGGTCCAGGGTGCCACTGGGCCACAGGGGCCCGCAGGGCCCACGGGACCGACGGGTGCGCAGGGGATCCAGGGGATTCAGGGCATCCAGGGGGCGACCGGTCCCCTAGGCGCCACAGGGAGCACCGGCGCCGCCGGGAGGTCCGTCCTGAATGGGAGCGGTGCCCCCAACGCGGGCCTTGGGGTTGATGGCGATTTCTACCTCGATACTGCGGCGAGCACGATCTATGGCCCCAAGGGCTCCGTCATGGCCGGGCAGTGGCCGGCTGTAGGCGTCTCACTGATCGGGCTGCAAGGAGCCACCGGGGCTACGGGTGCCGCGGGTGCCACCGGTGCGGTTGGTCCGCTAGGGCCTCAGGGCATACAGGGTGTGACCGGGGCAACCGGTTCACAGGGGCCTACCGGGCCCCAGGGGGCTACGGGAGCCCAAGGTCCCCAGGGCGACATCGGCCTGCCCGGCCCCGTCGGGCCCCAGGGGGCCCAGGGGGTGACCGGGCCAACGGGAGCCCAAGGGGCTACGGGAGCCACGGGGGCACCTGTTTCATTCAAGGGAACATGGAGTAGCTCAACGGACTACGTGATCGGTGATACGGTCTACGAGAACGGAACAAGCTACATTGCCCTGGTCGGCAATCAGAACGTGGATCCAGCCACGGATGTGGCTGGAGGCGCGACATCCTGGGCTGTACTCGCCCTCCAGGGCGCTACGGGCCCGAGCGGAGGGGTATCGGTCGTGACTGCGGACGCTCCCCTGAGTGTCACGAACGGGAGCACGTCCCCTAAGATCGCCCTGACAGGCACGCTGCCGGATGCAGTCTTCCCCGCTACGCTGCCAGCCCTTTCGGGCGTCAACGTGACCGGCCTCAATGCCAGCAATCTCAGCAGGGGCACGCTGCCGGATGCTGTCTTCCCCGCTACACTGCCAGCCCTTTCGGGCGTCAACGTGACCAGCCTCAATGCCAGCAACCTCCACAGCGGCACCTTGCCGACCGCCCGCATGCCTGCCCTTACGGGAGATATCAGCAGCAGTTCCGGCAGCACGAGTGCTACGGTGACGAAGCTGCAGGGGGTGGCGGTTGCAGCCACCGCCCCCACCAGTGGACAGGTGCTGGCTTATAACGGTGCGGCATGGACTCCGACTGCGACCCCCGGAGGCACGGTGACGTCCATTACGGCCGGGGCAGGTCTGTCCGGGGGGACCATCACCAATAGCGGTACCATCTCCATCCCTGCAGGGGGGGTTACGAACGCCCTGATCCAGGCCCCCTACATCAACGTAACTGCAACGGCCAACAGTGGCCTCAGTTTCAGCGGCGGGTCGCCGGCCTACCTAGGGGGAACCGTAACCCTATCGGATAGCCGCTTCGGAACGAATACCTCCTGGGCGGCTTCTGGACGTTCCGGGGCTGAGCGAACTATAGGCGAAGTATGGCTGGTGGCGGGGACGGTGGCGGGCGGATTGCCGTGCCAAGGCCAGACGCTACAGATCTCTCAGCACTCAGCTCTTTATTCCCTGCTGGGGACCTATTACGGTGGTGATGGTATGACGACCTTCAATCTGCCCGATCTGCGCAAGGCGGCTCCCAGTGGTCTGACCTATGTGATTTGTATTGAGGGCATTTTTCCCACACGGGACTGACCGACCTTGCCAACAATCTGTCTCAACATGATCGTCAAGAACGAGGCGCCGGTGATCCGGCGCTGCTTGGCCTCCGTGCGACCCTGGATCGACGCCTGGGTAATCGTGGACACGCGGACTACCTGCTCTTCCTGGACGCCGATGAGGAACTGGTGGTGCCGGAGGGCTTCGCCTGGCCAGCCCTGGAGGCCGAAGCCTACAGTCTGCTGCACCGTTTCGGGAACATGGACTACCATCGGGCCTCCCTGGCCGCCACCCGGCTACCCTGGCGCTTCGAGGGGGTGCTCCACGAATACCTGGACTGTCCGGTGCCGCACCGCATCGAAGCCCTGGAAGGACCCTTCATCCTGGTTCGTCCCGAGGGCGCCCGAAGTGCCGATCCGCGCAAGTACGAGAAGGATGCGGCGGTGCTGGAGGAGGCCCTTCGGAAAGAGCCGGGGCACACCCGCTACACCTTCTATCTGGCCCAGAGCTACCGGGATGCCGGCCAGGCGGAGCGCAGCCTGGAGATGTACGAGCGTCGGGCAGCCCAAGGCGGCTGGGAGGAAGAGGTCTGGTACGCCCTCTACCAGATCGCCCTCCTCAAGGAGTCCCTGGGACACACCAGGAGCGAGGTCCTGGGCGCCTACCTCAAGGCCTACCAGTTGCGTCCCGGGCGCCCTGAGACCCTGGGACAGTTGGCTCGTTACTGTCGACAGGCCTCCGAGTATCATCTGGCTTATCTCTTTGCCCGGCAGGCCATGGAGATTCCGCCCTGCACGGACATCCTCTTCGTGGACCCCTCCTTCGCCCAGTGGCGGAACCGGGACGAGTACGCCGTGGCCTGCTACTGGACGGGGCGCTTCGGAGAATCCCTGAAGGTCTGTCGGGAACTGTTGGGGGGCACGGAGCTCCCGGTGGCGGAACATCCCCGCGTCACGGCGAACCTGGATTTCGCCCAGAAGGCTCTGGCCCGCTGAGTCCCAAGGGGAACGGCCCATTTCCGACCCCCTTGGGAACTTGGTCGCCTCAGCTCTTGGCCTTGAGGGTTCCGCCACTGCTCAGGGTGTAGGTCCCTGTCAGGGCGCCCCCGCTGCCATTGGTCATGCTTGTGTAGGTGATGGTGACGCCGGAAGAGGCATCCACATTGGTCGGAACGCCCGCGCTCAGGACCACGCCGGACAGGGTGGTGATGTGGGAATCGGCGGTGGCGGTCCACTTGCTGCTCGCATCCAGGGCGAGTGTCTTCGTCCCGCCGACGTTGTCCGTGTCGATGGGACCGGTGAGGGTGGAAGCGGTCAGGGTCATGGCAAGGGTGCTGGAGGAATCACACAGGATGACCTTCCCGACAAGGGTCTGGTTGTTGGCGACGAAGGTGACCACGCCGCCATCGCTTCCCCAGCTGCTGTTGACGTTGTCGATATAACTGCTCGCGGCTGAGGCCGTGCCAGCCACCAGGAGCGTATCGGACGCATTGACGATGGTGGCGCCATTCAGGGTGATGACCGCATCCGTGTCGCAGACGAAGAAGGCCGGGCCTTTGGCAAAGCCATTGGTCAGGGTCCCACCGGTCATGGTGAACCTCCCGGTGCCCACCGTGGAGTCCCCCGACATGCTCTGGTAGACAATGACCCCCCACTTGGCGACTCCAGACAGGCTGGTGTTGTTCAGCGTGATGGAGTTCAGGCCCTCGATGCAGGCGGCTTCGGAACCGGTGGCGCTCAGGGTGCAGTCGGTGACCGTGAAGGTTCCGGTGCAGTAGATGCCGGGCGACCCGCTCCCAGCCGTCGTGCCGGTGCAGTTCGTGGCGTTGATCGTGGGTGCGGTGGCGCCGGTGTAGCGGTCCGAGGCCAGGGCGGCGCAGGAGCCTCCCTGGGTGGACAAGGTCGAGTTGGTGATATTGACGGTGCCGCCATAGGTGGCATCCACGCCCCGGGAGTTGCTGTCGCCGGTGGTGACGATGGTGACGTGGTCAAGGTTGACCGTCGCGCCCTCGCCAAAGGCAAAGGCTCCGTTGGCCCCCGAGGGGAGCTTGCGCCGCTGCTGGCACCTCCTCCACAGGCGGTGGCCAGGGCGGTCACACCTGCCGCCAGCAGACCCGCCCTCCAGGAGAGGCCCTGGTCCTTCCCTGGTCGCATTGGAGGGACCCTGAGTGGATCCGATTTGTGTGCTGTTCTTCCCATGGTGGATGCTCCTCTCTTGGGATCAGGACCTTCTGCACAGCGATGGGCAATAAACCGGTTTTCGGATGTTGGGGTGATCCATGCTGGGTGACAGCCGGGGGGAGGAGGTGACACCCCAGGCTGAGTGGCCATCCTTGTCCGATGAGGTGTCAAGGGCCTCGGCTCAAGGGGGAAGGGGGGTGAACGCATAGCAAAAGGGCCAGGCGCGGTGGCCTGGCCCTTTGCTTGCTGAATCGTGGAGGCTCAGTACTCTGCGGGTAGCCCGTTGAGCTGGGCCAGGGTGTAGACCGGGCCGTCCTTGCAGACGTAGCTGGAGCCAGTGTTGCAGCGCCCGCACTTGCCAAGGCCGCACTTCATGCGGTTCTCCAGGGTGGTGTAGGTGTTCTCGGGGGGGAAGCCCAGCTTCTGGAGGACGGGCAGGGTCAGCTTGATCATGATGGGGGGGCCGCAGACGATGGCCACGGTGTTCTCGGCGCTGAGGCCCAGTCCCTCGACCACCATGGGGATGAAGCCCACCTTGCCGGTCCAGTCCGGGGTCTCGCCGCCGGGGTCCACGGTGCAGACCAGGTTGATGTCGCTGCGCCCTTCCCACTCCTTCAGCTCATGCTTGTAGACCAGGTCGTTGACGGAGCGGGCGCCGTAGACCACGGTGATGTCCTTGAAGTTCTCCCGGAGGTCCAGGCAGTTCCAGATGACGCTGCGCAGGGGGGGCAGGGCGATGCCGCCCGCGATGAAGACCAGGTTCTTGCCCTTCCAGGCATCCAGGGGGAACACATTGCCGTAGGGGCCGCGGAAGCCGATGGTATCGCCGACCTCCTTGTCCGCCAGGGCGCTGGTGACCCGGCCGCTTTCCCGGAAGGTGCACTCAATGTAGCCCTTGCGGGTGGGGCTGGAGGCGATGCAGAAGGTGCTCTCGCCCTCACCGAAGACGGAGTAGAGCCCGAATTGTCCGGTCTTGAATTCGAATTTCTGGCCCTCTTCCTCGTTCTGGAACTCCAGGCGGAAGGTCTTCACGCCCGGGGCCTCCTGGGTCACCTGGGCGATCCGCATGAGATAGGGGAGGTAGATGTTCTTGTCTTCACAGTGGCACATGCTAGAGCTCCGCGGCTTCGACGAGGTGTTCCTTGAGGTTCATGTCCGCGGGACAGGCGCGGGTGCACTTGCCGCAGCCCACACAGCCGTACTGCTGGTAGCGCTCCGGGTAGTAGGCGAACTTGTGGTAGACCCGCTGGCGCCAGCGGGCGCTCTGGACCTCCCGGGGGTTGTGGCCCGAGGCGTGGAGGGTGAAGAGGCTGAAGCCGCAGGAATCCCAGAGGCGCAGGCGCTCGCCCTTCTTGGGGTCGGCCTCCTCCTGGATGTCGAAACAGACGCAGGTGGGGCAGACAAAGGCGCAGGCACCGCAGCCGATGCAGCGCAGGGACTGCTGCTTCCAGACAGGGTTCTCGAACATCCCCGGCAGCTTCGCGGTGAGGGCCTCGCGGTCGAAAGCCTTCTCGACCTTGGCGAGGACGGCATCCTTGTCCTCGGTGGCGCCGGCCTGGAAGAGCTGGGGAGCCAGGGCCTGGATGGCCTCGCCCTTGGGGGTCAGGACCTCCGCCAGGTAGCCGCCCTGGATGGGGGTCAGAAGGATGTCGGAGCCCTGGGTGTCCCCGGGACCGCCGCCGGCGGAGGTGCAGAAGCAGGCCTCATCGGCGCTGGTGCAGCTGACACCGATGACGGCGAGCTGCTCCAGGCGGGCGTTGAAGAACTTGTCCCGGCTGTCCCAGTTGAAAACGGCGTCCAGGGCCTTGAAGGCCCCAGCCTCGCAGGGGCGGATGCCGAAGAGGACCGTGGGGAGGGCTTGGGGCTGGGCGTCCTTCAAATCAACCTTGCCACCCTCCGTGGTGTAGGAGAGAAGCCGCTCCACCTTGGGGAAGACCGTCTCCTTGGCGGAGAGGATGGTCTGGAGGTACTGCTTGGAGACTTGGTCGGGGCTCGTGACGGCGTTCAACTCCGTGCGGCCGTCGGCGTCGGTGGGGGCCAGAATCCGGCGACCATCCTTGGCCAGGGCCTCGAAGAGGGCCGAAAGGGCGTCCTGGGTGAGTTTGTATCGTTCAGCCATGGGGACCTACCGGATGAAGGTTTCTTTGTCGTCGGGACGGAAGGTGGACAGGGCGTTGTCGATGGTGGCGCTGGCGCCGCCTCCCTGGCCGAACTGGGCGCGCACACTGTCTTCCGCGAAGAAGGTCAGCAGGTGCACCGGGATGCCCACGGGGCAGGCCCGGCCGCACTCGCCGCACTCCACGCAGCGGCCCGCAAGGTGCATGGCGCGGACCAGGTGGTATTCCTGGTTGCCGACCGCATGGCTGGGCACGGGCACCCATTGGGGCCGGTTGCAGTCCATGGTGCAGCGCTCGCAGTAGCACATGGGGCAGGAGTTCCGACAGGCGTAGCACTTCATGCAGCGGGAGAACTCCTTCTGCCAGAAGGCGAAGCGCTCGGCGCGGGGCATGGCCTTGAGCCGGTCCAGGAGCGCCTGGTCCTTCTCGGTCTTCTTCTGGGGCACCAGGGCGAGGTGCTCCTCGAAGGCCTGGGCGGTTCCCAGCTGCTTCACGCCGCCCTCGGCGGGCACCAGGGCCAGGATGGCTCCGTCGGCAACCTGGTGTTCGGCGGTGAGCTGCAGAAGGCTGCGCAGGGTGCTGGGCCGGGAGGCGACCACCGCCAGCTTGCCGAGGTGCTTGATCTCGTGCTTCATCAGCAGGTTGGCGAGGTTTGTGGTGCAGGCCTCATCGGCCACCAGCTTGTCGACCTGGGCCGCCGTCGTGGCGACGTGGGGGCGGCGGGTGTCGGAGGTGCCCCGGGCGTAGCCCAGGACTGCCTTGATCTCACCGGCTTCCAGGAGTTCTTTGGCTTTCTGTTTCAGGGATTCCACCATGCCCTCCTATTCCACGCCGAGGCCGACGAGCTGCTTCTGCTCGGCGTAGGGCCCGAGGGCCCGGATCTTGTCGGTCACTTCATTCACCAGGGCGCCCCACTTGGCGCCTTCCGCGGCGGAGACCCAGGAGAAGGTGACCCGCTCGGTATCGATGCCCATGAAGTCCATGAGGTCCCGGAAGACCATCCAGCGCCGCCGGGCGTGGTAGTTGCCGGAAGTATAGTGGCAGTCGTTGGGGTGGCAGCCGCTGATCATGACGCCGTCGGCACCGCGCTCGAAGGCCTTCATGATCAGCATGAAGTCGATGCGGCCGGTGCAGGGGACCCGGAGGACCCGCACGTTGGGCTGGTACTTGATGCGGCTGGTGCCCGTGAGGTCAGCTCCGGCGTAAGTGCACCAGTTGCAGACGAAGGCTGTGATCTTGGGTTCGAATTGTTCAGACATGTCTCACTCCGCCTAGAGGGTCATGAGTTCAGCGAAGAGCTGCTCGTTGCTGAATCCGGCCAGATCGATGGCCTTGGTGCGGCAGAAGGCCACGCAGGTGCCGCAGCCCTGGCAGAGCCCGGGGTTGACCTTGGCCACCGTCTTGATGACCCGGCCGGAGCGGTCCTTGATCTCCTCCTGCTCGATGGCCTGGTAGGGGCAGGCGGTCTGGCAGAGGAAGCAGCCGGTGCAGGTGCTGAAGAGGGGCGGAGCCTGGCGGTTCACCACGGCCACGATGGGCTCCCGGGTCAGCTCGTCCTGACTGAAGAGGGCGGCCACCTTGGCACCGGCGGCGCTGCCCTGGGCCACGGTCTCGGGGATGTCCCGGGGGGCCTGGCAGGCGCCCGCCAGGAAGATGCCGGCGGTGTTGGTTTCGACGGGGCGCAGCTTGGGGTGGGCCTCGGCGAAGAATCCGTACTTGTCGTAGCTGATGTGGAGGGTCTGGGCCAGGTCCTCGGAGCAGTCCTGGGACTGGACGGCGGTGGCGAGCACCACCATGTCGGCCTTGATCTCCACGGGCTCGCCGTTCATGAGGGTGTCGGCCCCCTTCACGATGAGCTTGCCGTCCTCCTCGTAGATGCGGGAGACGCGGCCCCGGATGTACTTGGCCTCATCCTCTTCGATGGCCCGGCGCACGAACTCGTCGTAGTCCTTGCCCGCGGAACGGATGTCCATGTAGAAGACGTAGGCCTGGCCGTGGTGCACCTTGTGCTTGTAGAGCATGGTGTGCTTGGCCGTATACATGCAGCAGATCTTGGAGCAGTAGGGGACGCCCTTGGCCCGGTCCCGGGAGCCGGAGCAGGCGATGAAGACTACGGTTTCGGGCTCCTTGCCGTCGCTGGGCCGCTTGATGACGCCCGCCGTGGGGCCGGAGGCCGAGGCCAGGCGCTCGAACTGCATGCCGTCGATGACGTCCTTGTACTTGCCGTAGCCGTACTCGGGGAACTTGTCCGTCTTCATGAGCTTGAAGCCCGTGGCCATGACGATGGCGCCGATGTCCATCGTGATGAGCTCATCCTCCTGCTCGTAGCGGATGGCGCCGGTGGGGCAGACCTTGGAGCAGACGCCGCACTTCCCGTTCTTGAAGTAGGTACAGTTGGCGGTGTCGATGGTGGGCTTGTTGGGCACCGCCTGGGGGAAGGGCACGTAGATCGCGGGCCGGAAGGCCAGGCCCTCGTTGAACTCGTCGGGAATCTTCTTGTTAGGGCACTTGGTGACGCAGAGTCCACAGCCCGTGCAGGCCTTCTCATCGACCTTCTTGGCCTTCTTGCGCACCGTGACCTTGAAGTTGCCGATGAAGCCGTCGACCTTCTCCACCTCGCTGTAGGTCATCAGCTTGATGTTGGGGTGCTGGGCGGCCTCCACCATGCGGGGGGTCAGGATGCACTGGGAACAGTCCAGGGTGGGGAAGGTCTCCGAAAGCTGGCTCATGTGGCCGCCGATGGAGGGGGACTTCTCCACCAGGACGACCTGGTGTCCGGCGTTGGCGATATCCAGGGCGGTCTGGATGCCCGCGATGCCGCCACCCACCACCAGGGCCGTCTTGGTCACCGGGACCTTGATGGGCGTCAGGGGGGTGTCGTGCTTGACCTTCTCCACCATGACCCGGACCAGGTCCGCGGCCTTCTGGGTGGTGGCCTCATTCTTTTCGTGGACCCAGCTGCAGTGCTCCCGGAGGTTGGCCATTTCGCAGAGGTAGGGGTTCACCCCAGCCTCGGCGGCGGCCTTCCGGAAGGTGGGCTCGTGCATGCGGGGGGAACAGGCCGCCACCACGACGCCATCGAGCTTGTGCTCCTTGATGGCCTCCTTGATGAGGGTCTGGCCCGGATCCGAGCACATGTATTTGTAGTCCACGCTGTGGACCACGCCGGGGATCTGCCGGGAGAGCTCCGCCACCTTGGGACAGTCCACGGTGCCCGCGATGTTCTCGCCGCAGTGACAGGTAAATACGCCGATACGTGACATGTGCTACTCCCTACGCTTGGGCGCCGGTGGGGGCGTTGAAGGCCACGGGCACCATGTGCCGCTGGATCCCGAGCTTCTTGGGCTCGATCCCCATGGCCAGGCCGATCACCTGGGTCAGGAACAGCACCGGGATCTGGAGATCCTTACCCAGGGCTGCATTGGTTTCGGGACGCCGCATGTCCAGGTTGCTGTGGCACATGGGGCAGGCCACCACCAGGGCTTCGGCCTGGAGCTTGACGGCGCTGTCCACGATCTTGCCGCAGAGCTTGGCCACCAGGTCCGTGCGGGTCACGGAGAAGGCCGCACCGCAGCATTCGGTCTTGAAGGGCCAGTCGATGGGGGTGGCCCCGACCTTGGCGGCCAGCTGGTCCATAACCTGAGGATCCTCGGGACGGTCGAAGTTGACCACCTTGGGGGGACGGACCAGGAGGCAGCCGTAGTAGCAGGCGACCTTCCGGGCGAAGGGCTGGACGGCCTTGGCCTGGATGACATCCGCGAAACGCTCCAGGACCTCCAGGACGTTCACGACCTTCACGGCGCCCGTGTACGGCATTTCGATGATTTCCGAGACCTTGGCCCTGTGGTCGGGGTTCTTCTCCAGCTCGCTGTAGGCCCCGATGAGGCGGCTGTAACAGGCGGCGCAGGGGGCCAGGACCTCGGTGAGGCCAGCGGCCTCGGCCTGGGCCAGGATCTTGGCGGGCAGGGCCACGCTGAGTTCGTGATCCAGCACGTGGGCGCTGCTGGCGCCGCAACAGTTCCAGTCCGGCACTTCCACCAGCTCCAGGCCGATGGTTTCGCAGACCGCCCTGACGGATTCGTCGAATTCCCTGGAGGAGCCCAGGAGGGAACACCCGGGATAGTAGCCGATTCGCATAATCACCCCTTGCTGCCCAGCGTGCGCTTGAAGATCCGCTTAACCGCGGCGGTGCCCTTGATCATGTGGGGCAGGAGCCCCAGCTTGCCCCGGACGTACATCTTGGGGGCCAGCATCACGTCCTTCATGAAATGCCCTGACCGGAGCTTGTAGTTGGCCACCAGGCCAATCTCGTACAGGCGTCCGGTCTGCTCGACCGAGTCCAGGAAGGCCCGGTGGAAGGCCAGGATGTCCTTGCTCTTGGGGTGGGCGATGCCGCGCTTCAGGGCTTCGGCCCGCACCACATCCATGATCTTGGGAATCTCGACTTCCTGGGGACAGCGGGTGGAACAGGTCTCACAGGAGAGGCAGAGCCAGATGCCGGCGCTGCGCATGGCCTTCTCGTCGTACTTGTCCTGGCCGTACTGCAGAAGACGAAGGACCTGACAGGGCGTCAGGTCCATCTCTTCGGATACGGGACAGCCTGCGGCACACTTGCCGCACTGATAGCACTGGGCCAGGGAGATCCCCGTGGCCGCCTTGACGCGCGCTGCCAGGGTGTCCGGTCGGGATTCGTGGTGATTCGCGCTGCTCATGGTTCTTCTCCGGGCGGAATCTGTAGCTGGGCCGCTCCCAAGGGCTGAAATTTTGCCGCCCCGAGGATCGTAGAAACCTTGATTTCAAGAAGGGCACCCTGCCGGATGGAAAACCCGATCGATAGGCAGGGTGCGTAGGCTTAATTGTTATATTCTTCCCAAATTAATTCAAGATCAAAATGGTGACTATCGGCAATCATTTATGCTGATAAATGCGGCTTAATCTGATCATTTGAGAAAAGATATCGATAAAAAAAGATCAAAAACTTGTCCACTCTGTGCCCCCCGCAAGGAGTTCGATGGGACCCCCAAGCATTGTGATTCTGGTCATACCAATTTCAAGCTTAATTTTTAAGTGATAGTGAAGCGGATTCTTATGGGGATGGCTTCCAGGACTTTAGGCCTAATCCTATGATCAGAGGCCCCTGGTGAGCGGGGGCTGGCCGGATAGAGAAGGGTGGCTTATCGCCCTCCCGGGGGCTCGGAACGGGTCAAGGTGCGATACCTTGGAAGTATGTTTTCCTGGCTCACCTGCAACCGTTTCCTGCTCCTGGTGCTCATCCTCGTGGCAGCTCTGGTCGTCTATCCGAGGGGGTGGCCCTTCTCGCTCCACCTCCTGCGCTTCTACCCCAAGCGCCTGGGGAGTGTCATTGCAGGCTGGGCCGCCAGCCGGGAGCTGCCCCGGGCTCTGCGGCCCACCGTGCTCGGGGGCTTCGCCCGGGCCTATGCCATAGACCTCGGCGAGGCAGAGCATCCCCTTGAGGATTACCCGAGCCTCCAGGCCTTCTTTACCCGGCGTCTCAAGCCGGGACTGCGCCCCCAGGCCGAGGCTGTCCCAGGGGGGATCAACAGCCCCGTGGACGCCCGGGTCTTCAGCGAGGGGCGTATCACCAGCAACACCATGATCCAGGCCAAGGGGCTTCCCTATCGCGCCTCCGAGCTCCTGAAACACATTCCCGATCCGGAGCGTTTCGAGGGGGGCCACTACCTGACGCTCTACCTTTCGCCCCAGGACTACCACCGCATCCATGTCCCGGTGGAAGGTGCGGTCAGCGCCGTGGCCCGGGTGGAAGGGGAACTCTGGCCCGTCAATGACGCCAGCACCACCCATGTGACCCGCCTCTATGAACGCAATCGCCGGGCGGTCTGGGTGGCCAAGGGGGTGGGCGCCGACGAAGGCCTGGAGGTCGCCGCGGTGCTGGTGGGGGCCACCCATGTGGGGGGCGTCCTCATCGAGGAGCGCTGGCTGGAAGGGAAGCCCCTGCCCAGGGATGGTGGCTTTGGTGTATCCGGCCTGCCTTGCCGTCCCGGCGATGATCTGGGCACCTTTCAGTTCGGCAGCACCGTGGTGCTCCTCATCGGCGGACCCAAGGCCCAGGCCTGGGAGCCCCAGGTCCGGGAGGGCAAGGTCCGGGTAGGTCAGCGCCTGGGGGCCTTCCGGTGACGGACGAGATCTTTGCCCACCAGCCCCTCTGGGAGGAGGGCGGGGATCTGCCGGGGGCCTTGGAAGCTCTTTTTGTGGCAACCGGGGAGGTCCTGGAGCTGGGCCGCCTTCGGGAGCTGACGGGCCTGGGCGAGGGCCCCATCCTCCAGGCCATCGAGAAGCTCCAGGAGCGCCTCAGACCTCCCCGGGGCATCCGGCTGATCGAGGTGGGTGGAGGCTGGCGCATGGCTACGGCTCCGGAATACGTGGAGCTCGTCTCCAAACTGGTGACCACCCTGCGGAGTGGCCGTCTGACGCCTGCCCAGATCGAGACCCTGGCCATCATCGCCTATCGCCAGCCCGTCACCATCCCCGAGATCAATGAGTTGCGTGGCGTCACCTCCGGCGCCAACCAGGTCAAGACTCTGCTGGAGCGTGATCTGATCGTACCGGCTGGACGGAAGGGGGTGGTGGGACGTCCCATGATGTATGCCACCACTCAGAAGTTCCTCCTGCACTTTGGCCTCAAGAGTATGGAGGACTTGCCCAGGTTGGCGGACTTCGGCGAAGGAAACCTGGAAGCCCAGGCTTTGGCCCAGCTTGAGCCACCCCTGCCGGAGGGCGGTCTCTTCGATGGGGTGGAAGAGGACTGAGTCCTCAGGCGTCGCCCCCTTGATTCCACCGGCGGGCGAGAACCTGGGCCGGGCCGTGGCCCGCCGCTACGGCCAATTCAAGCCAGGCCTGCGCCGCCGTGCGGTTTCGGGGCTGGCCCAGCCCCTGGTCCGCCCACCGGGCCATCAGGTAGGCCGCCTCGGCATCTCCCTGACTGGCGGCCCTGCCCATCCACCAGGCAGCCTGTGAGCCGTCACGATGGAGGCCGGGGGCTCCGTTCTGGTAGGCCTGGGCCAGGCGGCGCTGGGCTTCCGTACGGCCAGCCTGGGCCTCTTTGAACAGGGTCCGGATCGAAGGCCGGTATTTCATACCGCGGCTTCTGACGGCCCAAAGCAGAACTGAGGCGATAAGGGCGAGGACGAGGAGCCAGGCCAGGAAGACCATGGCCCCCAGGGCCGTGGCCGTCCAGGCAAAGAGGAAAAGGGCGAGGGCAGTCCCCAGCAGGAACAGCAGGGTGCCCAGGAGGCTCACCAGGATCACGAAGGGAAGGGAGCGGCGCCAAAGGGTCAGGACGGAGGACTCCGGTCCTTCTTGCTCTCCCGGGGCGACGGGAATGGGCGGGGGTGCCGAGGCGGGCGCATACCCCTCCGCTTGCACCTGAAGGGCTCCAGGGTGCCGCTGGGCTGCGGCCCGATCGAGCCAGTGGCGGGCGCCTGCCGGGTCCCGGGGGAAGCCTTCCCGGCCATCCCGATAGATGAGGCCCAGTCGGAACTGGGCTTCGCTGTCGCCCCGCTCCGCGCGATCCAGAAGATTGTAAAAGGTCGGACTGTAGCGGGCCTTCGGTGTCCAATGCAGCCAGAAGGCCACTGCAAAGGCGGTCAACACGGCAACGATGACCAGGAGGGGAAGGGCCCGCTGAACACTGCAGAGGCCCTGGCGATGGGCCCAGGTGAGGCCAACCATGATCAGGGCAAGGGGGGTTCCGATCAGGCCAAGGCCCCAGGGGCTCTGGGTCAGATCCTGAACCTTCTCCTCGAAGGGGAGCTTGAGGGAGCGTTGCAGACTGGGGGGCCACTTGGGCATGGGGCTCATCTTGGTTCTTCCAGATGCCTATCTTCTATCATCTTCGGCACAAGAATTTCATTTGCCACCCTTCCGGGTCGATAATGCCCAGTAAGGGATGTGCTCATGGATCGAGGAACGCTCATCGGATTGCTTCTGGGGCTCGCCCTGCTGGGCACGGCCATTGGCCTCGGTCCCAGCCCCCGGGTCTTCTTCCACCTCCCCAGCCTGATTGTGGTCTTCGGCGGCGTGATCGCCTCCACCCTCATCCGCTTCCCCTGGTCCAACGTGCGCTCCGCCTTTGCGGTGGCCTCCCGGGCTTTCTTTACCCATCCCGCCACCTCACAGGCTGTCGTGCTCCAGCTGGTGGGCCTCAGTCAGCGGGCCCGCCGGGAAGGTATCAAGAGTCTCGAAAAACACCTGCCTGCGGATTCCTTCCTGGCCTCCGGCATCCAGATGGTGGTGGACCGCGTGGACAAGGAACACATCCGGGAGGTCCTTTCCGCCGAGATCCAATCCACCATGGACCGTCACGCCCTTGGTCAGGACACCTTCCGCTTCATCGGCACCGCCGCCCCCTCCTTCGGGATGGTCGGCACCCTCATCGGCATGGTGCAGCTCTTCACCTCTATGACCAATCCCAGTGAGCTGGGGAAGGCCATGTCCCTGAGCCTCCTCTCAACCCTGTGGGGAGCTGTCATCGCCTATCTCTTTGCCATTCCCATCTCCGGCAAGCTGGAACAGCGCTCCCGGGAGGAGGGCCAGATCCGGAACCTGATGATGGAAGGCATCATGGGCATCGCGAGCGAGATGAACCCCGGGCAGCTGGAGGAGCAGCTCAATGCCTTCCTGGCCCCGCGTCTCAAGGTTAAGCGAAGCGGAGGCGGTCGTTGACACGGGTCCGGGGTTTCAACCGCAAGCAGGATCTGGAGAGCCTTTGGCTCATCACCTTTGCGGACCTCATGGTCCAGCTCATGGCCTTCTTTGCGGTGATCTACTCCTTCTCGGCCCAGGACAAGAGCAAGCTTGACCAGATGCTCCGTTCCATCCGGAAGGAACTGGGGGTGGAGAAGGCTGCACTCCCGGGCACCGATGGCAAGGGGAGCGAGGGAGGCATCCTGCCGGGCGGACAGGGGCTGGATCCCAACAAGGCCGCGGATGTGGAAAAGCTGCTCTCGGACCTCAAGGCCACGGATGGGCTGGACGTGGGCACCCGCATGAGGATCGTCAGCTTCCGGGGGGCTGTCCTCTTTTCCGAGGGGAGCACGGTGGTGGATCCCACCTTCATGCCCATGGTGCAGCGTCTGTCCGAACTGGTTTCGGAGTACCCGGGCTTCACCCTGATCTGCGAGGGGCATGCCGCACCCGGCGAGAAGGGCCGCAACGGGGCGGATGCCCTGGAACTCAGTGGCATCCGAGCCCAGGCCGTGACCCGCTACCTGGTGCAGCGGGGAGTGGCCGGGAAGGTGATCGCCGCCGAGGCCCATGGGGATTCGCAGATCGAGGGTGATCCCGAGAGCCCGGAAGGCAGGGCGCTTCAGCGGAGGGTGCGGTTCCGCTTCCAGCGGGTGGCGGAACGTTGAGCCCGAGGCTGGAAGATCAAAAGAGTCAACACAGAGGGCACAGAGGTTCAAAGGAGAGGGCACAGAGAAAAGCAGAAGATGGGCTGAGCTGGGCCTGATTGATGGATTCAGTACCCTTTCCATCCACTTCATCCTGGCTAAATTCTTTTTGTGCTGCTTTTGAGTCTTGGTTAGGGCCCTTCGCGTGCTTCGTGGTTCCTTCAGCCCCTCGAACCGCTATCCTGGTTCAGAGGGATCATCCATGTTTGAACGCGGCTACTACCCCCCCATCGTCATCGAGGAAACCCCCCGGGGCGAGCGAAGCTATGACATCTACTCGCGCCTGCTCAAGGACAACATCATCTTCCTGGGCACCGCCATCGACGACAATGTGGCCAACGCCATCGTGGCCCAGATGCTCTTCCTGGAATCCGAAGACCCTGACAAGGACATCCAGATCTACATCAACAGCCCCGGCGGGAGCGTCACGGCGGGCCTGGCCATCTACGACACCATGCAGTTCGTGAAGAACGACATCGTGACCTATTGCATCGGCCAGTGCGCCTCCATGGGGGCCCACCTCCTGGCGGCCGGCACCAAGGGCAAGCGCTTTGCCCTGCCCAATGCCCGCATCATGATCCACCAGCCCTCCGGCGGCGCCCAGGGCCAGGCCACGGAGATCGAGATCACCTTCAAGGAAATCCAGCGCCTGAAGGAAAACCTGGCCAGCACCTTTGCCAAGCACACGGGCCAGCCCCTCAAGAAGGTCATGAAGGACATGGACCGCGACTACTTCATGAGCGCCGAGGAGGCCATGGCCTACGGCATCGTGGACAAGGTCCTGACGGAGCGCACGCTCTAGTCGATGACATCGGACGCGATGTCTTCATCCTGCCCATTCTGTCCATCCTGTTGAAAATGCACGAACAGGATAGGCGGGATGGGCAGGATTCCACGTTGCTCGCAGCAAGCTGAAAGGCATCCGGGAACCTCCTTTGATCCAGTCTCTTCTTGAACGGCTCCGGGCCCTTGCGCCCTTCTCCACGCCCGAGGCGCAGGGGGAGGGGCAGGGGCTCCTGGAGCGGCTGCGGAGTGCCTACCGCCAGGATCGCCATGCCTTCAACCCGGTCATGCTGGCGGAACTGAAGCAGGCCTCTGAGGCCTTGAACCGGGCGACCCTGGAACATGGAATGCGTCCCCGGACACCCCGGCCGGACCCGGCGGCACTGGGCGATCCCCTGGCCCTGCTGAAGTCCATCTTCGGCTATGACCAGTTCCGTCCGGGCCAGCGGGAGATCATTGATGCGGTTCTGGCGGGGCGCGACGCCATCGCGGTGCTGCCAACGGGAGCCGGAAAGAGCCTGACCTACCAGCTGCCAGCCCGGATGCTGGGGGGGGTGACCCTGGTGGTCTCCCCCCTCATCGCCCTCATGAAGGATCAGGTGGATGCCCTGGGGGAAGCCGGACTCCGGGCCACCTTCCTCAATTCCAGTCTGGACCCCGAGGAACGGCGGCGCCGGGTCATGGGCCTGCGCCGGGGGGAGTACGAGCTGGTCTATGCCGCCCCTGAAGGGCTGGAACTGGGGGTGGGTTCCCTCATGGAGGATCTGGATCTGCGTCTCATCGCCGTGGACGAGGCCCATTGCATCAGCCACTGGGGCCACGACTTCCGTCCGGCCTACCGCAACCTCCAGAATCTCAAGGCCCGCCTCCGGGCCCCGGTGCTGGCCCTCACGGCCACCGCCACCCCTGAGGTCCGGGAGGACATCGTTCAGCAGTTGGGCATGGAGAACCCGGTCCGTTTCCAGGGTTCCTTCTTCCGCGCCAACCTCCAGCTTCACGCCATCAAGAAGGGCGGGGACGTGAAGGTGAAGGAGGCCATGCTCCGGCTGATCCAGGCCCGGCGGGGACAGTCCGGCATCATCTACTGCCTGGCCCGCAAGAGTGCGGAATCCACGGCCGAGTACCTCCAGAGTCAGGGGATCCGGGCCAAGGCCTACCATGCCGGGTTGCCCCCCGAGGAGCGGGAGGCCGTGCAGGAGGCCTTCCGGCGGGACGATCTGGACGTGGTGACAGCCACCATCGCCTTCGGCATGGGCATCGACAAGTCCAACATCCGCTATGTCATCCACCGGGATATGCCCAAGTCCATCGAAGGCTACTACCAGGAAATCGGTCGGGCGGGCCGGGATGGCGCCGATGCCGATTGCATCCTCTTCTACTCCTGGGCCGACGTGCTGAGCCTGGAGCGCATGCTGGACGGTCAGGAGCAGACCGACACACAGCGCGCCCAGGTGCGGGCCATGTTCAACTTCGCCGAGGACAAGAGTTGCCGTCATCGGGGGCTGGCTCGGTACCTGGGGGAGCAGATCCCCGCCTGTGGCACGTCCTGCGATGTCTGTGGCGACTGGGACATCCTGGCGGCGGCCCGGCGGATCGGCAGGGAGCCGTCCCGAGTGAAGGTCGGCGCGGCGGCCCGGATGGCGGAGAACCTCGACGAGGCCCTCTACCTGAAGCTCAAGGAGCTTCGGAAGACCATGGCCGATCAACGCAGTGTCCCGGCCTATGTGGTGTTCACGGACGCCACCCTCCAGCACATGGCCCGGGTCCGGCCCCGCACAACGGAAGAATTCCTGGCCATCAGCGGCGTGGGGCTCCGGAAGCTGGATCTTTATGGAGCGCCCTTTCTTGAATTGCTCCAAGGATTTGATCCTGGGCTATCCTGAACCCAGCTCTCGGTGATTCATGGACTCCTGCATCCTTCAGAACCTGCATCTGCGCCTGGCCCTCAAGGCGCAGGGGGCCGAGATGGTGAGGCTTCAGACCCTAAGCGGTCTGGATCTTCTGTGGGATGGGGATCCTGCGGTCTGGCCCCGGCAGGCTCCCACCCTTTTTCCCATCGTGGGACGGCTCAAGGATGACACCCATACCCTGAACGGTCGACGGTACCACCTTCCCCAGCACGGCTTCGCCCGGGATCTGCCCTGGCAGCTGGCCAAGCTTTCCCGGGAGCGGGCTACCTTCGTTCTCCGGGATACGCCGGGAACCCAGGCCATGTATCCCTATCCCTTCGAGCTCAGGGTGACCTATCGCCTGCTGGATCAGGCGGTGCGGGTGATCTACGAACTCATCAACCCTGGGAGCACCCCCTTGCCCGCCAGCCTGGGAGCCCACCCAGCCCTGCGGTGGCCCCTGGTGCCCGAGGGCCGTCGGGAGGACTACCGCATCCGCTTCGAGTTGCCCGAGGCCGAGCCCATCCTGAGGCTCACCGGGGGCCTTCTGGATCCCACACCCAGGCCCACCCCGGTCCAGGAGCGGACCCTGCCGCTGCGGGATGAGCTCTTCGAGGAGGACGTCCTCATCTTCACCCGGCTGCGGAGCCGCAAGCTGCGCTACGACGCGCCGGGTTCCCCGGTGGTGGAGGTGGCCTGGGACGGCTTTCCCCAGCTCGGGCTGTGGACCAAGCCCGGCGCCGGATTCCTCTGCATTGAGCCCTGGCAGGGCGTGGCGAGCCCCGTAGGCTTCCTGGGCGAGCTGTCCCAGAAACCCGGCTCCATCCTGGTGGCCCCGGGCGAGAGTCGGCGCATGGCCTACCAGATCGCCGTCTGGACAGATGTCTAGGCTC
>JAFNAB010000078.1 GCA_017859955.1 Holophagaceae bacterium
AGTCCGGGTGACATCCGTGTAACATTCCAGCGCCCCAGGAGCGTGCTCCGGGCTGACGAGGTATCCTTATCTGGGAGGATGCATGTCCTTTAATTCAATCATGAAGTGGATCAAGCCCAGGGAGGTCGTTTTCTACGACCTTCTGGAGAAGTCGGCCGGGAATGTCCTGGATACCGCCAAGGCCTTCGACCTGGGGATCCGGTCCACCCCCCCCGAGGACTGGACGACCTTCCGGCGGGGCATCAAGGAACTGGAGCACCGGGGCGACGAGACAACCCACGAGATCCTGGACCGCCTCGACAAGACCTTCGTGACCCCCCTGGAAAAGGAGGACATCCGGAGTCTGGCGCACGTCCTGGACGACATTGTGGACTGCATCGATTCCATCGCCGAACGCCTCGTGATCTACCGGATCACCAAGGTGCCGGTACCTTTCCAGGACATGAGCGCCCTGGCGGTGGAGGCCTCCGGTGAGCTGGTCAAGCTTGTCCACGGGCTCCGCAAGCTCTCGGACACCTCCGAGGCCCGTTCCCGCATTCGGCTCATCAAGGAGCTCGAGAACCACGCTGATACGCTTTATCACCAGGCCCTGGGCGAGATGTTCGAGCGCAACCTGGAGGTCATCGAGCTCATCAAGTGGAAGGAGCTCTTTGACACCATGGAGCGGGCTGTGGATGCGATCGATCTGGCGTCCCAGGTGGTGGGTTCCACCATCATGAAGAACGCCTAGGGGCCACCATGCTGCATTATGTCCCGCTGGCCCTGATCATCATCGTCCTGCTCGCTTGGTGCATCGACTGGATCAATGGCTTTCATGACACCGCCAACGCCATTGCCACCGTGGTCTCCACGGGTGTGCTTCCAGGTCGCATCGCCGTGATGATGGCGGCCGTGCTCAACTTCGTGGGGGCCCTCATGGGCACCCAGGTGGCCACTACCATTGCGAAGGGCATTGCGGATACCCAGTTCGTGGTGCCTGCCGTCATTGTGGCTGCGCTTCTCGCCGCTATTGTCTGGGACCTCCTCACGTGGTGGTTCGGGATCCCCAGCAGTACCAGTCACACCCTTATGGGGGGGTTGGCTGGTGCCGTGGTGGCCCATGCCGGTTTCAAGGCGCTGCATTTGCACAAGTTGGAGGAGATCGGGGCCTTCATCGTGATCTCCCCTCTTTTGGGATTTCTCATCGCCTCTGTCCTGATCGTCGCAATCCTCTGGATCGTGCGTCGCATGTCGCCCCACAAGGTCAATTTTGCATTCAAGAAGCTCCAGCTGGTTTCGGCTGCTGGGATGGCCTTCACCCATGGCCAGAACGATGCCCAGAAGGCCATGGGTGTGATCTGTCTGGGGCTTATCACCTATAAGTTCCTCCCGGGAGGCTCGGCCAAGGTGATCGTGCCCCTCTGGGTGAAGTTCGGCTGCGCCCTGATGATGGGCTTAGGCACGGCCACCGGTGGCTGGAAGATCATCAAGACCCTTGGGCACCGCATCGCCAAGCTGCGTCCCATCCATGGCTTCGCGGCCGAGACCGCCGCCGCCATCGTGCTCTTCACCACGGCCCATCTGGGCATTCCCGTGAGCACCACCCATTCCATTACGGGCGCCATCATGGGCGTGGGGGCCACCATGAACGCCTCCGCGGTGAAATGGGGCCTGGCGGGCAACATCTTTGTGGCCTGGGTGCTGACCATCCCCGTCAGTGCCGGTCTGGCGGCCATCTTTTACAAGCTCGTGGCGCCCCTCTTCGTGGGCTGATGGTTCAGGGCAGGAAAGAGATAAAGGGCGCGGCTTGACCGCGCCCTTTCTCTATCTGCGGGCCTCGATCCGGATCGAGGCTTCGGAGCTGGCACACCCGAATTCACAGAGCCCACAGCCAGTACAGGCCTCTTCGATCACCTCAGGTCGGGGAATCCCACCTTCTTCCGGCACGACCATGCGGATGGCTTCCTCGGGGAAGGGGCAGCGGTCCAGGCAGGTTTGGCACGCCAGGGCAGGCTCGTCTTCCCGGGGGAAGGTCAGGCAGCGGAGGGGGTCCACTACGGCTACCCCCATCTGGACTGCCCTGGGGCCCTCCTCCCGCTCCCCCTTGATCGTTCGCTGAGGCCAGACCAGGGCCCCATCGGGGCAGGCGGGGATGCAAGGCAGGTCGGCACAGAGGAAGCAGGGCATGGCCCTGGGGCTGATGAAGGGGGTCCCCATGGCCAGGGCGCTGCGGGGAGAGGCGGTCTGGATGGAGCCCTGGGGACAGGCGAGCATGCACTTATCGCAGCGGGTGCAGGCGGTGAGGAAGGCCAGTTCGTCCAGGGCGCCGGGGGGGCGGAGCAGCTTGGGGCTCGTGCTGGTGACAGCCTCCTCCACCTGCTCCGCCACAAAACCGGCCACGAGCTTCCCCAGGGACTTGAAAAAGTCCCCCCGACCGTGGGGTTGATCGAGTTTGCTCATCCTAGGCGAGGCCGAGCAGCCTCAGGGTGGGTCGCAGGATGCCCCAGAGGATGGGGTCGAAGCCCAGGGTGAGGACACCGGTCCTGCCTTCGGCTCCCAGGCTCAGATGGGCCAGCAGCTCGGCGGTAACGGCCACCTCCCGGGAGCTGGGGGGGTGATCGATCCACTTGACCCCCAGGGGGGCCTCCAGGGCCGTGATGGAGGCGCCTTCAGTGGCTCTGAGGTGGAGGATGAGGATCTCCCCGTGGAAGACCGGCACCTTCACTTCGACGAGATTGCCCCGGGCGGCCTGGGGGATCACCTCGAAGGCGGCCCGGTAGCCAAGGGTCCCCTCATTGGGATCGTTGCCCTGGAGCATGTCCACGGACTGCTGCATGAGGCCGTCCAGGCCCTGGTCCCCCATGTGCCCCACGGAACGCAGATGGGTGCCCGCCACATCGCCGAAATGGCTGACGAGATGGGGCAGGAGCCCCAGGACCTGTTCCAGGGCAGGGCGGGCCCGGTAGGCCGTGTGCCCCTCGACCCACTCCCCGGTCAGGGGCATGGGCTCCAGCTTGGGGTTGGAGTCGTGGCGGAGGTCCAGGATGCGGCCGCTGAAACCGTCCAGCATGGTGGCGTCCTTGGGGGCGTCCGCCAGGATGACGATCTCGATCTCCTTCAGGAGTTCAGGCGTGGGGGCGAAGACGACGAGATCGCCCTCCTCCTCCGCCACGGTGAGGGCCCCAGTGGACAGGGGCAGCACGGAGCAGTCCTGGGGTTCCAGGGCTCCGACGAGTTCGCGACCCAGCAGGGTCTGGGCGCCGATGACGGCAAGTTTCAACATCAAACCCTCACTTCTGCCGCTTCGGCGGCCTTGTGTTCTTTGAGTGCGGTGGCCACTTCCCGGGCCAGGAAAGACTTGGTCTGGTCCCCGGCGCGGCCGGTGAAGCGCTTGGCGTCCAGCATGGCCGCCAGTTCATCCTCGGTCATGCGCCAGGCGGGATCCGCCGCCAGGAGCTTCAGGAGGGGATTGGGCTTGCCTTCCTCCTTGATGGCCTTGCCAGCTTCGAGGGCCGCCAGCCGGAATTTCTCGTGGAGGTCCTGGCGGTCACCGCCGCGCTTGACGGCTTCCATCAGCAGGACTTCAGCGGCCATGAAAGGCAGCTCCTGGGCCAGCCGGGCCTCGATCATCCTGGGATAGACCACCAGGGCGGAAGCGACGTTCTTGTAGAGCACCAGGATGGCGTCCACCGCCAGGAGGCCCTGGCTGATGGTGAGACGGCGGTGGGCCGAATCGTCCAGGGTGCGCTCCATCCACTGGGTGGCGCTGGTCTGGTAGGTAGAGGGCATGAGGCCCAGGACGAAGCGCGCCAGGCTGTTGATGCGCTCGGAGCGCATGGGGTTGCGCTTGTAGGGCATGGCGCTGGAACCGATCTGGTTCTTCTCGAAGGGCTCCTCCACCTCCTTGAGGTGCTGGAGGAGGCGCATGTCGCAGGCGAACTTGGAGGCGGAGGCCGCGATGCCGCAGAGGATCTGGCCGATGCGGTCCTCCAGCTTGCGGGTGGCGGTCTGCCCCGAAACGGGGATGGCCGGGAAGCCCACCTTCTGGCAGAAGCGGGCCTCGAGGTCTTCGACCTTGGCGCCGTCGCCCTCAAAGAGCTCCAGGAAGCTGGCCTGGGTGCCGGTGGTGCCCTTGACGCCCCGGACAGGGGTGGTGGAGATGAGGTGGTTCAGGTCCTCCAGATCCAGGAGCAGGTCCTGAAGCCAGAGGGAGGCCCGCTTGCCGACCGTGGTGGGCTGGGCGGACTGGAAGTGGGTGAAACCCAGGGTGGGCTGGTCGGCCCACTCCTTGGCAAAGGCGGACAGGGCGGCGATGACGTCCTGGAGGCGGGAGCGCAGCAGGGCCAGGGCCTCGTGGCAGATAAGAAGGTCGCCGTTGTCTGTGACGAAGCAGCTGGTGGCCCCCAGGTGGACGATGGGCCGGGCCTTGGGGGCGATGTCGCCCCAGGCGTGGATGGCGGCCATGACATCGTGCCGCAGGGCGGCCTCATGCTTGGCGATGGCCGGCAGATCCACGGCGTCCTGGGTCTGGCGCATCTCGGCGATCTGCTCTTCGGTGATGGGAAGACCCAGTTCCCGCTCGCTCTCCGCCAGGGCGATCCAGAGGCGCCGCCAGACCCTCATGCGATAGAGGGGGGAGAGCAGCCGCACCATGGCCTTGCTGGCGTAGCGGCTGGAAAGGGGGTGTTCGAAGTGCTCCAGCTCGGGCAGATCGGACGGGGGCAGAAAACTCATGTCGACTCCTCAGTGACCTATTTTCGCACAGGTCATGGGGAGGACCGCCTTTGCTGTTGAAAAGAAGAATCTGACTGGTAGAATCATTGGTTCGCCCATCCTGCGAGGAAGGGCTCCTGAGGTGAGCGATGAAGCGTACTTTCCAGCCCAACAACCGACGCCGTGCCAAGACCCACGGATTCCTGACCCGCATGAAGACCAAGAACGGTCGCCTGGTGCTCAAGCGCCGCCGGGCGAAGGGTCGCCACGTCCTGGCCCTCTAAGCATTCCGTGAAGGTAGCCGGCCGCTACCGCATCGTACGGCACCGGGATCACGCGGTGCCGAAGGAATTGCCGCGTCCGGTTTCGCCTAAGGGGCAGTCTTTGGACATCCGTATCTGGTCCTTCCAGGCGGAGTTGCCCCTGCTCATGGTGACGGCCACTCGCAAGAACGGTCGTGCCGTCCGTCGGAATCAATTCCGTCGACGGGTGCGCATGGCGTTCCTTCGGATCCTCCAGGATTGGCCTGGTGGGGCTCCTGCGGGCGTAGTCTGGGTGCGTCCCAGCCGGCTGGTGGCCAAGAATCAGCTCCCGACATTCCATGAAATCGAAGGCCAGCTCCGGCTGGCCTTAAGCCGTTGGAAAAAACCATGAACAACCGAAATATGGTGGCCTTCATCATCAGTATGGTGGTCCTCTTCGGGGCCTATACCCTGGTGATGAAACGGTTTTATCCCCCGCAGCCCACTCCCGCAGTCCGGAAGGCCGAGACTCCGGCCCCTGCAGCGGCTACGGCTCAGGCCCCGGCCAAGGCCCAGCCTTCCGGTTCCGCGGTCGCCCCGAGCGCCGATCCCCGGAGCACGGTGGTCGTGGAATCCAATGATCTCCGGCTGAGCTTCCGGACCCAGGATGGCGCCATCCAGCAGGTGGAGTGGAAGGCGGACGGTACCCCCTTCCTCCCCAGCTTCAATGCTGACGGCTCCTCCAAGGATTTCCCTGGCCTCGGTGGCGTGCCCTCCGTGCGCTTCGAGGGGGCTCCCGAGGTCCAGGCCACGCCTGAGGGCAAGGTCATCACCTTCCGCACGGCTCAGGGGGACCGCCTGGAATACCAGATTCCCGCCAAGGGCCATGTCCTGAACGTGAACTGGATCGCGGCCAAGGGCGCTCCTCTGAACCTTATCGCCAGGCCCCAGGACGAGCGGGAAGCCCACCGTCTGGGCCGCGTCTTCACCCTGGGGGAGAGCTCCATCAGCGCTGTCAGCTGGATGGACACCCTCAAGGACCCCGCTTTCCTGAAGTATGTCGGGGGTAAGCGCAAGGTTCTTCCCGAAGCCACCAGCCGGGTCGGCATGGACGCTGGTCTGGAAAAGACCGCCAGCAGCCAGGGCACCCACTACTTCGCCGCCATCTGGGAGCTTGGCAAGTCCGCCGAGCGGGATGCTGCGCTGGGTTACAGTGCCCAGCCCGACGCCCAGGGTAAGGTGAGCGCCAAGCTCTTCCTGGGCCCCAAGCAGGCCGAGGCCCTGGCCGGTTTCGGCAAGCCCTTCACCAAGGTCATGGACTTCGGCTTCTTCGGCCTGGTCTCCCAGTTCCTCTTCTGGATCCTGCGCCTGATCCAGAAGGTCATCCCCAACTGGGGATGGGCCATCGTGATCTTCTCCCTCCTGCTCCGTCTGGCACTCTGGCCCCTGAACACCAAGACCACTGTCAGCATGATCCGCATGAAGGAACTGGAGCCCCACCAGAAGGCCCTCCAGGCCAAGTACGAGAAGTTCGGCAACGACATGACCAAGAAGGCCGAGATGCAGAAGGAACTGATGGCCTTCTACAAGAAGAACGGCCACAACCCCATGGGCGGCTGTCTGCCCATGCTCTGCCAGATGCCGGTCTTCCTGGCCCTCTGGTCCATGCTCAATGCTGTGTATGAGCTGCGTCACGCGCATTTTGCCCTTTGGCTGACTGACCTTTCAGCCAAGGACCCCTTCTTCATCCTTCCCATCCTTCTGGGCGTCACCATGGTGGTCCAGCAGATCATGACCCCCGCCACCGGCGATGCCATGCAGCGGAAGATGATGATGTTCATGATGCCGGCGATGATGGTCTTCTTCTTCGCCAGCACCCCCGCCGGGCTCTGCCTCTACTACCTGATCTTCAACCTGATCGGCATGGGACAGACCTGGTGGCTCACCAAGACCTACAAGCCCAAGCCCATCGTCATCTGATCCCGGGGAGAGAACATGCGGAAGAATGCTGTAAGCCTGGACAGCCTCCCCGAAGTGGCCACCCGCTGGTGTGCCGACCTGGGACTGGATGTGGAAGCCCGCTTCGAGGCCTCGGGGGATGACGAACTCTTTCCCAATCGCCTGGTCCTGGACGGCCCCGATGCCCAGTGGCTGGCGGCCAACAAGGGCCAGGGCCTGGACGCCCTCCAGTTCCTGATCCATGAGATTCAGGGAGAACGTGAAGAATCCAAGCTGGCCTATCTGGATGCCCAGGGTGCCCGCCTCTTCCGCATGAAAGAGGTCAAGGCCATGGCCGGCTTCGCCATCCAGCAGGCCCGCAGCATGGGAAGCTACCGCTTCTCCAGCCTCACCCCCCGGGAGCGCCGCTGGGTCCACATGGTGGTGGCCAGGGAACAGGGCCTCAGCACCGAAAGCGAAGGCACCGGCAGCATCAAGGCCCTGAAGGTGTTCCGGGCCTAGGCCGAAAAATCTCAACACAGAGGGCACAGGGGTATAAAAGAGAGGGCACAGAGAAAAGCAGGAGTTGGTCTTCCTCCCTGTCCTTTTCCCTCTGTGCCCTCTCTTTTGCTTTTCTCTGTGCCCTCTGTGTTGACTCTTTTAATCTTTTGATCGGTCGCGACATCCATGACTCAGCATCCCCCCATTGCCGCCCCTGCCACGCCGCTGCTCCCCAGCGCGGTGTCCATCGTCCGGGTGTCGGGATCGGACCTGCGGGCTTTCCTAAAGCCCTGGATCTCCCTGCCGGAGCCCCGGCGGGCAGCCCTGCGTTGGCTCTGCTGGGGCGGCTACCGGGAGCGGGCCCTGGTGCTCTTCTTCCCTGGGCCCGAAAGCTATACGGGCGAGGATCTGGTGGAATTCCAGGTCCACGGCAACCCCCTTCTGGTGCGTCGCCTTCTGGAGCATCTGGCCAGCCTGGGCATCCGGCTGGCCGAGCCCGGTGAGTTCACCCGCCGCTCTCTACTGAACGGCAAGCAGGGCCTGCTGGAGGCCGAGGCGCTCCGGGACATGATTTCGGCGGCCACCGACACCCAGCTCCGAGAGGCCCAGGCCCGGAGTGGTGGTGTCCCGCCCTGGCTGGCCGAGGCCCGGGAGGCCATCGCTCCCTGGGTGGCCCGGGCCGAGGCGGCTGTGGATTATGGCGAGGAGGAGGGGATCGTACTCGATCCGGCTGAACTGCGCCGTGCTTTGGAGCCTTTGCGGACCCTCTTCCAGGCCGAGCGGGAGCGTTCCCGGGCCGCGGGCTGGCTTCGGGAGGGCATCCGCCTCGCCCTCGTGGGGCGCCCCAACGCCGGGAAGAGCACCCTCTTTAATGCACTGGCGGGGGAGGATCGGGCCATCGTCACGGAGATCCCAGGAACCACCCGGGATGTGCTGGAGGTGCGCTGTGAGTGGGCGGGCCTGCCCCTCTACCTCTTCGATACGGCGGGGCTCCGGGACACCGAGGATCCGGTGGAGCGTCTGGGGGTGGCCCGGGTGGCGGCGGTCCTGGAGAAGGTGGATCTCATCCTGCACCTCATCCCAGCCACCGATCCCGGGGCCGATCCGGAGATCCTGGAGCGGCTGGCGCCCTACGAAGGGAAGGTATTAGAGCTGCGGACCTTCGGGGACCAACTGACGGATTCACGGGTCGGCGCGGAGACTTGGACCGTGTCTGCCCTGACCGGAGAGCTTGGCGCGCTCGAGGATGCCCTGCGGGAACGCTTCCTCGGTGGCCAGGCCCCCGATGCCTGCCTGGGGGCCCTGGCCAGCCAGCGCCAGCGGGAACTCCTGGACGAGCTGGTGCTCCAGCTGGAGATCTTCTACCAGCTTCCGGACAACCCGCCCCCAGAGATGCCCGCTTCGCTTCTGCAGGGGCTCTGGGCATTGCTCCTGCGCCTCACCGGAGAGGATCGCGCCGAGGCGGCCCTGGATCAGGTGTTCGCGGGGTTCTGCCTGGGGAAGTGAGACCGGGAAAGTGCCGGTTTGCCGGGAGCCTTGGCCGCGCTCGCGGCACTGCCTAGACAGACAATGTTCTCCCAAGGAGGCCCGAATGTTCTCAAGTCCCCTGCTTGTGCTGTCCCTTGCCGCCATTGCTGCAGTGGCCAGCGACGCTCCCTCCGGGAGCATGACGCCGCAGGAGCAGGCGAGCTACCTCTATGGAAGGAAGCTCATCCGGACCGTGGAGAAGATGGATCTCGACACTGCGGCCCTGGTCCAGGGCCTGCTGGACGCCAAGGCCGGCAGGCCCTCGGCGCTGCCCGGCAAGGATGCCCAGACGGCCATGGACGCCTGGACCCGCGAGGTGGGGGCCCGGGAGCTCAGGAAACGTACAGCCCACCTGGCTGCCAACAAGGCCTGGCTCGCCGAGAATGCCCGCAAGCCAGGAGTCAAGACCACGGCCAGCGGCCTCCAGTACCGGGTCCTCGCCAGCGGCAAGGGCCGGAAGCCCTCCGCCACCGACGAGGTCGTGGTCAACTACCGTGGCGCCTTGCTCGATGGGGCCGTCTTCGGTTCCAGCGAGAAGCAGAACGGCCGCACCACCCTGAAGGTGAACCAGACCATCAAGGGCTGGGCTGAGGCCCTCCCGATGATGCAGGAAGGGGATAAGTGGGAGCTCTTCGTCCCCGCCGAGCTGGCTTACGGCAACCTGGGCTCCGCCTCTGTCCGTCCCGACCAGGTCCTGGTGTTCCAGGTTGAACTGCTGGAGGTGGGCGGGAAGAAGGAGGCAAAGCCCTGAATGGCCGCTCGCTGGCGGGGCGGACATGCTCCATGAGAAAGAGGCTGGTCCGTGGGACCAGCCTCTTTTCCGTGCGGGGCAGGACTACTGGAGAAAGAGCGTGATCTTGCCGGTGAAGGTGCCGGTGACGATGGGGGTTGCCACGTCATTGACGAGCATGACGACGCTCTTCGTGGGGTCGGCGCTGGTGATCTGCTCAGCGTCCGTGATGGTGAGGGAGGAGAGATAGGAAGGCCCGGTGACCGCCCAGGTGGTGGTGGCGTCCAGACTCACGATCACGCCGTTGCCCACGACGGGGGAGGGCGTCACGGTCTCCTCGCTGAGATACTGGCGGGTGGAGGGGTAGATGAGGCCGCCGGCGGGGATGAACTTGTTGGCCTGGGTGCCAGCGGAGATGACGCCGGTGATCTTGGCGCCCACGAAGCTCAGCTTCAGGTTCTGGTCGGCCGTCCAGCGAGTGTTGTAGATGTCGCCATTGACCTCCATGTTGCTGAAGGTGGCCAGGGCCGTGTCGGCGTTGACCACCGTCGTGTCAACGGAGGTGTCATGGACGGGGACAACGGTGGGCACCGTGTAGCTGGCGGCCCACATGGTTTCGGAGCCGGGGGCGCCGCCGCCCATGCCAGCATCGTCGCTCTCCATCAGGTGGTAGATGACGTTGGTGTCGCTCACCAGGGTGGCGCCGTCGACCTTCAGGATCGGGTAGGCGGTGTTGCTGACATCGCTCTTGACCAGGAACATGGTCTCGCCGGTGTGGAAGACCGTTCCGGCCTGGAGGTCGACGGTGCCGCCCTGGTTCTTGTGCCACATGATGCCGAAGCGGCGGGAGGTGGCCGTGCTCGCGCCGAGATCGTTGCTCTTGAATGTGGCGCCGCACTGGCCAGCGGCCACGATCAGCACCATATCGGGCACGTCGAAGCTGCAGTGGGTGTAGGTGTTCTGGACGGCGCCATCGGCATAGGAACCGTAGCCGCTGGTGCCCGTGAACCGGACGGAGGTGTCTTCGGCGGTGAGCATGGCCCCGGCCGTGCAGCTGTCCGTGGATAGGGCGCCCCAGGTCTCGGCCGTCACGCTGCAGTTCTTGTAGGTCACCTGGGCGCCCTCGAGCACGTTGGTGGCGCGGTTGTTGCCGGAGATGCCCAGGAGCCAGGGCACTTCCTTCATCATGGGGGCCGAGACGCCAGCGACCTGCTCGGCGGTGGCGCTGTTGCCGACGATGATGGAGTCCTTGACGGTGAGCACGGAGCTGCCGCCGCCCCAAACGGCGGTGCGGATGCAGCCGTCGGTGGTGATGTTGAGCTTCTCGGCCAGGACGTGGGAGGTCCCGGTGGTCATCAGGGCGGCACCGTAGCCGGCGAAATCGTTGCTGCCGTTGCCGGTGAAGTTCATGGTCATGTCATAGACCGTGTAGGGGGTCTCGGCGGTGCCGGTGGCGCCTCCGACGACGATGCCGTTGAAGTTGTCGCCCTGGGAGGTCAGGGACCCGCCGGTGGCATAGTTCCCGTTATAGTCCACGCTTACGAGGGCCGATTCGACGGACTTGTCGGCGACGACAGCTCCATCCTCCACGTACAGGCCCATCCGGAAGTAGTGCGTGGCCAATCCGCCCATGTATACGACTTCGTGCTGGTCGGTGACATCCAAGACCACGTCTCCGGTGTAAGTCCCGGGTTCGAGATTCTTCTCGACGCCATCGACTGTCAGGGTCAGGCTCTTCCCGTCTGGCGCGACCAGGGTCTCGTTCTCCCCGATCGTGAGGGAGCTGAGGGTCTTGGTCGAGCTGATGGTTGTGGTGGTTGCTTCGGAGCTGCTGTTGGAACTGGAAGAAGAGCCACCGCAGGCCGCCAGGATGAATAGCAGGGAGAGAGAAGTCCCGAGGGCGCCGATTTCCCTCATTTTGTTGGTTTTGATCATTTCTGCTCCTTTGTTGGATGGGCCGATGCCAACTGGTTGCATGGGCAATAAAAATGAAAATGATGTCTTTAAAACGCATGAAAGACGAAGCTTTAGCATCATGGTTTAGAACGAGCCCATGGATTCATGCGTGTCGTGACATGTATTTCATGAAGTATCGTTAAGGCTTTGGTGAAATGTTTCGAAAATCAGTTCAACACGGTGAAGGGCTGAAAAACGACGCCGAATGGCTGAAAATGCACGTTCAAAAGAGGTTGTGCTTGACATGTAATCCGTCCATTGACACTCGCATCCGTGCCGAAACTGCAGAACTAAGGGGGCAAACGTCTTGAGACGGGTATGGTATTCAAGTAGTTGTTTGTGAAAGCAATTATTTGATCCGGGATATGTTCAGGAAATCAGGCCCGGATGGAGGACGCCTGCGCGGAAACCGCGCACTTCACGGCAAGAAATCGCAGGTTTGAAGGCTACAGGGCAGATCCTAGCGCTGCCTGGAGGATCCACGGATGCTTTCGGCAGCTCACGCCAGAGGTCGGTTTAGCCCCTACAGCCATGAGTGACATGGAACATCAGGCTTCCATTGATTCAGGATCAAGTCATGAATTTAATGCTTCTTGTTGAGGAGATTATGTGATTTTTTGTCCAGACATTCTATTTGCCATATAATCCTGTTCAATTACTCTCAACATGGTTAGTAGGATTAACCCAGGATGGAAATAATGTGAAAATGAGATATGCACGTTAAATGATTGATTTTCAATGCTTGTAATTGAAAGTTCTTTTAATTGCCCCCCCGGCACCTGTCGTTTTTGTGCTGTGAGGGGTGCGGCATCCGCAGAGGGGTCTCTGCTGCCAAATCCAGGCTGAGCCAGGATTCTGTGGTTGAGCCCCAGGCCGTCACCGGCTTGGTTGTGAGCCCTATCTCAATGACCCTGCTGCTCAATGCGGGAAGCTGCGATTGCTGCCATATATCGGAGATCAGGCAATGCCATGGCTTTTATCCATTGGACCTCAGCCCGGGCTGTTCTTCCCTGTCTTCTCCTTGGGTATCTCGTGCCCCACGGTCTTCTCGACCAGCCGTAGGTGGGCTTCCTCTTCCGGGGCCACCAGGCTGATGGCGCTGCCATCCAGGCCAGCCCGGCCTGTGCGGCCGATCCGGTGCACATAGTCCCGGGCCGAGCGGGGGAGGTCATAGTTGATCACGCAGGGGAGCGCGCTGACATCGATACCCCGGGAGATGAGATCCGTGGCCACCAGCACCCGCAGGCGTCCGCTTCGGAACTGCTGCAGGGCCTCGGTGCGGGCCCCCTGGGTCTTGTCGCCGTGGATGGAAAGGGCCCGGATGCCGTTGTTGCCCAGCTTGCGTACCACATTGTCGGCCTTCCGTCCCGAGGCGACGAAGACCAGGACCTGGCTCCAGGCTTCCCGGGCGAGGAGTTCCCGGAGGAAGGGGCCCTTGTCTTCCATTGGCAGAAGGTAGGCCTTCTCGGTGATGGAGGCTGTGGGGACGGGTGAGGATGCCACCTGGATGCCTTGCGGATTCCGCAGGAAGGCGTTGATGACCCCTTCGACGGCGGTGTTCATGGTGGCGGAGAAGAGGAGGGTCTGCCGCTGGGAAGGCAGCAGGGCCAGGATCTCGTTCATTTCGTCCGTGAAGCCCAGGTCCAACAGCTTGTCAGCCTCGTCGATCACCAGGTTCCGCACCTCGCCCAGGCTAAGGGCGTTCTGGCGCACCAGGTCCAGCAAGCGCCCGGGGGTGGCGACGAGCAGGTCCGCACCCCCAAGGAGGGCGAGCATCTGGGGGTTCACCGAGACCCCGCCGAAGGCCTTGCGGATCTTCAGACCCTTCGACAGGTGCTTCACCAGCTCGATGGCTCGGTCGCTCACCTGCATGGCCAGCTCCCGGGTGGGCACCAGAACCAGCACCCGGGGGGCCTTCCCGCCGCTTGGAGCCTTCGCCAGGAGGTGCAGCAGGGGCGCCAGGAATGCAATGGTCTTGCCGGATCCGGTCTCGGCCTGCACCACGAGGTCCCTCCCCGCCAGGACGCCGGGGATAGCCTCTTCCTGCACCGGGAAGGGCTTCTCGAAGCCCAGGGCGGCGAAGGCACGTTCAAGCTCGGGAGAGAGGGCGAGGTGGGCGAAGGACATGGATCATCGTAGCCTTCACCGTGCCCCTGTTCGATGATTACCTGCGTCGGGTGATGTCCGATGGGGAGGCGGGGAAGTAGGGGTACACTGGCTTCAGGGAGTGTCCATGAAGCCTGGGTTCGAAGCGGTCATCGGTCTGGAGGTCCACGTCCAGTTGCTGACGAGGTCCAAGATGTTCTGCGCCTGCCGCAACGAGTATGGCGGCGACCCCAACAGCCACACCTGCCCGGTGTGCCTGGGGCTGCCGGGCTCCCTGCCTGTGATCAACGGGGAGGCCATCCGCATGGCCATCGCCTTCGGCCTGGCGGTCCACGGTGAGATCCGGGAGGCCAGCCCCTTCTATCGCAAGCAGTACTTCTATCCCGACCTGCCCAAGGGCTACCAGATCACCCAGGGCCCCGTGGCCATCGTCGAGAACGGATGGCTGGAGATACCGGATGTAAGGGTTGGCCCTGATTCAGTGTCCGGGCTTGGCCCGGACACTGAATGGGGAGCACGAGGGGGACGCAGAGCGAGCCCGGCGAGCGGGCGGTCCCCCTCGTCTAGAAGGATTGGTATAGAGCGGGCCCACCTGGAAGAGGACTCGGGCAAGAGCAGTCATGAGCTGAGCGAGGCCGCCTCCCATGTGGACCTCAACCGCGCCGGGGTGCCTCTCCTGGAGATCGTGGGCGGGCCGGACCTCCGCAGTCCCCAGGAGGCCTACGACTACCTCAAGACCATGCACCACCTGGTGACCTACCTGGGCATCTGCGACGGCAACATGGAGGAGGGGAGCCTGCGTTGCGATGCCAATGTCTCCGTCCGCCGCGAGGGTGAAAGCGCCTATGGCACGCGGGTCGAGGTGAAGAACCTCAATTCCTTCCGCAACGTGAGGCTGGCCCTGGAATACGAGATCGAGCGCCAGATCGGCCTGGTGGAGCGGGGCGAAGCCTTTGCCCAGGAGACCCGGGGATGGGACGCCGACAAGGGGGAAACCCGGCCCCAGCGCAGCAAGGAAGCGGCCATGGACTATCGCTACTTCCCCGAGCCGGATCTGCCGACCCTCCAGGTCACCCCTGAGGAAGTCGAGGCCGTGCGGAGCTCCATGCTGGAACTCCCGGAATCCCGAAAGGCGCGCTTCATCGAGGCCTACGGCCTGACCGACTACGAGGCCGGGATGCTTCTCCAGAGCCGGGCCTTCGCGGACTACTTCGAGGCCGTGGCCCGGGGTGCGGGCAACGGCAAGCAGGCCTGCAACTGGATGCTGGGTGAGGTGAGCCGCACCCTCAACGAACGCGGAGGCAGCATCGAGGCCCTGGGGTTGGATCCGGCCCTGCTGGCGGAGCTGCTCCGGCTGGTGGAGGCCAGGACCATCAACCTCAACACCGCCAAGGAGGCGGTCTTCCCGGCCCTGTTGGCTGGAGAGGGCAGCGCCGCCCAGATCGTCGAGACCAAGGGTTTGGCCCAGGTCTCGGATCGTGGCCCCATCGAGGCTCTGGTGGCCGAAGTCCTGGCGGCCCACCCCGAGCAGGTGGCCCAGCTCAAGGGCGGCAACCCCAAGCTCCGGGGCTTCCTGGTGGGCCAGATCATGAAGCAGGGGAAGGGAAAAGTTAACCCGCAGCTGGTCAATGAGGTGCTGGATGAATCCCTTGCCCGAGGCTGAAGGCCGGGAGTTGGCCTGCGCGGATGAGACCGCACACCACGACTGCTGCCGCCGGGTCTGCCTGGGGCAGATCGTCGATCCGCACTATCCGTCCCACCTCGAGTCCCCCGAGGACGAACTGACGCGCATCGCCCTGGAGGATCCGGAGGCCCACCACCTCTAC
>JAFNAB010000079.1 GCA_017859955.1 Holophagaceae bacterium
CAGGATGTCCAGGTTCAGGCTCTTGAACTCTTCGCTGAGATTCTCCTTGTCCAGGATGCGGATCACGGCGTCCTCGCCGTGGATGGTGGGCATGATGCTCACCCGGAAATCGATGGCCCGGCCCCGGACCTTGAGCTTGAAGCGGCCGTCCTGGGGCTTGCGCTTCTCGGCGATATCCAGCTCGGACATGACCTTGATGCGGCTGATGATGAGGCTTGCGAAGCGCTTGTCGATGGGCTCGGCCGCAGGGTACAGGCTGCCGTCGATGCGGTACTTGATCTGGAAGCCCGCCGCGGTGCTCTCCATGTGGATATCCGAGGCTCGGCGCTGGAGGGCATTGAAGATGGTGGTGTCCACCAGGCGGATGATGGGGGCCTCGTCCTTGTCCGTGAGGTGCTCCAGATCCAGCACGTCCTCGTCGACATCCTCCTCCCGCAGCACCTGGACCTTGAGGGCTTCTCCGGCCTCATCCAGGACCTTCTGCCCGGATTCGGACTTTTTTAAGACTTCCTGAATCTGGGCCGCCGGGGCCCCCACGAAGCGGAGGGAGCGCTTGAAGTGGACCCTCAGGAGGTCCTGGGTGAGGACGTCCAGGGGGTCCGCCATGGCCACCACCAGGACCCCTTCCTGCTCATGGACCGGCACGAAGCGGTGCTTGAGCATCAGGTCCAGGGAGACCGCATGGAATAGACCGTAGTCCACGGGTTCACGGGTAAGGTCAAGGGTTGGATAAATCTGATTCGTCATATCAGCACACTAGATTCGAGGGTTTTTATCGATTGAAAGGTATTGAAAACATTATAACATGGTGTCCAGACACTTAGTTGCGCACACACGTCGGCAGTAAAATCAAGCGTTGACCCTTGATGGTTCCAAGGGACAGAATGAAGCTCTGTCCATAACTGGAGGGTCGCCTTGCCATCGTACGCCCCCATCATGCTCCTCATATTGGTAGCCATCGCGCTGCCGGTTGTGATTTGGAACACTTCTTGGCTGTTGAGGCCGAGCTGGCCCAGCGCGGCCAAGGCTTCGACTTACGAGTGTGGCATTGTCACAGTGTCGGAAGCACGGGAGAAGTTCACGGTCCGATACTACCTGGTGGCCGTGATGTTCCTGGTGTTTGACGTGGAAACCGTCTTCCTCATGCCCTGGGCCATCCAGATGAAGGAACTGGCGGTCTTTGGGTTGGTGGAGATCGGGATCTTCCTGTTCCTTCTGCTCTTCGGCTACGGCTACATCTGGTCCAAGGGAGCCCTGACATGGGAATGAGAGAACCCTCGATCGTTGAGAACATCCTGATCACCACCAAGGTGGAGAAGGTGCTCAACTGGTCCCGTGCCACCAGCGTCTGGCCCCTCAGTTTCGGCCTGGCCTGCTGTGCCATCGAAATGATGGCCGCCGGTGCGGCGCGCTTCGACTTTGACCGCTTCGGTTCCGGCATCTTCCGCGCCTCGCCCCGGCAGGCGGATCTGATGATCGTGGCGGGCACCGTCAGCTACAAGATGGCGCCCGTCATCAAGCAGCTTTACGACCAGATGCCCGAACCCAAGTGGGTGATGGCCCTTGGCAGCTGTGCCACCTGTGGCGGCCCCTTCGACAGCTATCACGCGGTCCAGGGCGTGGACAAGATCATCCCCGTGGATGTCTACGTGCCGGGCTGTCCCCCCCGACCCGAAGCCCTGATCTACGGCTTCATGAAGCTCCAGGACAAGATCATGAACAGCAGTCTCGCGGATCGCTACCGCGAGGTCTTCGAGCCGGTGGAGTAGGGGATGTCGAACGAGAAGCCCGTCCAGCCTGAAGTGGACCAGGAGATCGATCTGGCCCTGGAGAAGGCCCTGGGTGCCCCCCAGGCGCCCCCTGCGCCCTATGTCTACGACTACAAGACCTCGCCCAACCGCCAGGTGGTGATGCCCAAGACGGTGCCCCTATCGGGCCTGAATGCCTATCTGGCCGAAAAGGCCGCCCTGGAGGCCGCCGAGGAGGCCAAGTGGCAGAAGGCCCAGGCCGATTACGCCGCCGCCAAGGCCAAGGCGGAAGCCGAAGGGGCCCCCGAGCCCAAGGCTCCCGTGCGGGTGCAGCCCAAGAAGGAACCGGACCTCACGGTGCCCGTGCCCTCGGAGGCCAAGGATCCTGATCTGCTTCGCCTGATGGCGCTTCTCGGCGATGGGGTTGAGGAGGCCTTCGAGCAGTCCGGGGAGCTCACCTGCCAGGTGGCCCGCGAACGTCTTCTGGAGACTCTGAAGCTCTGCCGCGAAGATGCCGCCCTCAAGTACGAAATGCTGGCGGATGAAACCGCCACCCATTTTCCTGCGGCCAAGGACTTCGCTTTCAGCGTGGTCTACCACCTCACCAGCATCAGCCGCAGCAAGCGCCTGCGCCTCCGCATCCTGATCCCGGAGGGCTTCGAACCCCAGAGTGCCGTGCAGGTCTACGCCGGGGCCAACTGGCTGGAGCGGGAGATCTTCGACATGTTCGGGATCCGTTTCCAGAACCACCCGGATATGACGCGCATCCTCTGTCCCGAGGACTGGGAGGCCCATCCCCTTCGCAAGGAATATCCCGTGGTGGGCTGGGGTCAGCGGGACGTCGACTTCCGCGAGGACCGCTCCGGCATGCTCAATCGGATCGCCCTGGAAAAGGCGGGCCAGTTGGGCATCAACCTCAAGCGTCCCAAGGCCGAGTAGGAGAGCCCCGTGTTCAAGCACCAGGAGATGGAAATCAACATGGGGCCGCAGCACCCCTCCACCCACGGGGTGATGCGGCTCAAGCTCAAGCTCGATGGCGAGGTGGTGACGGAGTGCCGCCCCATCATCGGCTACCTGCACCGGGGCGTGGAGAAGATCTGCGAGAACAAGACCTTTGCCCAGGGCCAGATCTGGTCCGACCGCCTGGACTACTGTTCCGCCGTGGCCAACAACCTGGGCTGGGCCGAGGCCTGCGAGAAGCTCATGGGCATCACCGTGCCCCGCAAGGCCCAGTACGTCCGCACCCTGCTGGCCGAATTCAACCGTCTGGCGAGCCACCTCATCTGGCTGGCCACCCACGCCTTGGACATCGGGGCCATGACGGTCTTCCTCTACGCCTTCCGGGAGCGCGAGGATATCCTTGACATTAATGAATCATATTGCGGTTCGCGCCTGACCACGACGGCCTTCCGCATCGGTGGCATCCCCCAGGAGCTTCCGGAGGGCTTCGAGCAGAAGGTCCGCACCTTCCTGGCCAAGTTCCCGGCGTGCATCGATGAGTACGAAAACATGCTCAACGAGAACCGCATCTGGAAGAAACGCACCATCGGCGTGGGCAAGCTGAGCGCCGAGGATGCCATCGCCCTGGGCGTCACGGGCCCCGTGCTCCGCGCTGCGGGGGTGGCCTACGACATCCGCAAGGCCTTCCCCTACGCGGCCTACTCCGAGATGCAGTTCGACGTCCCCACCAAGCCCGAGGCAGACACCTATGCCCGGTACCTGGTGCGCATGGAGGAGATGCGGCAGAGCGTCCGCATCATCCAGCAGTGCATCGACGGCCTGCCGGAAGGCCCCATCATGGCCAAGATCCCCAAGCTCCTGAAGACCGAGGTCAACGAGATCTACCACCCCACCGAGGCCCCCAAGGGCGAGATCGGATACTACCTGGTGGGCGAAAAGGGCGGGGCAGGGCCCTACCGATTCCACGTGCGGGCCCCCGGCCTCCTCAACCTCCAGAGCCTCCCCAAGATGGTGGAAGGCAGCCTCATCGCCGACGTCATCGCCGCCATCGGCACCCTCGACGTGGTGCTGGGCGAGATTGATCGATAGGAACTGAGCCATGCCAACGATCTCCCTGACCCAGTCCCTCCTCATCTCCCTCATCCAGTGCGTGCTGGTGGTGGTCTTCATCTTCGTGGTGGTGCCCCTCACGGTCTTCGCCGAACGAAAGGTCCTGGGCTACCTCCAGCAGCGCCTGGGCTCCACCCGCATCGCCGGCAGCCATACCGGCCTCACGGGTGTCCTCAACCGCGGCATGTGGACGCTGGGCAAGGTGCCCGTGTTCTCCTACTTTCGCGGCCTTCCGGGCCTGGTGGGCGACGTCCTGAAGATGCTCCTCAAGGAGGACATCGTCCCCGCCAAGGCGGACAAGTTCGTCTTCTGGATCGCCCCGGCCATCAGCTTCGTGGCCTCGGTGGTGGTCTTCGCCACCATCTCCTTCGTCCCCGGCACCTTCTTCACCTTCCCCCACTGGGTTCCCGTCCTGGGCGGCCTGCCGGTGACCGGTGGCATCGCCGATGTCAACGTGGGCCTGCTCTGGATCCTGGGCATGGCCACCGTGGGCGTCTACGGCATCGTGCTGGCGGGCTGGGCCTCCAACTCCAAATACCCCCTGCTGGGCGGCCTGCGCAGCGCAGCCCAGATGGTGAGCTACGAGGTGCCCCTCACCCTGAGCCTCCTGGTGCCCGTGCTCATCTCCGGCAGCCTCAAGTTCAGCGAGATGAGCAAAGCCATGGCGCTGGATGTGCCCATCTGGGCCGTCTTCCCCCAGCTCTTCGGCTTCCTCATCTACCTGACCTGCGGCTTCGCCGAGACCAACCGCGTGCCCTTCGATATGCCGGAGGCCGAGAACGAGCTGGTGGCGGGCTTCCACACCGAATACTCGGGCATGAAGTTCGGGTTCTTCTACCTGGCCGAATACGTGAACATGACCGTGGTTTCGGCCATGGCGGCGGGCTTCTTCCTGGGGGGCTCCTGGCTCCTGCCCTTCGGCCTCCAGGGGGTGATCAATCCCTACCTCACCTGGCTGCCCTCCTGGCTGCTGACCCTGCTGTGTGAACCCCACGCCGCCTTCTTCGCCCTGAAGATCATCTTCCTGCTCTTCGTCTTCATCTGGGTCCGGGGCACCATTCCCCGCTACCGCTACGACCAGGTCATGGCCGTGGCCTGGAAATATCTCATCCCGCTGACGCTGGTCAATCTCGTCCTGGCGGCGGCCGTCCGGCTGGCGATGTGAGGGGCACCATGAAGAAGCTTCTGAGAACACTTATTCCCTTCGATATCGCCAAGGGGCTCTCCATCACGGGGACCTACTTCGTCAAGGTCTTCCTGACGGCCAACCGAGCCAAGGTCAAGCAGCACGTGGTGTCCGAGTACCCCGAGGTGCCGGCTCCCCTGGAACCCCGCTTCCGGGGCCGGGTCCAGCTCACTCTGGATGAGGTGGGCGATCCCAAGTGCGTCTGCTGCAATGCCTGCGCCAAGGCCTGCCCCACTGGGGTCATCACCATCGAGGGCGGGAAGAAGGAAGGACGCAAGACCCGCATTCCCACCCGTTGGGACTACGAGATGGAGCGCTGCGTCTTCTGCGGCTACTGCGTGGAGGCCTGCAGCTTCGACGCCATCAAGCTCAACGATCAGTTCGAGCTGGCTGCCTACGACCGGGAGGACTTCTCCCTGGGGCTCCACGGAGCCCACAACGTCCTCGAACCCAGTCCCGTCGGCAAGTTCTCCTATTCCGATGAAGCCTGATTCCACCCCCTGCGCCTGATTCGAAGGTCTCCCATGGAACAGCTCGAATATCTCTTCTCGACCCTCCTGACCAAGCATGTCTTCATGCTCTTCGGCACCCTGGCGGTGCTGGGCGCGGGGGCCATGATCTTCAGCAAGAACGCCGTGCACAGCGTCATCGGCTTCCTCCTGGCCATGCTCTCCATCGCCGGTGCCTACCTCTGTCTCCGGGCCGAGTTCCTGGCCATGGCCCAGATCCTGGTCTACGCCGGGGGCATCGTGGTGCTCTTCCTCTTCGTGGTCATGCTGGTGGAGATGACCAAGTACAAGGAACGCAAGATCTTCCAGACCCAGACCCCCCTGGCCCTGGTGGTGGTCCTCATCTCGGCCGTGACCTTCCTGGGGGTCTTCCTGAAGACGATCTTCGGGAAGAGCGCCGAGGCGGCCCTCACCCTCAAGCCGGAGTTGACCGCGGATGGCTTCAATGCGGCCACCCACAACGTCCAGGCCGTGAGCCGGGGACTCTTCGCCGAGTACCTGCTGCCCTTCGAGATCCTCTCGGTGATCCTCCTGGTGGCCCTGGTGGGTGCCGTGGTCCTGGCTAAGTCGGAAAGGGGCTGAACATGGTACCGATGAATCAAGTCCTGCTGATCTCCTTCCTCCTCTTCTCCATCGGGGTGGCGGGGGTGCTGATCCGGCGCAACGCCCTGATCATCCTGATGTGCGTGGAGCTCATGCTCAACGCCGCCAACCTGAACCTCATCGCCTTCGCCCGCCACAGCGGCACGGTGGCGGGCCAGGCCTTCGCCCTGATGATCATGGGCCTGGCGGCGGCGGAGGTGGCCATCGGGCTCGCCCTGGTGGTGGCTCTCTATCGCAAGAAGGACACCGTCCAGGTGGACGGCATCAATCTGCTCAAGGGTTAGGAGAACTACATGATTTTGGAAACCGCGGCCATGAGCGCCACGACCCAGATCTCCTGGCTCTGGCTCATACCCTTCCTCCCGGCTTTCGGCGCCCTCATCAACGGCGTCCGGGGCCTGATCTGCAAGGCCCGGGGCTACCAGGCCCCCAGTCCCAAATCCGTGGACATCATCGCCCTGGGGAGCATGGGCATCGCCTTCCTCCTGACGGTGGTGGCCTTCGCCAAGCTCTTCACCCTGGACCCCAGCGCCCGCTCCCTCAGCCAGAACCTCTGGACCTGGTTCGACCTGGGCGGAGCCAAGGTCTTCGGCGGCCTGACCCAGACCCGCATCAACTGGGCCTACAAGTTCGATGCCCTCAGCGCCTGCATGACCCTGCTGGTGACGGGGGTGGGCTTCCTGATCCACCTCTTCAGCACGGGCTACATGGCCGAGGAACGCCATGACGGGCGGTACTACCGCTTCATGACCTACCTGAACCTCTTCGTCTTCAGCATGCTGAACCTGGTCCTGGGCGCCAACATCATGATGATGTTCCTGGGCTGGGAGGGGGTGGGGCTCTGTTCCTACCTGCTGATCGGCTTCTATTTCGATCTCAACTCCGCGGCCATCGCGGGCAAGAAGGCCTTCGTCACCAACCGCATCGGCGACTTCGGCTTCATGCTCGGGTTCTTCCTGCTCTTCATGCTCTACGGGACCCTGGACTTCGACACCTTCATGGGCATGACCCGGCATCTGCTGGCCCAGCCCCACATCACGGTCTTCGGGATCACCCACGCCCCCACCTGGTGGTTCAATCTCATCGGCTGCTGCCTCTTCGTGGGCGCCTGCGGCAAGAGCGCCCAGATCCCCCTCTACGTCTGGCTCCCGGACGCCATGGCGGGTCCCACCCCGGTCTCGGCCCTGATCCACGCCGCCACCATGGTGACCAGCGGCCTCTACATGATCACCCGCCTCAACTTCGTCTATGTCAACGCCCCCGTGGCCCTCTCGGTGGTGCTCTTCGTGGGTGCCCTGACGGCCCTGGTGGCCGCCAGCATGGGCCTGGCCCAGTACGACATCAAGAAGGTGCTGGCCTACTCCACCGTGTCCCAGCTGGGCTTCATGTTCATGGGCATGGGGGCCGGGGCCTTCACGGCGGGCATGTTCCACGTCTTCACCCACGCCTTCTTCAAGGCCGCCCTCTTCCTGGGCTCCGGTTCCGTGATCATGGCCTGCCACCACGAGCAGGACATGCGCAACATGGGCGGGCTCCGCAAGAAGATGCCCTGGACTTACGCCTCCATGGGCATCGCCACCCTGGCCATCGCCGGCATCTTCCCCTTCTCGGGCTTCTTCTCCAAGGATGAGATCCTCTGGAAGGTCTTCGAGGGCTGGTACACCGAGGGACACACCCTGAACCTCATCGCCTGGGTGATGGGCATGATCGGGGCCTTCATGACGGCCTTCTACATGACCCGCCTCATGGTCATGACCTTCTTCGGGGAATACCGGGGCGCGGGGCACGACCCTTACCACCTATGCAAGCCCGTGGAGGACCACCACCACGATGCCCACGCGGCCCATGGGCACGACGATCCCGCGGACCACGACTCGGTTCACGGTCACGAGCCCCACGAGGTGCCCTGGAACATGTGGCGTCCTCATGTTCTGGGCCACCTTCATCTGGGCTCCTGGCGCCATGGTCCTGGCCTGGTGGATCTACAAGGTGGATCCCAGCTGGTCCAAGGCCAAGGCCTTCGTGACCCGCTTCCCCAACCTCTTCCGCTGGGTTCACAACAAGTACTATGTGGACGAGTTCTACGAGGCGGCCATCATCGGGCCCTGCAAGCAGCTGGGGGCCCAGCTCTGGGCCTTTGACGCCTGGGCGGTGGACGGCTGTGTGAACGGCGCCGCCCGTCTCACCCTGGTCGTGAGCCACATCAGCTTCTGGTTCGACGCCAAGATCGTGGACGGCCTGGTGAACCTGGTCGCCTGGATCCTGCAGGCCTTCAGTGGCCTCTTCCGCAGACTGCAGAGCGGTCGCGTCCAGCACTACGCCTTCGTGATGTTCCTGGGCTTCCTCGTCTTCGCCCTCTGGAAGTTCCTGGCCTGAACCTCGCCCATCCCCCTTTGCCTTGATGAATGCCGGAGTTGCCATGAATCCCTCGCTCCCCTGGTTCCAGAACCTACCCCTCTGGGTCACCGCCGTTCCCTTGATCGGGGCCCTCATCCTGCTCCTTGTGCCCAAGGAGAAGCGCCGGGTCTTCGAGCTGGGCGCACTGGCCATCACCATCTTCGACTTTCTGCTGAGCGTGCCCCTGTGGTTCCAGTACGACCGCAGCACTGCGGCGGTCCAGTGGGTCACCAGCCTGCCCTGGATCGAGAGCCTCGGCGTCCGGTTCAGCATCGGCCTGGACGGCATCAGCCTCATGCTCTTCCTGCTGACCACCTTCATCGGCTTCATCGCCGTCTGGTGTTCCTTCTCGGCCATTGAGGAGCGGCATAAAGAGTATTATGTATGGCTCATGATTATGCAGTTCAGCATGCTGGGCGTCTTCATCTGCCAGGACATGTTCCTCTTCTATCTGTTCTGGGAGCTGATGCTGGTGCCGATGTACTTCCTCATCGCCATCTGGGGCGGGCCGCAGAGGCTCTACGCCGCCATCAAGCTCTTCCTCTACACCCTGACGGGTTCGGTGCTGATGCTGGTGGCGATCCTGGCCATCTACTTCCTCCAGTACAAGACCACCGGTCGCCTGGACTTCTCCATCGCCTCCTTCCAGGCCATGGCGCCCGTGATTGCGGCCCAGGGCGGCAACTTCGCCACCCTGATCGCCCTGGCCCTCTTCCTGGGCTTTGCCATCAAGGTGCCCATGTTCCCCTTCCACACCTGGCTGCCGGACGCCCACGTCCAGGCCCCCACGGCGGGTTCGGTGATCCTGGCCGGTATCCTGCTGAAGATGGGCACTTACGGCTTCGTCCGCTTCCTCCTGCCCATCGTGCCCAGCGCCACCAAGGCGCTGATGCCCTGGTTCCTGGCTCTGACCCTCATCGGCGTGATCTACGGGGCGCTGGTGGCCATGATCCAGAAGGACATGAAGAAGCTGGTGGCCTACTCCTCCGTGAGCCACCTGGGCCTCTGCATGCTGGGCGTCTTCTCCATGAACCCCAACGGCCTGCAGGGCGCCATCTTCCAGATGATCAACCACGGCATCAGCACCAGCGGGCTCTTCCTCATCGTGGGCATCGTCTACGAGCGGCGCCACACCCGCATGATCGCGGACTTCGGCGGGCTCTCCAAGTCCATGCCGGTCTACGCCACCATCTTCATGATCATGACCATGAGCTCCATCGGTCTTCCGGGCCTCAACGGCTTCATCGGTGAGGCCACCATCCTCATGGGCGCCTTCCAGGCCCATCCCTGGTGGGCCGTGGTGGCCACCACGGGCATCATCCTCGGTGCCGCCTACATGCTCTGGCTCTACCAGCGCGTGATGTTCGGGCCCATCAACGAGACCAACCTCAAGATGAAGGACCTCAACGCCCGGGAGATCGCCTACTTCGCGCCCCTGATCGTCGCGGCCTTCTGGATCGGCCTCAAGCCCACCCCCATCATGGAGGTCCTGGCCAAGCCCATCGAAAAGCTGGTGACCCAGGTGGATCCCTCCTTCTATCAGCGCGAAGCCCTGGCCAAGGTCCAGGCCGAGGCTGCCCGGGTCGGGATGGCTGGCATGGCCGCCCCCGCTCACCACGAGGCTGAGTCCCACGAGTCGGCTCCCGCCGGCGAAGCCCACGGAGAACACTGATGCCCTTCGCTGAGACTCTCTGGGGGAACCTGGTCTCAGACCTTCCCCTGCTCGTTCCGGTGCTCTTCCTCTGGGTTGTGGGCACCCTCATGCTCTGGCCCCTGGGCTCCTGGCTTCTCAAGGCCATGCCCAAGCGGCAGTGGTCCGGCATCACCTTCGTGGTGCTCCTAATCACCCTGGTGCTGGTCATCAAGACGCCCATGGCGTCGGGCTTCTCCGGGATGTTCAAGGTGGATGGCCTGACCCAGGGCTTCCAGATCCTGTCCGTGGTGGCTGCGGCCATCACCGTGATCCTCAGCCAGCCCCAGCTCAACGCCCTCCAGGAACAGTCCGTCGAGTACTACGCCCTGATCCTCTTCTCCACCTCGGGCATGATGCTCCTGGTGGGGGCCACGGATCTGGTGAGCCTCTACATGGCCCTGGAACTGATGGCCCTCTGCATCTACATCCTCGTGGGCTACCTCCGCGAGCAGGACCGGGGCATCGAGGCCGGCGTGAAGTACTTCCTCCTGGGGGCCTTCTCTAGCGGCCTCCTGGTCTACGGCATGTCCCTGATCTTCGCCGCGGCCGGTGGCACAACCACCAATCTGGCGGCCCTGAACCAGGCCCTGGCCCTGGCACCCCACAACAGCGAGCTGATGGTCTTCACCGGCGTGCTCCTGGTGCTGGCGGGATTCGGTTTCAAGGTGGCTGCGGTGCCCTTCCACATGTGGAGCCCCGATGCCTATGAGGGCGCTCCCACGCCCATCACCGCCTTCATGTCCATGGCCCCCAAGGCCGCGGCCCTGGGTGCCTTCGTGCGCCTCTTCGGCACGGGCTTCAGCGGGGTCCATGGGGATTGGGCCGCCCCCCTCTCCTTCATGGCGGGGGCCAGCATGATCGTGGGCAACATCGCCGCCCTGCGCCAGCAGAGCATGAAGCGCCTCCTGGCATACTCCAGCATCGCCCACGTGGGCTACATGCTCCTGGGTGTCCTTTCCCACGACTCCCAGGCCGGGGCTCAGGCCATCTGGCTTTACATGCTGACCTACCTCCTGATGCAGTCCGGCGTCTTCGCCGTGATCATCTACCTCCAAGGCAAGGGGGAAGGGGAGCGCATCGAGGACTTCCGGGGCCTCTCCAAGCGGCGTCCCGTGCTGGCCTTCGCCATGCTGGTCTTCATGCTGAGCCTGGGGGGCATCCCGCCCCTGGTGGGCTTCTTCAGCAAGTTCTACCTCTTCAAGCTGGCCATCGAGCAGGGTTTCGTCACCCTCACCGTCCTGGCCCTCCTCACCAGTGCCATTTCCGCCTACTACTACCTGAACGTGGTGGCCACGATGTACTTCAAGGAGGCCCCCGAGGGCGAGAGCCAGCCCCTGGGTTCGGGCCTGGGCATCGTGGTTTTCGCCACCTGCCTGCTCGTGCTGGTGGGCACCTGCCTGGGCCCTTGGCTCATGGACTGGACGGCCCGGATCGTACTGGTCTAGTGTGATGACTTCGCCTAGGGAGCCCCATGCTCTTCCGCCCCAAGCCCAAGGATGCGGACCCCAAGGAAAGGGCCCTCTGGGGGGATCTCATGTCCCTCGGCATGGTCTTCCCGGCGGCCATCGTCCTGGGCTACTTCATCGGGCGCTGGGCCGGGACCAAGCTGGGGCATCCCAAGGCCGGTATCCTCGTCGGGCTGGCCTGGGGCGTCGCCACGGGTTTCTGGGAACTCTACAAGGTGACCAAGCGCATGGAACGCATGGACAAGGACAACGATTCTGATGACCACAAGCCTCGCGGTCCCCATGAGCCCTGATCCCGGGACCATTCACATGGTCTGGATCGGTCGCTTCCAGCTGGCGCTCTTGCCGCTGGGGGCCCTGCTGTGGCTCCTGAAGTCCTGGCGGGCCTCCCTGGTCTTCCTGGTGGGGGGCGCGGCAAGCCTGGGATTCTGGTACGCCCATCGCTGGATCGTGGCCCGCATGCTCACGCCCTCCCTTAGGCTCCGCTGGTTCTATGCGGTGTTGGCCCTTCTCAAGCTGGCGTTGATCGCCGGGGTTCTGTACGAGATGATGGAACATTTTCCGGGGGAAACCCTTCCCCTGGTTACGGGCGTCCTCCTGTTCGTCTCGGGCATTCTTCTTGAAGCAGTACGGCTTGTCTTCAACCCCTCCTCCGGGGTGAACGGATGAAGCCGAGTTGGAAAAAGGGTTGAATCATGGAACACCACGCCTCGTATCTCTCCTGGATTCTGACGGAACTCCTGCGTCTGCCGCGCCATGCCTGGGGCAGCTTCGCCCACGGTGCGCCCTTGTCGCTTCTGGAGCGCTATGACCACCTCTTCGCGGCGGTGCTGGCCCTCCTGGTGACCATTCTCCTGGTGAGCCTGACCAAGCGTCAGCGCGTTCCCGGAGCTTTCCAGCAGTGCATGGAGTTCGTGGTGAACTTCCTGCGGGAGCTGGTCTCCGACAACATCGCCCATCACCCTGAGAAGTATGTGCCCCTGATCGGCACCCTGGGCTTCTTCGTGCTGCTCAACAACCTCTTCGGCCTCGCCCCCGGTCTTCCTTCGGGAACCGGCAACTGGAACGTGACCCTGGGCTGCGCCTTGGTGGTCTTCGGCTACTACAACTGGCACGGCATGAAGGAACAGGGCGTAGCCAAGTACTGGGCCCATTTCGCCGGTCCCATCTGGTGGCTGGCTCCCCTGATGTTCCCCCTCGAGATCCTGGGGCTCCTCTCCCGGATCCTGAGCCACTCCCTCCGTCTCTTCGGCAACATTGCGGGCGAACACGTGGTGGCCGGCATCTTCTTCATGCTCCTGCCGGTCTTCCTGCCCCTCCCCATCATGGCCATGGGCCTCTTCTTCGGCCTCATCCAGACCTTCGTCTTCATCATGCTCGCCACGATCTACCTCAGCGGGGCCGTGTCCCACGAGCATTGATCCTTCCCTAGTCAACCCGGCTCCGGGATTCCGAACCCCGGCGCCACCCATACCAAAGAGGTATCCCATGAAGAAGTTCCTCGTCACCGCCTTCCTGTTCACCGTGGCCGCCTTCGCCTTCGCCCAGGGTGCTCCCGCCGCCGCCCCCAAGAGCCTCTTCGAGGGTCAGTTCCTGGCCCACGTCGCCCTCGCCATCGCCGCCGCCGGTTGCGGTCTGGGCCAGGGCAAGGCTGTGGTCGCCGCCTGCGAAGGCATCGCCCGCAACCCCCAGGCCGCCGGCAACATCCGCACCACCATGATCATCGGTCTGGCCCTCATCGAGGCCCTGGTGATCTACGTGCTCGTGGCCGCCTTCGCCATCAAGTAGTAGATAAATAGCACTTGCGCGGTCTGGTGATACGGTCGGCACAGCCAAAAACCTAGCCTACTTGTCATCAGATCGTTTTCACAAAAGACCTGAACTTTGGTTCAGGTCTTTTTGTTGTATTGCCAAACCCTGATTTGACCCTCCGGGGCTTACTTGGTGCGCTTGAGCCGGATCAGGTTGTCCAGGATCAACTGCCCGTTGTCCAGCTTCCAATGCCGGGAGAACGGCGCAGCGCCACGGATGTTCAGCACCAGGATGTCCTTGTTGATCGTGTAGCTGCCCTTTTGGGCGGCAATGACCGGGTTCACGGAGCCCTTGGGGAACTTCTTCAGGGTCTCCGGAGTGAACCGGGATACGAAGTCGAAGGTATTGTCCCTCTTCAGGGTGAGGTTGAAGATGGCCTGGGGCATGCCATCTTGCTGCCCCACCCATGTGCCGAGCAGATCCTGGACCATCACCTTGGCCAGGGCTGTCGGCGCGCTGGCCTTTGCCCCTTTCGCCTCCAGTAGCGCGACCACCCCGGCATTGCCGGAGCGCTGGGCGAAGTTCACGGCGCTTTCCCCAGCCCCGCTCTTCAGTTGGACGTCGGCGCCTTTCTTCAGCAGGAGCTTCACCACCTTTTCGCTGCCATTGCCTGCGGCCAGCATCAAGGCGGATTCCCCCTTGTTGTTGACGGTGTCCACGTTTGCGCCACGATCCAGCAACAGGGTGGCGGTCTCCAGGCCCTTGCCCGGGTCGGAACTGGCACAAGCGCCCATCAAGGCGGTCCGGCCATCCGAAGCCTGGAAGTTGATGTCGGCTTTGTGCTCCAGCAGGATCCTGATGATCTTCAAACAATTGCCGTGCTTGAATGGGTCCAGGTTGATTGCCGCGGCCACCAATGGAGTGATGTTGTGGGCGGCGGCCTTGAAGTCGCTCTGGGCGCCGCCTTCCAGCAGGAGCTGGACCATGTCTGGATCGGCCTGCAGCACCGCCAGCAGCAGCGGCGTGCAGGCGCTCTTGTCGGCCAGTTCGGTCTTGGCGCCATGCTTGATCAGAAGCTTCACTGCCTCTGGCTTTTTGCTCAGGACGGCCGTGGCCAGGGGAGTGCGGGCGGTGCCCTTGGACGCGAGATTGACGTTGGCCCCATGCTCAATAAGCAGGTTCATGGCTTCCAGGAAGCCGACCCGGGAAGCCTGCAACAGTGCTGATTCCCCGCCGCCTTCGGCCGTTGCGGGCTGCAGGTCCACTTTTGGCCTGAATGCGAAGAAATGCTCCAGCCACTTCAGGACGATGTCTCTCTTGCTGTGATTGCTGGTGATGGCTGCCATGAGCGGGGTCGACCCGGTGGTGTCCGCCAGATTGATGTCGGCGCCATTGGCTGCCAGGAGATCCAGGATTTCGAATTTTTTGTGCAGGAAGGTGGTCGTGAGCACCGACCGGCCCGTGTAGTCCGTGAGGTTGGGCTTGGCTCCCTTGGCCAGGAGCAGCTTTACAGCCTCAAGGCTCTCGTTTTCGCAGGCCTTCCAGAGGGCGCTGGCGCCATCCTTGTTCCGCAGGTTGACATCAGGCTTCTTTGAATGGTTGAACAGGGCCTGGAGCGTCTCCAGGTGATCACCCGAGGCGGCCCAGATCAGGGCGGTGCCGCCCCGTTCCAGGGGCGAGCCGTCAATGCGGTCCCGGGCGTTGACATCGGCGCCCCGGTCCAACAGGAGGTCCACCAGTTCGGTGAAGCCGCGCTTGCTGGCGAGGATGAGCGGGGTGCGCTCCCACTGGTTGTTGAACCCGTCCACGAATGTTCCGCGCTTGTTCACGTCCACCTTGGGCGACTGCAGGATCAGTTTGGCGATGTCCACCTGGTTGGCGGCGATGGCCCGGCACAGCATGGTGTCCTTTTCGAACACTTGGTTGACGTCTTCCCCGGCCGCCAGAGCCGCCTGGGCCTGGTCCAGACGGTTTCTCTCAATGGCCTGGCAAAGCTGCGACCCCTTTTCGGAGGCCGCCGCCAGGGACAAGCCCGCACACGCCAACAGGCCGATTATGGACAATCTAAGAAGGCGCTGGGGCAAAGCTCGTTCGTGCATGGCAACTCCTGATGGCGTATCCGGTCCATGCGGGCCGTTCGCCAGCGGTCAATCAAAGATTGTGAATTCGGTCCGGTGCTTGATTTTACCGGTTACCTCGCCGCAGTGCTAATCACCTTCCGATTAAGCCTCTCCCTTGGACTTCCCTCCGTTGAGATCCACCAGGCAGGAGGGGTCCTGTTTTCTCCTGAAAGGGGCACCCACAGGCGCCCATTCTAATATTTGGGTAACAATCGGCTCCATCCGATAGAAGATGTGATCATGCTCCGTGTCCCCTACGCTCCCCTTCCTTTGAGCATCGCCCGGGCCTTCCTGGGGGGGAGCTCTTTCATTGACCAGGAAACCCTGCACATCGCGGACATGGAGCAGGCCCACGACTTCGCCCTGCACTATGGCTACGATCTCTCCATTCCCCACCAGAGGGATCATGTGGTCAAGGTCTTCGAGGACGCCCTGGCCTTCATGGAGGAAGTGATCCTGGAAGGGGTCAACATCGAGATTCCCCGCGAATTTTTCGAGGTCCAGGACCCAGCGGAACTCCTGGTCTGGGCATCGAAGGCACCCCGGGACCAGCGGGCACGGTGGGCCTGTGCCATCCTGCGGGTGATGCATACGCTTGTCCATGTGGACAACAACCTGTACTTGCGCTTTCTGCCGGAGATTCAGCAGCAGGTTTTCGATCGCTATGAGCACTACCTGGTGCCTGGGCCGAACGGGACCTGGAAGCTCAAGGGGCAGTACGAGGTGCCCCTGCTGGCCTTCCGGCGCAAGGAGAACAAGGACCGGGTCTCCATGCTCCTCAAGTTGCTCCACAAACCGGAGAATGTGGCGGAAACGGTCTATGACCTCCTGGGGCTCCGCTTCGTGGCGGAGGACCTTCTCGGGGGACTGATGGTGATCCGCTTCCTCTTGGACCATCACATCATCATGCCGCACCACCTCAAGGTGGGGCGGACCCGCAACCTCATGGTGGACCTGGCGGCCCTGGATCGATGGATTTCCAAGATGCCAGCGGATTTCGACCTTGGCACACTCTCTAAAGAGGAGCGGTCGAGGATTTCAGGCTCCCTCACGATGAAGGAGGGGCGACCCGATACTAACCCATTCTCTGCCAGTAGTTATTCCGCGCTTCAATTCACGACCACCACCCTGATCCGCCTGCCGGGGCCAGCGGTGACAGCCCTGGAGCGTGTGCAGGCCAGGCTCCTGGCCATGGGAAAACCAGAAATAGGGGATCTTCTTCGCATTCCGGAGTTGATCCAGGAGCAGGAGGAGTATACTTTTTTCTTCGCACACGAAGTTCAAATCATGGAACAGACAGGGTTCGAGGGAATCACTTCCGGACCGGCCTCACACGCCGAATACAAGCAGCGTCAGCGTGAAGCCGCACGGACACGAGTTTTGCAAGGCATCATGACGCAGGAGGGCTCATGCTGAACATCCAGACCCGCCAGGAAGGTAACGCCTCGGTGGTCACCATCCAGGGCAAGGTCAATTTCGAGGTCACCGCGCAGCTGCGGGATGTCATCCGGGACACAGTGACCACCCTGCTGCCCAAGCTGCTGGTCATCAATCTCGAAGGGGTCAGCTTCATCGATTCCTCGGGCCTGGGACTCCTGGTCGCCGCCCGCAACAGCGTCGACAAGAACAGCGGCAAGCTCCACCTCTGTGGGCTTCCCCCCCAGGTGAAGAAGACCTTCGATCAGACGAACCTGACGAACTACTTCTCGATCTTCGCCACCGAACAGGACGCCCTCCGGGGGGCCTGAAGTGCATAAAGGCCTGGTGCTGGTCGTAGATGACGAGGCGCCCATACGGGACATCCTCAGCTTCTATCTGAAGCGGGCTGGCTACCAGGTCCTCCTGGCCGAGAATGGGCGCCAGGCCCTGGAGGAGATGGCCAAGCTCCAGCCCGACTTGATCATCTCCGACCTCCGGATGCCCGAGATCGCCGGGGATGAGTTCTGCCAGATCGTGAAGGGGGACCCCGCCACCCGGGATATCTACTTTGTGCTGGTTTCCGCCATGGATGGTTCCGCTTCCCGCATCGGGGGGCTGAACCTGGGGGCGGATGACATGATCGCCAAGCCCTTCCACGCTCAGGAAGTGATGGCCAAAGTGGCCTCGGCCTTCCGCATCATCCAGATGCAGAAGGAGATCAAGCGTCAGAACCAGATCCTGACGCGCTTCCAGGAACGGATGACCGCCGAGCTCTCGCTGGCGGCCAAGCTCCAGATGGGGCTGCTGCCGGAGGCGCCGGGGGAGGTCTCCTGTCTCCGCTACTACCACCGCTACCTTCCGGCTGAGGGGATCGGGGGGGACATCTATGCCATCAGCACCGCTCTGGATGGCGGAGTCGCCATCATGATCGCGGACGTGAGTGGCCACGGTGTGACCGCGGCCCTGATCTCGGCCATGGTCAAGACCAGTTTCAGCAACCAGATCCAGTTGTCCTCCAATCCCCGGGAATGGGCCGAAGGCATGAACCTGGATTTGGTGAACAATACCCTGGAGGAACAGTTCGCGACCGCTTTCCTGGGCCACTTTGATCCGGAAGCCAACCTCCTGCGCTACGTGGTGGCGGGGCACGAGCCTCCCTTCCGGATCCCCGTTGGGGCCGCGCCAGAGGCGCTTAAGGGCAAGGGCTTCATGCTGGGGATCGACGCATCTCTTCCCTTCATGGAACTGAGCGCCCCCTTCGAGCCCGGGGATCGCATCATTCTCTACACCGATGGCCTGGTGGAAGTGGAACGGGAGGACCGGGAATACCTGGGGAACGATGGCCTGATGAGCTACTGCGCACAGCTGCCCAGTGATGGTGAGGCCGCCGTGGAGCAGCTCCTGGAGCAGGCCCGCGCCTTCCACAGCCCCAACCCCTTCGTGGATGATGTCACCCTGGTGCTGCTCGACCGGGCCCGATGAGGAGCAGGCGGTCACAGATTCGGCTTACCGCCGGCATGTGATGGCTGATGAAGAGGAGGCTCAGGCCCTCCGCCTTGAGGTCCAGGAGCAGGCTCATGAGGTAGCTCCCCAGGGTCGGGTCCAGGGCTGAAAGGGGTTCATCCAGGACAAGTATCCGGGGCTTCAATACCAGGGCCCGGGCGAGGCAGAGTCGCTGGGCCAGGCCGCCTGACCACTGATGGGGTCTCTGACCCAGGGCCTCCACCGGGAACTTGACCCGTTCTGCCATCGCTTGGGCCATCTCTCTTCGCTGGTGCTCATCCCCCGGACCTTGGACCGCCAGGGGTTCCTTCAGGATCTCCCAGCCCGTCCGGTGGGGGGGCAGGGAGGCCATGGGGTCCTGGAAGACCGCCTGCAGGAGGGGGCGATGGGGGCGGCGCTGGGCTTCGCTCATATCCGACCAGGGGAGCCCCATCATGCGGATGGAGCCCTCACTCGGAGGCAGGAGGCCCAGGATGGCCAGGGCCAGGGTCGTCTTGCCCGCCCCGCTTTCGCCGATGACGCCCAGGGCTTCGCCGGGGGCCACCTGGAGGGAGAGATCCCTCAGGATCCAGCGCTGTCCGCGGCGGACCCCGAGGTCTTCAGTCTCAAGGGCACTATCGGAGGACGTCGGTTCCCACATAGGGCACCAGGGCCTTGGGGATGCGGATGCTGCCGTCCGGCTGCTGGCCGTTCTCCAGGATGGCGACCCAGGTGCGCCCCACCGCCAGGCCGGAGCCATTGAGGGTGTGGAGGAACTGGGGCTTGGCCTTGGGCTCTGTGCCCTTGCACCGGATGTTGGCGCGCCTGCCCTGGAAGTCGCCGAACCAGGAGCAGGAGCTGATCTCCCGGTAGGTGTTCTGGCTGGGGAGCCAGACTTCAAGGTCGTAGGTCTTCTGGCTGGAGAAGCCCATGTCTCCTGAGCAGAGGAGCATGCGGCGATAGGGGAGCTCCAGTTCTTCCAGGATGGCCTCGGCACAGCCCGTCAGGTGCTCCAGTTCGGCTTCAGCCTGGTCCGGCGCGGCGAAGGCCACCAGCTCCACCTTGTGGAACTGGTGCTGGCGGATGATGCCCTTGGTGTCGCGGCCATAGCTCCCGGCTTCGCTCCGGAAGCAGGGAGTGAAGGCGCAGTGGCGAAGGGGCAGGGTGGCGGTGGCCAGGACCTCGTCCCGATAGAGGTTGGTGACGGGCACCTCGGCGGTGGGGATCAGGTAGAGGGTGTCCTCGCCCCGGGTGGTCTTGAAGAGGTCCTGTTCGAACTTGGGGAGCTGGCCGGTGCCGTACATGCTCTGGGGCAGCACCATGTAGGGGGTCAGCACTTCGCCCCAGCCTGCGGCGGTCTGCCGGTCCAGCATGAAGGAGATGAGGGCCCGTTCCAGCTTGGCGCCGAGACCCTTGAGGACCGAAAAGCGCGCACCGCTGAGCTTGGCGGCCCGGTCCAGATCCAGGATGCCCAGGGCGGTGCCCAGGTCCACATGGTCCTTGGGGCTCTCGATGGCGACCGGGGTGCCCCAGCGCTTGATCTCCAGATTGCTGTGTTCGTCCTTGCCCACGGGAACGCTTTCATGGGGCACATTGGGAATGGTGGCCAGGAAGTTCCGGAAGGCGGCTTCGGCTTCGCGCTCCGCGGCCTCCAGGGCCTTGAGCCTGCCGCCCACTTCCTGCTGCTGGGCGATGAGGTGGTCGGCATTCTGCTTGGCGCGCTTGAGTTGGGCGACCTCGTCAGAGACCCGGTTTCGCTCGGCCTTGAGAACCTCGGCCTCCTGAATCACCCGGCGACGCTCTTCATCCAGACGCTGGTAAGTGTCTCGATCGAAGGTGTAGCCCCGCTTGGAGAGACCCTGGATGACGGATTCCAGGTCTTGACGAAGGAGGACGGGATCGAGCATGGAAACCTCTGGTAAAGGGTCAGATTAACACCGTCCGGAGCCCCGATTTAGCGGGGCGCCGGACATTCTTGCCCTTGGGGAGCCACATCGGACCGTTAATCCAAGGTAACTGGGAGCTTCCCATCCAAAAGGGCGACAACGGAGCCCCATTCGACCCGCGAGGCCTCCTGGTAGCGGCCGTTCTGTAGGCGAAGCAGGATGCCGATTCGTTCCTCTGGATCGACAACCAGGTACTCCGGAATGCCCGCCGATTCGTACATCCAGCGTTTGGTGCTGTGGTCTTTCCCTGCGGTGTTGGGGCTCAGGATCTCCACGACGAGATCGGGAGCACCTTCGATACCCCGGGGGGTTTTCTTCGCAGGGTCGCAGACGATTACCAGATCGGGTTGAACGACTCCTCCGTTCAGGTAGACATCTACAGGGGCTGCGATGACCTCGCACTCAGCGCCGGAATGCCCGCGCTTGGCCTCTTCTAGGGCGCTGAAGACCCTGGCGCTCAAGCGAGTGCTCACTCGCTGGTGCTCAAGGCTAGGCGCTGGTGTCATGTCGTAGGCGACGCCATCGATCAGTTCCCAGCGGCCGTCCCATGTCTGCCAATCCTCCAGGGAGTAGCCGGGGTGTCTGGGTTGCGGGAGGTTCATAGACTGCCTCTTTGTCGACTAAGCATATCGCCAGTCCGGTCGAAAGAAATGCTGTGAGGCCATGCGGCCTCACAGCGTGGCCACCATCACCGCCTTGATCGTGTGGATCCGGTTCTCGGCCTGGTCGAAGACGACGGAGTGGCTGCCCCGGAAGACCTCGTCCGCCACCTCCCGGATGTCCCAGCCCAGGCTCATCTGCTCCTGGGCCATGCGGGTCTCGAAGTTGTGGAAGGCCGGGAGGCAATGCATGAAGATCACATCGGGATTCCCCGTCAATTCCAGCAGTTCCGGAGTGACCCGGTAGGGGGTGAGCAGCCTGACCCGTTCCTGGATCAGGGATTCCTCTCCCATGGAGGCCCAGACATCGGTGTAGACCGCATCGGCCCATTGGAGGGCATCCAGATCCCCCGTGACATCGATCCTGGCACCGGTCTCCCGGGCGGCCTCCCGGGCCCGGCCCAAGTGCACCGGGTCCGGCGCCAGCTCTTCCGGGCCCAGGGCCACGAAGTGCATGCCGGTCTTGGCGGCGGCGTTCATGAGGGCGTAGCTCATGTTGTTGCGGATGTCCCCGCAGTAGACCAGCTTCAGGTGATGCAAAGGCTTGTCGCAGTGCTCCTCCAGGGTGAGGAGGTCCGCCAGGGCCTGGGTGGGGTGCTCGATGTCCGTGAGGCCGTTCCAGACGGGCACCCCGCTGAACTTGGCCAGCTTCTCGATGGCTGACTGCTCATAGCCCCGGTACTCGATGCCATCGTAGAAACGGCCCAGGACCCGGGCGCTGTCCTCCATGCTCTCCTTCTTGCCCATGTGGGAGCTGTCGCTGTCCAGGAAGGTCACATGGGCCGACTCCTCCAGGGCGGCCACCTCGAAGGCACAGCGCGTGCGCGTCGAGGCCTTCTCGAAGAGCAGGACGATGTTCTTGCCCCGCAGGAGGTCGTTGCAGACCCCCATGCGCTTCTTGGCCTTCAGATCCCGGCTCAGGTCCAGGAGGAAGCGGACCTCATGCGGAGTGAAATCCAGCAGGGTGAGGAAACTGCGGCCCTTCAGGTTGGTGGACATGGCTACCCCCCAGATCTCAAAGGATTCGATGCCTGAATCCCTATCGGATGCTGGGGGGGATGGGTAAGAACGGGCTCTTATGCTTTTTCGTTCAGGTGCACCACCTTCGCGGGTGGGAAGCCGTTGAAGAAGGTGCTGGAGGCGTGGCTGTAGGCGCCCATGTTCTCGCTGTAGACCAGGTCGCCCAGTTCCAGGTCCGGCAGCTCTTCCGTCAGGGAGATGGTATCCAGGGCATCACAGGTGGGGCCGAAGACGGCGCAGATCTGGGTGGGGCCTTCCTTGATGGCCTTCACGGGGTAGTGGCAGTGGTCGAAGATCACACCGGAGTAGGTGTGGTAGACCCCGTCATTGATGTAGTAGCAGCGGCGGCCGTCGCGGTCGGCCTTGCCGATGACTTCGGCCACCAGGGTCACGGCGGAGGCCACCATGAAGCGGCCGGGTTCCGCCAGGATCTGCACATCCTCCGGGAAGAGGCGCTCGATCTCGGCGTTGACGACCTTGGCGCACTCCCGCAGGGGCTGGACGTTCTCGTCGTAGGGGGCCGGGAAGCCGCCGCCGATGTCCAGGAGGTTCATCTTGGTGTAGCCCCGGCGGCGGGACTCCTTGAAGATCTCCGCGGCCAGGTTGAGGGCCACGGCGTAGTTCTGGAAGTCGGTGGTCTGGCTGCCCACATGGAAGCTGAGGCCTTCCACAGTGAGGCCCGCCTTTTCTGAGGCCTCGATGAGATCCATGGCCTCCCTGGGGTCGGCGCCGAACTTGGAGGAGAGTTCCACCATGGCCCCCAGGTTGGGGACCTTGAGGCGCAGCACCATGCCCACGTTGGGGGCGTGCTGCTGGATCTTCCGGACCTCCTCGAAGTTGTCGTAGGTCACCAGGGGCTTGTACTGGTCCAGTTCCTTCAGGGTGGGGATGGCCTTCACTGGGTTGGCGTAGATGATCTTGTCCCAGATGAAGTCCTGGCGCTCCTGGTCCGACAGGTCCTTGATGTTCTCGTGGACCAGCTTGAACTCGGGAAAGGAGGCCACATCGAAGCTGGCCCCAGCCTGGTAGAGGGTCTTGATGATGGCGGGATGGGGATTGGCCTTCACGGCGTAGTAGGGCTGCACCCGGGGCAGCCATTCCCGGAACTCCGCCAGGTTCTGGCGCAGCCGCTCATGGTCGATGATGACCAGGGGTGTCCCGTGCTCCTGAGCCAGCCGCGAAAGCAGCGCCTTGTCGACCATTTCCGTGGAGATGCAGTTCCCCAGGTAGGGGTCGGCGATCTCCAGGATGTAGTCGTGGGGCAGATCGTCGGGCACCAGGACCCCCTTGGCGGGGTTCTCGAGCATCCAGGAGATGGCGGCTACCACGGAGATGGCCACCTGGACGGTGGTGGCGTTCTGGCCGGGGACCAGGCGACGGGATTCCTCGATGCTCAGATCGCTGCCGGTCCACCAGGACTGGTAGGCGTGGCCCATGAGCAGGGCGCCCAGGATGTCGCTGCCGCTGGTGATCTCGTCGCCCATGATGCGCAGGTTGGACTGGAGCTCGTAGTCATTGCCACGCAGTTCCTGGAGGGAGGCGATGGCGGCGTCGCAGGGACAGTAGGCGTAGTGGACCGTGGGGCGGTAGACGGCCTGGCCGTTCTCCCAGACCGTGAGCTTGTCGGAGATGGTGAAGGCCTCGCCGTGGCGCACGATCATGCCGTGGATGTTGTAGTCGGGGACCCAGGAGCGCACGAAGACGTTCATGCCCATCTTGGCCAGGCAGATCTGGTTCTGGGGGCCTTCGGCGTGCTGGTAGGCCAGGGCAGGGAGGGTCTTCTCATGGGTGCCCCAGCCCATCTCGGCGGTGGTGGTGCCCTCCTCCCGGAAGCCCTCGATGCTCCAGGTGTTCACGAACTCGCCCACGGCCTTCGGCTTGTCGCCGATCTGGGTGTCGCGCTCGCTGCAGTGGATGACCTTGACCCCGAGCTTCTGGGCCAGCTTGTTGAAGGTGCGGCTCTCGGCCAGGGCCTTGATCTCGGCGGCTTCGTCGCCCTGCACCAGGCCATCGGCCAGCAGCTTGGCCGCGATGTCCAGGAGCCCCCGTTTGGTCCAGTGGGAGATGAGGCCGGGGTTGGCCCCGTGCTCCACTACGGCGGTGGCGCCGGGTTCGGACCAGCCGGACACCATGTTGCGGATGGCCATGTGGCGGTGGTAGAGGGTCTTGGTGGTGGGGTGGGCGGTCTCGGCCCCCTCGTAGGGGTCCCAGACCTCCACGGAGGTGTTGATGTAGAGCACGCCGTGGTCATGGCACCACTGGAGCAGCTCGCAGCAGTCGATGTTCCAGGCCAGATCGATGAGGAGATCGCCTTCGCCGAGATACTTGGCCAGCTGGTTCGCCAGGTCCTCCCGGGTGATCCGCTCCTGGATGAAGGTCACACCTTTGGCGGTCCACTCGGCAATGGCTTCCTGCTTGGGCTCGAAATCCACGACCGTGACCTGCTGGGGCTTCACTTTGAGCAGGTCCAGGAAGAGGGGCAGCGTGCACTGCCCCACAGAGCCGTAGCCGATCCAAAGAACTTTCTTGTCAAAAGCGACCATGTGATCCTCCTCATGGGGTGCTTATTTCTCGATTTTGTTGTGCCAGAGATCGCTTGCAGCAGGGCTCGATCACAACTGGCGTCCCTGGAACGCCAATCGTGCGCTATGCAGTGATCACTTCGCCCGGCAGGGGCAACGAGGCCCCGTGCATTTCATTCGGCCATTCGACGGAAGTACGCGCTGGCCAGACTCCTATAGAATGCCACACCTTGAAGGCATTCTTCGAGTGTCAGCCATTCGTCGGGTCGGTGACTCCGGTGGGTGTCACCGGGGCCGGCCTTTACGGCGGGAATATTGTTCAGGAAGGCCCAGTCGGAGGCTGTGCTGGAGCCGATGCCCTCGGACAGTCCCGCCGACTCCAGGGCGGCCTGGACGATGGGCTGGCCGGGATCGGTGGCCTGGGGGAGGTAGTTGTCGTAGTGGACGGAGACTTCACTCTCCAGTTCCGCGGCGATACGGGCCACGACCTCGGACACCTTGAGGTTGGGGGTGGTTCTCAGGGCCACATAGAACTCGCAGCGGTCCGGCACCTGATTGTGGGCCCGGCCACCACTGATCTCCGTGACCACGGGCTGGGTGCTGCCCAGCAGTCCGTGGGCATCAAAGCTCATGGACTCCAGTTTCACCATGTCCCGGGCCGCCATGGCGATGGCGTTCACCCCTTCGTGGGCGTGGCCCACATGGGCCGAGATGCCGTGTGCCTTGCAGCGGAGCACCAGTTCTCCCCGCTGGGCGATGCAGACCTGGAGGCCCGTAGGCTCGCAGACCACTGCCGCGTCGAGGGGCTGGAGGAGGGGCATGAGTTCCCGGATGCCCCGGCCGTCGGTCTCTTCCTCGGCAGTGAAGGCGAAGATCGCCGAACCCTGAAGAGGGACATCCTTGAGGCTCTTGGCGGTGAGGATGAGGGTGGCGACACAGCCCTTGGCGTCGTTGGCCCCCAGGGCGTGGAGCCTGCCGCTCTCCCATCGGGGGGCCCAGGGATTAGTGGTCCAGCCCTCACAGGGGGGGACCGTATCCAGGTGGCTCACGAAGAGGAGTCTGGGATTTCCTTCTCCCACCTGGAACCAGAGGCTGTGGCCATGGCGGTGGACCTTGAAACCCTCCACCGAGAGCAGCTTGAAGAGGTAGTCCGCGATGGGGCCCTCCTCCCCGGAGATGCTGGGGATGGAGACCAGGGATTCGAGCAGGGCCGCCGGATCCATCAGAAGCCCGCCCGGGAGGGCAGGGGTGCGAAGGATGCCAATGCAGAGGCTCTCATGGTCGACTCCCGAAAAAACCAAACCCGATTATCGGGTCCCGGGCGCCGATATCTGTCACGAAATTTGTCGCCGGCAGCTCAGAGGCCATCCACGATGAGGATCGCCGCCTCGAAGCCCAGGGTCTTGGCTTCCGCAGGGGTCTTCAGGCCCCAGATCGCCAGGCGCTTGGCGTGGGGGCGCCAGAACTCAGGGCGGGCCACGACCGCTGCGAGGGGAATATGGAAATACAGGGCCGGGGGAAGGTCCGCCAGTTCCTCCTCCGTGAGCTCCATGGCTTCGTCGGTCTCCCAGAGGAAGCCGCACTGGGCTTCAGGGCAGGCGGCCCAGAGTTGGAGCACTTCACTGGGCTCGAAGCTGGAGAAGAGGACCCGCTTGATGGCCTCACAGGCCTCCACCGTCGCCAGGGCCTGCTTCCAGCCCGGCTCCCCCTTGAGTTCCACATTGATGAGCTTGGCCCGGAGGTCCAGGGCGTCCGTCAGGCGGGGCAGGGCTTCGTTGTTCTTCAGGCGGGGCAGCTCGGTGGACTTCATCTGGCGCAATACCCCGTCGCCCTGGGCGGTGCGTCCCAGCTCATCATCATGGAGCACCATGCAGACCCCGTCCTTGGTGGGCTGAACGTCCAGTTCAAAACCATCCATGCCCGCAGCGAGGGCGGCCTGGAAGGCCTCCATGGAGTTTTCAAGATGGCGGGCCGAGAATCCGCGATGACCAAGGATGAGCGACATGGATCCTCCTGAGGCGCCGGAGGGCGCCTGGGGATT
>JAFNAB010000080.1 GCA_017859955.1 Holophagaceae bacterium
CCCAGTCCCAGAATCCGAACATGTTCCGGGGGTCGATGCCGAAGGCCTCGACCTTGGCCGTGTTCGTGCTCACCGCCACAAAGTGCCGGGCCACGGCGGCCTCGTCCCCCAGACCCACCAGGCACCAGGTCCGGGCGGTCTGGGCATTGGTCATGGTCTCTTGGGTCGTGAAGGTCTTCGAGGAAACGATGAAGAGGGTCTCGGCGGGATCCAGGTCCCGGGTGGCCTCGGCGAAGTCGGTCCCGTCCACATTGGAGACAAAGCGGAACACCAGGTCCCGGGTGACATAGGGACGCAGGGCTTCAAAAGCCATGACGGGGCCCAGGTCCGAACCCCCGATGCCGATGTTCACCACATTGCGGATGCTCTTCCCGGTGAAGCCCTTCCAGGCGCCGGAGCGGAGCTGCTCGGCAAAGACCGTCAGTCGGTCCAGTACCGCGTGTACCTCGGGCACCACATTCGCCCCCTCCACCAGGATCCGCACATCCCTGGGGGCTCTCAAGGCCGTATGGAGCACGGCCCGGCCCTCGGTGGCGTTGATGCGATCCCCCCGGAACATGGCTTCCCGGGCCTCATTGAAGCCGCTTTCGATGGCCAGTTCCCGCAGAAGGGCAAGGGTCCGGTCTGTCACCCGATGCTTGGAATAGTCCAGAAAGATCCCTGCCCCCTCGCAGGCCAGTCGCTCGGCGCGGCCGGGATCCTCGGCGAAGAGTTCCCTCAGGTGGCGACCCCGGATGTTCTGGAATTCCTCTTCAAGCGCCTTCCAGGCCTTCCGTTGAGAGAGGGGCACAGAACCCATGACAGACTCCTCAGGCGGGGATCTGGTTCTTGAACCCGGAGAACTTCACCAGGCACATGATGAAGAGCACCAGGGCTGCGATTCCCGCCAGCATGTTCACCACGGGAATGATGCAGATGCAGGAGCAGATGCAGTAGGCCAGGCCTAGGTTCTTGCCGCAGTCCCCGACGTCCGTGCGTCCCTGGCTCTGGAAATAGCCCTGGTAGGACTCGGAGATGGCCTTGTAGACAAAGAAGTTCCAGACGAGGTTGAAGAGGGGAATGATCAGGAGCCAGACCATCCCGGGCTCCATCTTCCGATAGGGGGCGGGCACCCGCTTCAGACAGCTACCCAGGAAGAGGATAATCGCAATGGCAATGGCCAGACCGATGAGGGCGAAAAAGGCGATGACACCGCAGGCCAGACCGGCGAACCCCATAGCTGCGGCGTCCGCAGAGCGGTCATTGAGAAGGGCCAAGCAGGGCGTGAGGTTGAGCACGGGTTCCTCCGAAGGGGTTGGGTGTTCATGTTGCCATGAAGCATAACTTTCTTTCGGATGGATTGTGATGCCAGTTGAAGTTCGGAAAGCATCGGCGGCGGCATCCAAGCCCAAGGTGATCTGATTTTTAGAGGAGTCCCCCATCCCATGACATCCTGGTCCGACTTCAAGGCCCGTCTTCAATTCCGCCGCCCCATGGCCACGGCTTTGAACCCCTTGCGCTACCTGGGCCCGGGCATGCTGGTGGCCGTCGGTTTCATCGACCCAGGCAACTGGGCCTCCAACGTAGCCGCCGGTGCGGGTTTCGGCTACCAGATCCTATGGGTTGTGAGTCTTGGCACCCTCATGCTGATCCTGCTCCAGCACAACGCCGCCCATTTGGGCATTGCCACCGGCCTCTGCCTGGCAGAGGGCGCCACCCGCCATCTGCCGAAATGGCTTTCCCGTCCTGTCCTTGGCACTGCGGTCATCGCGGCCATCGCCACGGCCTTTGCCGAAATTCTGGGGGGAGCCATATCCCTCCAGATGCTCTTCCACATCCCCTTGAAGCTGGGGGCCTGCCTTACGGCGCTGGTCGTTGGGTGCCTTCTCCTATGGAACACCTACAAGGTCATCGAAAAGATCATCGTGGGCTTCGTCTCCCTCATCGGGCTGGGCTTCCTCTTCGAACTGCTCCTCGTCAAGATCCACTGGGCTTCCGCTGCAACGGGCTGGGTGATGCCCCACTTCCCCAGTGGCTCCACCACCATCATCATGAGCGTGCTGGGGGCCGTGGTCATGCCCCACAACCTTTTCCTGCATTCGGAATTCATCCAGAGCCGCCAGTGGAACCAGCAGGGGGAGGCCGCCATCCAGACCCACCTCCGCTTCGAACTCTTCGACACCCTTTTCTCCATGATCGTGGGCTGGGCCATCAACAGCGCCATGATCCTTCTGGCGGCCGCCACATTCTTCCGCCAGCACATCGCCGTGGATTCCCTGGAGCAGGCGGAATCCATGCTGCGCCCTATCCTGGGACCCTCGGCAGCTCTGGTCTTCGCCATGGCCCTGCTCTGCGCAGGGCTGGCCTCCTCTACCACCGCAGGGATGGCCGGGGGCTCCATTTTCGCCGGGATCTTCGACCGCCCCTATGACATCAAGGATCCCCGTTCCAAGGCCGGTGTGGGCATCACCCTGGGCCTGGCCCTCCTCGGCGCACTTCTGATAACCGACACCTTCAAGGCCCTGATCCTCTCCCAGGTGGCCCTGAGCATCCAGCTCCCCATCACTATCCTGCTCCAGGTCTACCTGACCTCTTCCCGGAAGGTCATGGGGACCCACGCCAACGGCCCCCTGGACCGGAGCCTTCTGTGGATCACTGCGGCAGTGGTGATTTCCCTGAACCTGCTGCTCCTCCGGAGCGTCCTGGGCTGAGGCCTACAAACGGAAGTGGGACACCATGCCCCGCAGCCCCTCGGCCACCCTGGAGAGATCTTCGGAGGTCCTGACGATCTCCTGGACCGTAGCGGAGAGTTCGTGGGTGGCGGTGGCGTTCTGGGCTAGGCCGCTGCCGGTCTCCGCCATCATCTGGTTCACATCGGTACTGGTTTCCGCCTGGGCCTGGGTGAAGACACCGATCTGATCGATCCGGTCAGCCACCACCTGAATCCGACCCCGGATGGAATCCAGGCTCTGAATGGTCACCTGGACGCTTTCGGCCCCCCCATGGACCACCGTTCGGGTCACTTCGATGAGTTCCTCCACATCCTTGGCGGCTCCCCGGGAGCGGTCCGCCAGCTTGCGCACTTCCTCGGCCACGACTGCGAAGCCCTTGCCGTGGACACCGGCCTTGGCCGCCTCGATGGCGGCGTTCAGGGAAAGGAGGTTGGTCTGGCGGGCGATCTCCTGGATCACCCGCACCGTCTGGACGATCCGATCCGTGACGCCCTGGATCTCCGCCATGCTGCGCACGGCTCCCCGCCCCGCTTCGGCGCTGCTGTCCGTTTCCGCTACCGCCTCCCGGCTCTCCTGCTGGCCATCCTTGGAATGGCGGGCCACCAGGGAGGCGTTTTCTGACAGCTCGCGCATGGACTGGGCCACCCGGGTCCCGGCACTCCGCAACTGCTCGCTCACCTTGGCGATATCCTCCATGGCCCGCCCCATCTCCACGGCGGAAGCGGACAGTTCCGTGCTGCCCGAGGCCACCCGATCCGCGAAACCCGAGACTTCCAGAATCTGGTCCCGCAGGTTGGCGTTGTAGCCGTTGAAGGCCTGGGCCGCCAGCCCGATCTCGTCCTCGCTCTCGATCCGGATGGTCCGGGAGAGATCACTGTTCCGCAACCCCTCGACCAGTTCGCCCAGGGGGCGCGTGATACGTCGGACAAAGATGCGCACCCCCAGGAAAAGCAGGAAGGACAGGATGACGAGGGTGCCCAGGATGGCCAGCGTATAGGCCCGGACTTCGGCCTGCAGATCGTCCATGTACACACCCGTGCCGATGTTCCAGCCCCAGGGATCGAAGGCCTTCACGTAGTTCATCTTCGGGAATACCCCCTCCTTGCCGGGCTTGGCGAACATGAGGTCGAGGAAGCCCCCTTGGGGCTGACGCCCCAGCTTGTCCAACTCCACATAGATCAGCTTCCCCTTGGCGTCCTGGAAGGTATTGACGGGCTTGCCTTCCATCTCGGGCTTGATGGGCACAGTGATGATCTTGAGGTCCCGGGTGAAGACATAGAAATAGCCGGTCTTGCCGAAACGGATTCCTTTGATGAGTTCCACCGCCCTGCGCTGGGCTTCCTCCCGGGAAATGCTGCCAGCCTTTGCGAGGGCCTCCTGACCCTCCAGGACCCCGAAGGCGGATTCCGTCAGATGCTGTAGGTATTCCTTTCTGGACTCCACCAGCCCGCTCCGGATGACCGGCATCAGCACCAGCCAGGCCACCAGGAAGATGACAGCCAAGGGGGCCAAGGTGATGAGGACGATCTTCCCTGAAAGGGTTTTCGGGAGCATGGCCGCCTCCGGCGGTTGCAAAAGCTGAACTCTCATCGTCCTGCTTCCCAGGCGACTCAAATCTGCGATGGGCGGTGAGCGCCAGTCTGCACCCACCGCCCATCCATGCTCCGTGCTGCGCCTTAGAGGCCTGCCAGGGCTTGATCCAGGTCAGCCTTGATGTCATCGATGTGCTCGATGCCGATGGAGAGGCGGATCAGGTCATCGGTGACGCCCGTGGCCAGACGGTCCTCGGCACTGAGTTGCTGGTGAGTGGTGCTGGCGGGGTGGATGATGAGGCACTTGGCATCCCCCACGTTGGCCAACCGGGAGAAGAGGTTCACCCGGTTGATGACGGTCTTGCCAGCCTCCAGCCCTCCCTTCACACCAAAGGCCAGGATGCCGCTGAAGCCCGCTCCGGGCCGGAAGAAGCGCTTGGCGATGGCGTGACTGGGGTGCTCCTCCAGACCCGGGTAGTTGACCCAGGCGACCTTGGGATGGGCCTTGAGCCACTGGGCCAGAGCCAGGGCGTTCTGGCCGATGCGCTCCATGCGCAGGTGCAGGGTCTCAACGCCCTGGATCAGCAGGAAGGCGTTGAAGGGACTGATGGCGGCACCCATGTCCCGAAGCCCCTCCAGGCGGGCCTTGGCGATGTAGGCCGCCGCCCCCTTGAGGTCGTGGAGGATGGCGCCGTGATAGTTGGGGTTGGGCGAAGTGAACTCAGGGAACTTGCCGTTGGCCCAGTTGAAACGCCCGCCATCAATGATGATGCCCCCCAGGGAGGTACCGTGCCCGCCGATGTACTTGGTGGCGCTGTGGACCACGATGTGGGCGCCGTGGGCCAGAGGGTTCAGCAGGTAGGGACTCGGCAGGGTGTTGTCGACGATGAGGGGCACCCCCGCCTCCTCGGCGATGGCACCGATGGTCTCGAAATCCGGCAGATCCAGCTTGGGGTTACCCAGGGCCTCGGCGTAGAAGGCCCGAGTGTTGGGACGGACGGCCTTGCGGAAGGCCTCGGGATCCCCACTCTTGACGAAGGTGGTCTCGATCCCGAGACGGGCCAAGGTGTTTTTAAGAAGGTTGAATGTGCCGCCATAAAGATTATCACTGGCAACGATATGATCGCCGCCCTTGACAATGGTGGTCAGTGCCAGAGTGATGGCAGCCTGGCCGGAGGCCGTCGCCAGGGCACCGATGCCACCCTCAAGCTGGGCGATGCGCTCCTCGAAGATGCTCTGGGTGGGATTCATGAGGCGGGTGTAGATATTTCCAGGAACTTCAAGTCCGAAGAGCTGTGCCCCGTGCTCAGCCGTATCAAAGACGTAACTTGTAGTCTGGTAGATGGGCACGGCCCGGCTTTTGGTGTCCTGATCAGGCTGGTGTCCAGCGTGGAGGGCGAGGGTTTCAAACTTCAGAGGCTGGGTCATGGAGAGCTCCTGGCGCCTGTACGCGGCAACACCCCGAAATCATGGGCTTTCCGGAATTGGGCGTCAATTAATTTTTACCTTTTTAGTAAGAATTGACATCCGAACCCAAACGGTTGCATTCCTACTCCTTGAAGGCTGATTAGCCGATCTACAGCCTGGAACTCCTGCCATAGAGCTCGACATGTTGAATGAATATTTCTCGTCGATCGCCTCGATCCTGCGCAAGTCCAGGGCACCTGCCCCCTCCTGGAAGCAGTATCTGGTGGCCCAGGGAGCCATCCGGGGTCTGGTCGCTGGGGTCGATCGACTCGGGAAAGGTCTGGTGGCTTGGGACAATGACGGTGAGCTCTGGTCTGCACGCATAAATGCATCCAGAATCCTAGCCTTGGCCAAGTACCCTCTCGGCGAAGGCCACTCTCCCACCCTGTCCGTCGATGGGTGCGGCAAGGGAATGCTGGTCTGGTTGTCGGGACCAGCCGGGCGTGAGGAGGTTATGGCGGCTACCGTGAACCCCGGCGGTGAAATCGACGATAGTCATTTCTGCTTGTCAACCTCGGGCCCCGTCCAGCATCTCCAGGTGGCAGTGGATCGCCGGGGAGGGGCCATCGCCCTGTGGCTCCAGGAAGGGGCCTCGGGCTGGGAGGTGCGCGTACAAACCCATGACGGTCGCAAGGGCACCTGGGAAAAGGAATCAACCCGTCTGGGGCTGCCGGACCCCATTCCCACCCGACCCCACCTCATCATGAACCGCCAAGGCCTAGCCATGGCGATCTGGCAGGTGCGGGAAGGCGACTTCGAAGGACCCGTCGTGGCCTACAACTGGCCCCATGAGAGGATCTGGTCCGATCGGCTCGTCCGCATTTCCGACCACATCACCACCGAACTGACGGCCTGCCTGGATAACCAGGGCAATGCCCTTGCCTGCTGGGTGCATCGGCGCCACGGGGAACAGGCCCTGCTGGAGGCATCCTTTTATTCCGCGAATGCCTGTGAATGGTCAGCTCCCCGGCGCCTGGCCAGCGCCCCAGGACTTTTCCAGTTGCGAATGGGCATGGACCCGGTCGGGGATTCCCTGCTGACCTGGCGCCAGAAGGAAAACGCCGGCAATGATCACCTGCTCGGAAAGGCCTGCCACGAAGGGGAATGGCAAGAGAATGCCCTGCGCACCCCTGCCGGGCCGGAATACCTGAGCGACTACGCCCTGATGAAAAGGGGTGCTGAGACGACACTATTGCTCTTGCCGGTTCGCGGCGGTGCGGTGATCCATCGCATGAGGGCAGCGGGCTGGGATTCACCGGTCTACCTGGCCCCGGACCTTGAGGAGATCGGAGCCCACCCCCTCCTCTTGTCCCATTCCGCTGGCATGACCGCCCTCTGGCTCTCCGGCAGCGTGGGTCACGTTCGGCTCATGTCGGCCAGCGAAGCTTGATCTCCCGATAGCACTCCTCCGCCTCCTCTTCGTCCACGAACCAGAGAAAGCCCGCTTCGGGGGTGTCCTGGTTGAAGGTGGGCAGGAAGCCTTCCTCCAGAACCCCCTGCCCCCAGGCCACGAAGAACTGGGCCGGGGAGTTGGCCGGGTTGACGCCGGAACCAAAGTAGACCGGCACCCGGCCAGTCTCAGAGGATTCGTAGATTCGCGCCGGGGCGGTGCCGCAGGGGTTCTTCATCGGGTTGCCAGGAGGTAACTGGCCAAGTCGAAGTACTGCCGGGCCCCCTTCACGGCCTCCTCCAGATCCAGGTATTCATCCTGGGTGTGGGCCACCCGGATGGAGCCGGGACCGGTCATGGCCACGAAGCGATCCCGGGCCAGGCCCCGGAGAGTGTGGGCGTCGGAGGCGAAGGGCACCGGCGCCATGGGGAAACCCTCGATGGCCGGGAAGATCTCCGCGGCCCGCTCGAAGAGCACCTCCACCACGCCGCAGGAGGGGGTGAGGCGGATGACATCCTTGGAGAAGGTGGTGCCGGGTACCGTGCGGGCGAAGACCTTGGCCTCGGCTTCATCCGGCACGACGTTGATGGCCCGCCCTGCCTGAAGGGTGCCCAGGTTCCAGACCTCGGGTCCCAGCAGGGGATCCCGGCGCTCCGGCAGGGCCCGGAGGGCATTGATCCAGTCCAGCATGGGAAAGGCGGCGTTGACGCCCTCCTCCGGGGTGCCACTGTGGGCGGCCTTGCCCTGGCAGCGCAGGTTCAGGTGGGCCGAGCCCCGCTGCCCCGTGGCCAGGATGCACTCCGTAGGTTCACCGTTGATGACCGCGACCACCCCCTCCAGACGCGGCTTGAGATCCAGGGCGATGCGGGCTCCCAGACTGTCCGTCTCCTCCCCCACCACCCCCAGGAAGGCGATATCCCGCTGGCCTTCAGCCAAAAGGCCCCGGATGGCCTCTACCATGGTCACCAGGATGCCCTTGGCGTCGCAGGTGCCCCTCCCGTGGAGCCGGTTCCCTTCCCGGTGGGGGGGAATGTAGGGAGGAACCGTATCGAAGTGGGTGCTGAAGAGGACCCGGGGATTGCCCCATGTGGCCAGGAGGTTCTTCCGGCCGCCCTCCACAGGTTGCCAGTGGAGTTCGGCCCCCAGCTCCCCGAAAAGCTCCGTCAGGATGGGGACGAGGCGGGCTTCCTGCCCCGTGGTGGTTTCCACGGCACATAGCTTGAGCACCCACTCAGCGATGCGCTCAGGGTCAGGACTGAAGGATGTATTATTTACCATTTATACCTCAGGCCAAATGCCGTCAAAGACATAGGTAACAGGACCCGCCAACAGGATCCGGTCCTCCTGGAAGCGAACCTTCAATTCACCACCGGGCATGCGGATCACGACCTCGTCGTCCACCAAGCCCCGATTCCGGCACAGGGCGGCCACGGCGCTGGAACTGGTGCCGGAGGCCAGGGTGTACCCGGCGCCCCGCTCCCAGATCTCGATACGCACCGTGCGACGGTCCAGGACCTCCACGAACTGCACGTTGACCCGCTCCGGGAAGAGGGGATGGTGCTCGATCTGCGGCCCCAGACGTCGGGTGGTTTCGGGCGTCACCGGAAGTCCCAGGACCATGGCGTGGGGATTGCCCACGCTGACCCCCTGGATCAGGATCCGCTCGCCCTCCAAGGTCAGGGGGAAGTCCCGGATCTCATCTCCGGGCGCCACTCCCGTGAAGGGCAAGGCCCCGGCCTCAAAGCGGGGAAGGCCCAGGTCCAGCTCGATGAGCCCGTCCGGCATGAAGCAGAGAGGCACCTCTCCCGCCGGAGAGGCGATGGTGCCCTGATCCCTCTTGAGGTAGCCCGCATCCCGCAGATACTGGGCGAAGATCCGCAGCCCATTGCCGCTCCGCTGGGCTTCCCCCCCGTCCGGGTTGAAGATCCTCACTTGGAATGGCTCCACCTCGTTCAGGGGTCCCAACAGGATGCCATCGGAGCCCACCCCACGCTCCCGGTGACAGATCCGGGCCACCTGGCCGGCGTCCAGCGCAAAGCCGTGCTTCCGGGGATCCATGACGAGGTAGTCGTTGCCCAGGGCGTGGTATTTGCGGAAGGGAATGCCGGAAAGAGTCATGGAGCGCTCAAGGAAGTCGATCTCCCAGTATTCACCGGGACTAACGTTTCAGCCACTGATCCAGCCAGGCGATCACGCTCTGGTGCCAGAAGAGGGAGTTGGCGGGCTTCAGCACCCAGTGGTTCTCGTCCGGAAAGACGATCAGCCTGGAGGGGACGCCCCGGCGCTGGAGGGCCGTGAAGGTCGCCAGGCCCTGGGTGGAGACCACCCGATAGTCCTTCTCGCCATGGATCACCAGCATGGGCGTCTTCCAGTGGTCCACGGACTCTATGGGATTGAAGCGGGCGTAGCCCGCTGGGTTGTCCCAGGGAGTGCCCTTGTGCTCCCACTCTGGGAACCACAGTTCCTCGGTCGCGAAGTAGGCGAAGCGTTCGTCCAGGTTGCCATCGTGGCAGACCAGGGTCTTGAAGCGGTCCGTGTGGCCGGCGATCCAGTTGATCATGAAGCCGCCGTATGAGGCCCCCAGGGCGCCTATCCGCTCTCCATCCAGGAAGGGATAGCGCTTGATGGCGAAATCCAGGCCCTTCATGAGGTCCTCGAAGGGGGCCCCTCCCCAGTCGCCCCGGATCGCGTCCGTGAAGGTCTGGCCGTACCCGACCGATCCGTGGAAGTCGATCATCAGCACCGCATACCCGGCCCCGGCGTAGGGCTGGGGGTTCCAGCGGTAGTGGAATTCATTGCCCATGCTGTCCTGGGGACCGCCGTGGATGAGCAGCGCCACGGGGTACCGCTTCGAGGGATCGAAATCCACGGGTTTCACCAGGTAGCCATGGACATTATCGCCCTTGGCGCCCGGGAAGCGGAAGGACTCGGGCTCGCCCCAGCGGGCCGCCGCCACACGGGCGTCGTTGAGGTGGGTGATCCGGGCGAGGCCCTTCCCATCCCGGCCCACGGTATGGAGCTCGTCAGGCCCCTGGAGGGTGTTCAGGGCGAAGAGGATCCGATCCCCGGCCACCCGGGGCTGGCTCACGCTCCCCTGCCCGACCAGGATCCGGGCCCTGCCACTGGCGGCATCGATGGCGAAGAGGGCACGCTGTCCCAGGTGGAAGGCCGTGCAGTAAAGTTCCCGGCCATCCGCAGACCAGTTGAGTTCACCGGGGGACCGGTCTCCATGGGGCGACGGATCGGCCTTCAGGATGAAGCGCCGCTCCCGGCCCGAAGCTAGGTCCCGCAGGATGAGGTCCAGGCGGTCGCTCTCGAAGCCGGGCCGACTCATGGCCAGGTACGCCAGATGTCTCCCGTCGGGGGAGAAGCGGGGTTGGGTGGTCATGGCAGGGTGATCAGTGATCCGATGCGGCGCAGAGGAGCCATCCATCGGCACTTCGTAGAGGTCGGCACGGGTGGACCAGGCTTCGGCGCGCCCCTCGGCCTTGGCGCTGAAGACCACCCGAGCGCCATCCGGCGAGATGGCGGCCTCCTCCAGGCCCCCGAAGGGCCGGGAGGGACAGTCTGCGTCCATGGCCGGCATCAGGTCCCGGGCCTGACCCGTGACCAGGTTGAAGGCGAAGAGGTGGTTGCGGGTGCCGTTCTCCCAGGCGTCCCAGTGCCGCACCATCAGCCTGTCGAAGACCATGGCGCTGCTGCCCTGCTTGGCCTGGGCTTCCAGCCTCGCTTTGCTTTCCTGCGGCGAAGCCCCTGGAAACACCGCCATGGACACCAGCAGCCAGCGCCCGTCGGGGCTCAGCTCCAGGGCGCCCAGGTCCAGGGGCAGACGGGTGACCTGCTCCGCTGGGCCGCCCTCCACAGGAACCCGCCAAACCTGGGAGGAACCCGAACGGGAGGACAGGAAATAGATCGTTCTGCCGTCCGGAGACCAGCGGGGCTGACCGTCCACCGGACCGCCTTGGTCGACCGGGTGCGCGGAGCTTCCATCCACCGAGGCGATCCAGAGACTGGTGTGGCGGGTGTTGGCCGGAAGGTCGGTCACCGAAACGGTGAAGGCGACCCGCCTGCCATCCGGCGAAACCCGTGGCTCCGCCAGGCGCTCCATGGCCAACAGGTCGTGGATGCCCACCGGGTGCTTCCCGGCCGCCCCGAGGGATCCCCAGGTCAGGCATGCACAGAAAAACAGGTTGATCAACTTGGACATCGGGTCACCAGAGAGGAAGGGCCTGCCTCTGAGGTTACCCGATGCTTACCTCGGCTTTCGAGGCTTGTGAGGCGTCAGTTCGCGACCCGGGGGAACAGCTTCAGGAAGGACCGCTGGGCCAGCGGCGTCACCACCAGCAGATTCAGGGGCAGCGCCATCAGGAGATTCTTCCAGAGATGCCCCAAATAGGCCGTTCCGGAGCACCCAGTGAAGCCCACCTGCAGCAGGGTCCCGTAGAGGGTCATGCTCAGGACCATGCAACCGATGAGCATGGTCCGGAGCGCGATGAGGAAGGTCCGCTGGGATTCCTGGGGATGGGCGACCCGATGGGCCACCCAGTAGGCCAGCCGCCCGACCAGGAGCACTTCCAGGAGCATCGCCACCAGAAAGCCCGGCCATACGCCCACCAGGAAAGCCGGGATGAGCCTGGTACTGAAGCCCAGGGCAAGCACGAGATTGTATAACGTCATGCCGATGACCATGCCGGCGCACATGAGCGTTCCGAAGACAAACGATTCCTTGGGGCTCTTCCCCATGGGGACCTCCAGATATTGGGATGGATTTACTTGAGGGCTGCGACGGCGGCTTCGAAGTTGTCGCCCACCAGACGCAGGAGGCGCAGCAGTTCTTTGCGGTCTCTGGCGTCCAGGGGAACAATGTTGTCCTCAACGCCTCGCCGGTGGGCCGCCCGTGCCTGGATGTGGAGCGCTTGGCCTTCCTTGCCGAGACGCAGGCGCATCAACCGGTGATCCTTTTCGTCAGCCCAGCGCTCGACGAGGCCCTGGGCTTCCATCCGCTGGATCACTCCCGTGAGGGTGGCGGGGGAGATATGCAGGGCCTTGCTCAGTTCCCGCTGGGTGATGCCTTCGTTTTCACCGATGACATTCATGCAGAGGCCCTGGGTGGGCGGCAGGCCGGGCTTGGGCAGGCTGCGGGCCAGCATGGAGAGGCGAAGGTGGTTGATCCTCCGGAACTCCTGCATGACCTCCAGGGAGACGGGATCCACACCCTCCAGGCCTGGGGCCGAAGCATCCACGGGGCGGTTCATCCATTTCTCCTGCGGGAAACGCGAGGATGGGCTGAACCATTTCGCATACGAAAGGTTAGCATGCGAAATAATTTCGATGCAAGCCTATTTCGGGCCGCCCCACTCGGCTGCCACCCACCGGCCCACTTCCGCGAGCACCGCCTCACGGTCCTGTCCTGTCGCAGCAGAACCCGTATAGAAGACTGCGATGCAGCATGACGCACCGGCGGGGGGCCACAGGATTGCCACGTCGTTGGTGGCCCCGTTCCGGCCGGAACCGGTCTTATCGCCTGCCCTCCAGGTGGGCGGGAGACCGGCCCTGATTCGCTGAGTCCCGGTCCTGCACCCCTGAAGCCAGCCCAGGAGCAGGTGTCTCGAGCGGTCCGCCAGGACGGCTCCGTTCAGGATCTTCTCGACGCTGAGGGCCATGGCCATAGGGGAACTCGTATCCCGAAAATCCCCCTCCTCATTTCGGTTGAGATCCGGCTCCCATCGGTCAAGGCGGGTAACCGCATCCCCGGTAATTCGGAGCCAGGTGGTGAGCGCCCCGGGACCGCCCAGGGAGCTCAGGAGAAGGTTCGCCGCGGTGTTATCGCTCACTTCGATGGCCGCCTGGCACAGGGCCTGAAGCGTCAGGGCGCCCTCGGCGAGGTGCACCTGTGTGACCGGTGAATGGGCCACCAGATCGTCCGGACCGAAGGCTATGCGGCGTTCCAGGGTGTCCTCGCCGCGGTCCACTCGGGCGAGCACGGCTGCCACCAGGAGCAGTTTGAAGGTACTACACATGGCGAAGCGTTCGTTGGCCCGATATTCGAGGCGCCTCTGGGGGCCAATGCCCACGACGGCGACGCCGAGCCGCCCTCCGTGACGCATTTCAAGAGCACGGAGCCGTGCCTGGAAGGTCGCTTCCTGAGCCTGCAGGACCGTCGAAAGAAAGGCCATCCCAAGCAGCCCAGCCCCGAGGCGATGCATCACTTTCTCAGCCCATTCCAGAAGGTGCCTGCCGCCCCCACAATGATGCGCCCCAGCATCGTTCCCGCATCGATCAGATCCGTCAGGTCACCCTTCTCCTCTTCTCCCCCCAGGATCCCACCCTGGGTCGGTGGCAGGGAGGCGGCTGCCTTCGCCTGCCGCAGGTCCTCTTCCGCCTTCAGGCGTTCCCGTTCCCGGGCTTTCTCCAGCCCCCCCGCATCCACGAACGCAAGAACCTGGCGGAGCTCATCCCGGTCGAACCATAGCCCATGTTCGCGGCAGGAGTCGAGGATGACCCCCGAGATCCGGGCATAGTTCACCCGGTTCATGAAGCGGGCGCAGACCGGGCACTTCTGATAGCGCACCGCGTCTGTCCTGGGGGGCAGCGGAACAGCAGGTGTCGGCTGTCCCGGCAACGAGAGGTTCTGTTCAGCCCTCGCCTTGGCCAGGGCCTCGAAGCGATCCTTGGCCAACCAGAGTCCCCCGCAGCCCTGGCACTGGTGGAGATCCACTCCGCCGATGGGCGTATTGACGAGCTTCACCTGGCAGGCGGGGCACTGGAGATCGGAATTCTCGGGCTGCTCGAGCACCTGGACCGCAGTGCCGCAGTGCGCGCAGAACCGTGACCTGAGAGACACCATCCCGAAACACTGCGGGCAGGCCACGGAAGCAAGCTGGGAATGGCAGTAGGGGCACTGCACATCGCTTTCCCCCACATTTGCCCCGCAGGAGGCACAGCGTACGACAGATGCTTCCATGGGCGGATTCTCCTGCCCCCAGTCTTTCATCTTCCGACTTGGGGAGGCAAGCGCCTCAGGAAATCCACCAGTCTGGCAAGGGAGCGCCGCATGCCCGGGGTCGCTCGGTCCGATACCACCAGGACAAAGGGCCTCCGAATCTTCGGCGCCTGGGCCGGGGACCAGACCTTGGTGCTCCGCACGAACGGCAGGGGGCCGATGCCGATGGCGCCCCTGGTCCGGCTCAAGGTTTCCACAAAGGCATTGAGGGAACCGTCCAAGATCCTGGCATCCGCCGCGAAAGCCTCCCCCTGCATGGCGATCTTCTGGAAGAGGTTGTTGGTGGTGTGCATCTGCCGGGCCCGGAGGACCACCACCGGCATGTCCGGTCCTCCGGCCTCCCTCCAGTTTCGGATCCGGCCCGTGAAGAGGCCCCGGATGGTTCCGGGGTCGAGCTCCGCCATGAGCATGGAGGCATCGGTGAGCACATCGGGATTCACCAACACGCTCAGCTCATCCTCGCCCACCTGGCAGTAGTGGTAATCAAAGATGAATTTCGTGGGATAACCATGCTTCTGCGCCGTCTCCAGGAGGTTCTCCATGGAACCGGCCACGAAGATGGCATCCAGGCGGCCAGCCTCCAGGCTGCGTAGCATGTCCACCCCACCAAGCTCCGAGATCTCCAGCCTGATCCCCAGCTCTCGCTGGATCCGCCCCAGATTGGGATCGAGAAGGCCTGGCTTGGCGGTATAGGCCCCCACCCGGATGGTGCTCCCCCCGGCAAAGCCTGGAAGGGCCATTACGATGCACAGAACCAAGAAGAACAGCCTGACCATGGACACTCCGGATACAGGCCAGAATAGGAACCTTCAGGGTTTCGGCAAGCGGATGGCCTTCCGGGGGTCCACGGTGACCCGGCTGAGGAGCAGGCCAACCAGGAGCGCCATGCCCACCTGGGCCATCTGCAGGGCGCTGTCCAGCCCCACCGTGACCTGCTTGGCCCCCAGGAGGGTGAAGCTCTGGACGCCAATGACGCCCGGCACCAGGAGCACCATGGCCGGCAGGAGGGGCACGAAGGGGGTCTGCTTCCAGCGTCTTGCCCAAAGAATGCTCCCCACCCCCAGGAGATAGG
>JAFNAB010000081.1 GCA_017859955.1 Holophagaceae bacterium
GCGCCCTCGATGCCGACCCAGCTGTTGTTCACCGGGGCGCTCAGTTTCACCTCCAGGTTCTTCCGGCTCTCGGTGATCTGAATGGGCTGGGAGAAGAAGACCAGTTCGGGTTCGCTCGCCCCAGGACCGGGCGTGGTGGGCAACACCCTTTCCTGGAGATTGAAGGTTTCGCGATAGATAAGGGTTTCGCGGTGAGTGACTGTCTCCCAGAACGTGACCCCCAGGATAAGGATTAGGGCCGCCACCAGCCAAAGCCCCAGTTCCCGCGCCTTCGTCCAGTGAGGGTTGGGCTGATGGGAGGCGACACTGGCGGGCGCCGGGGGCCGTCCCTGCAGCTTGAAGGCCTGCCAGATCTCAGAGCCTTCGATGTAATCCGAACGAGTCCAATTCACCTCAGAGCCCCCCCCGGGCTGGGACTGTACTTCCATCGAGAGGCTGACGGGAGCCTTCACGAATTCAGCGACTTGAGCGCTTTCCCCCTGGGCGACCTTCCAGTAGAACTCGCCCCAGACCCCCTCCACCTTGGCCAACACATCCTGGAAGCGCCGGTAGCTGATGCCTTTGTACTGTACAGTGCGCTGGCGAGGCTCCGGAAAGCGGATGTCCCCCGGGGCTATGGGCTCGGCAAAACTCCAGTGCCCCTCACTTTCGATGATCCAGTGGAAGCCCCCCCTGGGGTCCATCATCAGGTATTCAGACCATGGATAGCGGATCCCCTCCAGGGTGCAGCTTCGCAACAGGTGACCCACGCAGACCAGGGGCATGCCCCGCATGTGCCCTTCGGCTCCCAGGGGAATGAACATGCGTGCATGGGGTTGTTCGAGGGATTTGAGATAGACGAGACGGCCCTCGGATGCGTCCAGCAAGCTGCCGCAGGACGGACAGGCAACCCGTTGGGTTTGATCCGGGGCCCGCAATTCAAGGGGAGAGGCACAGCGGGGACAGGGAAGACCTTGTACCTTCAACCTTCCCGCCACCACCGGAGGCTCTGTCTGGGGAGGCCCCGCCTTGATCTGGAGTTCTTCCAGGGAGGTCTGACGGCCGGTAAAGAGGAGGGGCGGCTCCTCCCCGTAATCCAAAGTGGCGAAGGCCCCATTGGCCCCGGCCAGATCGGCAAAGGGGTACCGCCCCCCCAGTTCGACGGTCCAAGGTATTTCTCCCTCGGCAGAGGCGAAGGTGCCCAGGCTCACCTCGGCCACCTGCCAGCGCCCCTGGTCCCCAAGGTCCAGATCAAGGCCCGGAACCAGATTCTCGGTGCCGGGCACGACAACCTTCAGGATCTGCTGGAAGGTCAGGTATAGACGCCCCTGGGCCTCAGCCAGCCAGCCCCAGCGACCATCCTCCAGGGCCAGGTACCACTCGTCCCAGACTCCCCCCATGGGGTGCTGCATCTGGGTGCGTCCGACCAGATTGAACCTGCGCCCGGCGAAGCGCCCTTCAACCCCAAGAGCCAAGGGGGAGCCCGTCTCGACCAGGTCTGCCACCTTGCCGATGAGGCGAGGATCGCGGTCTGTCCGGGCGGAAAGACTCCTGCAGTGAGCACAGACGGCCACCATCGTTCCGGGACGGAAGCCAAGGGGGGCACCGCAACTGGGACATCGGGAGGAAGAGGGCATGATGGACTCAGGATGCCAGGATCATCCCAGGTTCAGGGGGTCAAATCCACCGTTTGCCCGAGGCATGTAATACACTCAGCGTGAGCAGGATTCATCTCCCCCCTTCCATGGGAGCATTGCCAGGACTGGTCCAGCCACCTGGGCGTCGTCATTGAGCATCCGAGGAAACATTGAGCCAGAGCCCTATTCTCTTCCCCGTCATCCTTTCCCTGGTGTCCCTGATCGCCTGCGGAGGTTCGTCCGATTCGGCCCCCACGATCACGTCCCAGCCTAGCAGCGCGACCACGGTGGTGGGTCGCCCCGTGACCTTCGAGGCCAGCGCCAAAGGCACCCCTGCCCCGGACCTTGTCTGGCAGAAGAACGGCGTAGCCATCAGCAGCCAGACTGATACGTCCTATACCATCGCCTACCCCAAGGTGGCCGACGCGGGCAACTACACCCTGTACGCAAGCAACACCCAGGGAAATGCCACCAGCGATATCGCAACCTTGACGGTCCTGCCCGTTCCAACCCTGGACCGTCCATTTGGTCTGGTCGCGGACAGTGCTGGCGATCTCTACGTTTCCGATGCCAGTCGCCACACCATCAGCAAGCTCACCCACAATACTGATGGCACCTTCTCCCAATCCCTGCTCGCCGGCTCCGACGGGATTGTCGGGTCTGCGGATGGAACCGGTTCAGCCGCGACTTTCAACACCCCAGAAAGCCTGGCTCTGGATGGAAGCGGCAACCTCTACGTGGCGGATTACGACAACCACACCATCAGGAAGGTGACAGCAAACGGAACGGTGAGCACCGTGGCCGGGTCGGTCGGCCAATCAGGCTCTGCAGATGGCATTGGAACCGCCGCCACCTTCAAACACCCCATGGGCCTTGCCTTCGACGCCACTTACACCTTCCTTTATGTGGCTGATTCGGAGAACCATACCATCCGACGAATCAAGATGGACACCCTGGCTGTAAGCACCTTCGCAGGAACACCTGGTAGCTCCGGCAGCACGGATGGAAGCGCAGGTCTTTTCAGTAGCCCCAATGGACTTACGGTGGACAGCTCCGGGAATCTCTACGTAGCTGATTACGGCAACTCCACCATTCGGAAGGTCACCAGTGCCGGCGTAGTATCAACGCTCGCCGGTACCGCCGGTGTAACAGGAACCGCCAACGGAACCGGGGGAAGTGGCCACTTCTACCAGCCCGTCGGCATCACCCTGGATGCGTCCGGTAACCTCCTGGTGGCCGACACCTTCAATCACGCCATCCGGAAAGTCACCACCGCCGGTGTTGTGACCACCTTGGCAGGGTACAGAGGCGTCTATGGAAACGAAGACGACACCGGCTCCGACGCCTATTTCAACCGACCCAGCAACATCTGGGTCCAGGATGGCATTGCCTATGTGACGGACTACCGCAATGGATTGATCCGAACGATCACCAGTGCGGGTGTCGTGGGAACCATTACCAGCCCGATCGAAGAATAAAGAAGGGCGGCCCGGGGCCGCCCTTCACCTTGTTCGTGCCGATTCCTCAGGCCTCGTCCAGCACCTTGCGCCGGGCTTCGACGATCTTGTCGGCGTCCCGGCCCTCCAGTTCCTGAAGGTGATCGAAGGCCCAGGTAAAGAAGCCGACCCCCATGGTCTGGCTCCGTATTTCGATGATTATCTCGTTCATTTCATTCTGGGGGAGATAGGCGTCCACCACGTCCCAGCCGGGCCACCCTTCCTTGGCATCAAAGCCAAGGATCTGCCCCCCCCGATGTCCTGTCACCAGGCGCTGGGCCTTGGAGGTGTGTTCGCTCGGCACGGAGATCTGGATCTTCAGAATGGGCTCCAGGAGCGTCGGGGAGCACTTGGTGAGACCTTCGGTCATGCCAATGCGGGCCGCAGTCTTGAAGGCCATGTCCGAGCTGTCCACATCGTGATAGCTGCCGAAGAAGAGGCAGACACTCAGATCCACGACCGGGAAGCCCAGGGGGCCCTGCCTGCAGTAGTCCCGCACACCTTCTTCCACGGCGGGGATGTAGTTCCGGGGGACCACCCCGCCGACTATCTCCTCGGTGAAGTGAATGCCCTCCCCCCTTGTCAGGGGCTTGATACGGAAGTGGACGTCCCCGAACTGACCGTGTCCGCCGGTCTGGCGTTTGTGACGCCCCTGAACCTCGCAGCCCTTCTTGATGGTCTCGCGGTAGGGTACCAGCGGCTTCTCTGCGGCGACCTCGACATTGAACTTGCTCTTGAGCCGAGCCACGGCGTTCTTCAGGTGGATCTCCCCCTGGCCCCAGAGGATGCGCTCCTGGGTCTCGGCGTTCTGTTCCAGGCGGTATGACTGATCCTCCTCCACCAGCTTGGCCAGGGCGCTGGAGAGCTTGACCTCCTCACCGGCCTTGGTGGCCTTGAGCGAGATGGGGATTACGGCCTGAGGTGGGGCGGGCCATGCCATGGCCAGGGGCGTGGGCTGGGACGAGAGGCCATCGGAGGTGTGGATGGGCTCCAAGCGCCCCAGGGCCACGATCTCCCCCTGGACGGCCTTGGTGAGTTTCTCCTGCTTCTGCCCGAAGAGTTTATTGATCCCCGAGACCCTCACGCCAGCCAGGGAACTGCCATCGGCGATCTCCCCCTTCCAGACCCGGACGTAGCTCTGCTTGCCCACATGGGGAGCGTGGACGGTCTTCCAGACCTGTGCCAGGGGACTGGCATCCGAGGGGACACCATTGCGTTGGGCAGTCACGGCGCCCTCGGGGGCCTCGTGGCGAAGGAGTTTGAGGATGCGGCGAACGCCTCCGTCCTTGTCGGCACTGCCGAAGAGGCAGGGTACGAGCTTGGCCTCCTGGAAGCCCTGCCGCATGACCTTGAAGACTTCCTCCATCCCGGGCAGACGGTCCTCCAGCAGCATGGCCATCAGGTCATCGTCCAGGCTGCAGATCTTCTCCAGCATTTCCTGGCGGGAGTGCTGCAGCTCCTCCTTGGCACCCTCCGGCACCTCGATCCGCTCCGACTCCTGGTGCTCCCGGTACAGGAAAGCCCGCTCGAAGGAGAGATCCACATAGCCCTTGAGACATTCGCCCTCGATGAGGGGGAACTGGCGCAGCACCAGGGGGCTGGCGGTCCAGTGCTGGAGGGCCTCCACGGTAGCGCCCAGGTACTTGGCCGCCTGGGCCGAGTCCATCTTGTTGACAAAGATCATGTGGGGAATGGAGTGCTCGTCGAGGAAACGGAGGATGGGAGCCGCCATCATGGCGCGATTGGGGTCCGGCTCAACCACCACCACGGCCGCGTCCGCCACCATCAGGGCCCCGGTCATCTCCTGGAGGAACTCCACCGACCCGGGGCAGTCGATGAAGCTCCATTCTTCATCGAGATAATTCAGGGTCGCGACATCCGCATCGAGGGACATCTGGCGTGCCCGGGATTCCGGTGAAAAATCTCCGACGGTGTTGCCTTCCCGGACGGACCCCTTCTTGGTGAGGGAACCCGTTGCGAAGAGCAGGCTTTCCAGAAGGGAGGTCTTCCCAGACATGAACGGCCCTACCAGGGCCGCGACGCGAGGAGCAGATAGAGACTTGGGCACGATCACTCTCCTTGATGTGTTGTCAGTGGGTTACGCCCACGTTTTACACCTGGGGGCCAGGAAGGCAACAGAAAATGGTGAGGGTCAAGAATCTTGACCGATTCAATCAGGAAATATAGACTGGCGATTCGGACCATTGTGGGGAACCCGTGAAGATCTCGGCCCGCGGCAGATATTCCATGCAAGCCCTTTTCGACCTGGCTCACCACAGCCATGGCCAGCCGGTCCCCCTCCATCTCATTGCTGAGCGCCAGGACCTGAGCCTTCCCTTCCTGGAACAGATCTTCAACAAGCTCAAGCGGGCCGGCGTCGTGGCCAGTGTCCGGGGGCCCAAGGGTGGCTATATCCTGACCCAACCCTGCAACCAGGTAACGGTGGGGGATGTGCTTCGTCTTACCGACCCTGGCTTCTACGCCATGGCCAAGGAAGACCCCCGCAAGGCCAATACGGCCCTCCGCGACGATGACAAGATGAACCGTATCCTCTGGAAACAGCTGGAGGACCATATCACGACCTTCATGAACACCGTGACCCTGGCGGACCTTTGCGTGGAGAGCCAGAGCAACGCCTGTCCCGAGTGCACCTGCCCCGACTACACCCAGGATCTCAGTGAGCAGTTCCGGTCCGGGAAGCGCAAACCCTGCGAGTTGGACCTCTGATGTCCAATCCCTGCGCCCTGCCGGGCTTTGCCCTTCCCCCCACCCCAGAGGACCTGAAGACGCTCCAGAAGCTTGAGGAGCGGCTCCGCCGGAAGGTGGGCACCTGCATCAGTGAATACGGCCTCATCCAGGAGGGCGACCGCATCCTGGTGGGCCTATCCGGAGGCAAGGACTCATGGGCCCTGGTGGATCTCTTGATGAGCCTGAAGCGGCGGGCCCCCATCAAGTTCGAAGTCCACACCCTGACCATCGACCCGGGCTTCCCGGGCTTCAACCCCGACCGCATCGCCGCGGCCTGCGAGGAGCGAGGCATCCCCCACCTCATCCTGGATGCCCCCATCAACACGACGGTGAAGAAGAAGCCCGAGATCACCCCATGCGCCATGTGCTCACGACTGAGGCGTGGCGTGATGTACTCCTACGCCAAGCGAGAGGGCTACACCAAGATCGCCCTGGGACACCACCTGGACGACCTCATCGAGACCCTCCTCATCAACCAGTTCTTCGAAGGCCGCCTCTCCACCATGCCCGTAAAGCTCACCAGCGATGACGGCGCCAACACCGTAATCCGTCCCCTGGCCTACATCGAGGAAGAGGACCTGCGACGCTTTGCCTGGCTCAAGGGCTACCCCATCGTCCCCTGTGGCTGTCCTCTCTGTGGCGCCAGCACCCTGGAATCCAAGCGGGCCTACATCAAGGCCATGGTGGCCCAGCTCCGGGAGACCGCGCCCGACATCAAGTTCTGCATGCTCAACGCCATGAAGAACGTCAAAACCAGCCATCTGCTGGATCAGAACCTGCTGGGGCTGCCGGAGGAATACCGGAAGTAGAGAATCCAGAAGCCCCTGCCTGGAAGAGTTCATCGAAGGGGTTCCATCCGCCGAGACAGCGCGACCACGGCCAGGCCGCCGCTATCGGGCCAGCGGTGGTGGACTTCAAACAAGGATTCTCGTCATTCAAGCTGCGGGGCGGGAAAGCCGAACCAGTACACGGCACCCTCACACTTGGCCCCCCATGTCCCCTTTGTTCTCCGTCAGTTCCCGGCGTAATGGTCGAGCTCTTCTGCTCGCCTTGACCTCTCTTGCCCTCAAGGGGACGGATCCGGAGGTCCCTGCGGACCTTCTAGCCTTGATGGCCACGCCCATCCAGGTCTCCAGCACCCGACCGGAATCCATGCTGACCACACCGTCGACCGTAACCATCCTCGAAAGAGGCTTTATCGCACGGTACAACTTTGAAACCCTGGCGGACTTGCTGAATACGGTGCCGGGTCTTGAGGTGCTCCGGGGAAATATCAGCCAGGGCATCCCGACTTCCCGGGGCATCCTCCAGGAACATTACGCCACCAAGGTGCTTTTCCTCATCGATGGCATCCCCGTATGGGACGCCATCACTGGCACAGCCCAGACGGCCCTATGGCGAATCGACCCCAGGGATGTGGAACGGGTCGAAGTACTGAGAGGACCCGCCTCGGTCCTCTACGGTTCCAATGCCTACACCGGAGCCGTGAACATTGTCCTGCGCCGCGCCTGGAACGAGGAAGGCGAGGCCCGCTTCAGCGCGGGAACCCTGGGAAGCCGACAGGGCGGAGGGCGCCTGGGCGGAAGCAACGGAGAATTGCAGTACGTCTTCGCGGCCAGCACCCAGGATCTGAAAGGTCCAAGCTACCTGTTCTCGGGGGAAGATGGAGTCGCCACACCATTCCGGAACACCCTTTCGACCCGTTCCGGCCTCCTCCGCCTGGACTACGGAAGCCATTCCCTGCTGATGAGTTCCTTCCGTCACACGGAACCCGTAATGGGTGCGACCATGACCGTAGCGCGTGGTCTAGGGCGAGACGGCCCCGAATACGGGCATCTCGTGGCCTACACCTATTCGGAGTCCTTTGGCCCCGTGGGACTTCAGGCCCGGGCGGCCTGGGACAAGACGGTCCGGGAAACCCATCGGAGCCCAGATGCAGAGCTGGACCGCTGGGACGGAAGTCGGCGGACCCTCAATGTGAAACTGAACTGGCGGACAAGCAGTACCTTGGCCCTGGAACTGGGCGGAGACTACGAGGATCGACGTTCCGGATCCGATACCCTCCACACGGATTTTGGTCCCTCCGGTCCTCTGACCAGCAGCTTCGGGATGGAGGATCGGTCCGTGCAGGAGCGGTCCTGCTTCCTCCAGGGACATTACCAATCCGGTGCATTCACGATGCTGATGGGCACCCGTTTCACTCAGAACGCCCTGGCGGGCTCGAACCTGAGCTCCAGGGCCACGGCGGTCTGGACCCTGAATGACCGCCATGCCCTCAAGGCCATCGCCGGCGAAAGCTTCCGCGCCCCCACCCTTTTCGAGGTCTATGCAGCGGTCCCCGGTGTGATTACTGGCAATCCAGGTCTCCTGCCGGAAAAGGCCTCATCCCTGGAACTCGCCTACGTGGGCACCTTCAAGGATCTCCTCCTCCAGACCCTGCTCTACCGTGCCTGGTACAGGGATACCATCCAGCGCGTGAGCCCTGCGGACAGCGGTGCCTTCACCTATATCAATGGCCAGACCTTCCAGTCGACTGCACTGGAGATAGAACTGAAGTGGCAGGGCAGCGAGCGATGGCGGGGCATGGTGAATCTGGACTGGCTCCTGGGGACCATTCGTGGAGATCAGACAGGGAGCACCTCCGGCTTTTCCAACTTCAACTACCCGCCCAAGTACCACATCCGAAGTGGCTTGTCCTACACCACGGACGGTCTGCACGCTTCGGCCCTGGCCAGCCTCACCGGAGCCTGCAAAGGCCCCTTCGCTCGCATCCCCTCCCAGTGGACCGGCAGCCTGTCGGCGGGCTATTCCCACCCCTTCGGTAGGGTACGGATGGACCACACCCTTTCGTTCAGGAATGCCAATGACCGGCTTCTGGTGTACCCGGACTACGCCCGCCGCGCCGTGAACGCCATCCCCCAGGATGACCTTGGTCGACGCGGCAGCTATACCCTGAAGGTGGAGTTCTGATCAGGCTCGCAACTTGGCGGCCACATCCTCCAGGAGCCACTCCTCCTGGGTCCCAGTGGACAGATTCTTTGCGGTGAGGACTCCCTTCTCCAGCTCCCCATCGCCCAGCAGCAAGGCCATGCCAGCCCCCAACCGGTTGGCGGAGGTCATGGCCTTCTTGAGGTTGGCATTGCGGGTCTCCAGTTGGACCCGGCAGCCCTGGGCCCACCATTGGCGCACCAGTTCAAAGGCCTTGAGGGTGGCGGCATCGCCCAGGGGAATAAGGACGGCGGGGGCCTGCACCGGGGCGTCCCCGTGGAGGGCCTGCATGAGGATGGCCAGACGGTCCAGACCGATGGCCCAGCCGAAGGCGGGGGTATCGGGACCCCCGAGCTGCTTCACCAGCCCATCGTAGCGCCCGCCCCCGAGCAGGGCCGACTGGGCCCCGAGATCGCTGCTCAGGACTTCGAAGGCTGTGCGGGAGTAATAGTCCAGACCACGCACCAGACGGGGGTTCTCCACAAAGGGGATGTCCATGGCGCTCAGGAGGGCCTTCAGGCGCTCGTGGTGGGCCCGGGAGGCTTCATCCAGGTGATCCGTGATGAGGGGATGGCCCTCCAGGGCCTCCTGGCAGCCTGGAACCTTGCAGTCCAGCACCCGCAGGGGGTTCTCCTGGATGCGGCGGTGGCAGTCGGCGCAGAAGCGTTCCTGGCGCGCCTCGAAGAAGGCCCGGATGGCGGCGTGGAAGGCCGGACGGCACTCGGAGGTGCCCACGGAGTTGATGGAGAGCTGCAGGTGCTTGAGGCCCAGTTCGTGCAGGAACTCGAAGAGCAGGAGAAGGCTTTCGGCCTCGCTCTCGGGGGTCGCCACACCGAAGCTCTCGGCCCCGATCTGCCAGAACTGCCGGTAACGCCCGGCCTGCATGCGCTCGTAGCGGAACTGGGGGCCGACATAGAAGAGGAGTCGGGGGTCATTATTGATTAACAGTTTATGCTGAATAGCCGCCCGGACCACTCCCGCGGTGTTCTCGGGTCGCATGACCACATGGCGGTTGCCCTTGTCCATGAAGTCGTACATCTCCTTGTGGACGATGTCGCTGCTTTCCCCCACGCTCCGCTTGAAGACCTCGATCTCCTCAAGGATGGGGGTCCGGATCTCCTCGTAACCATGCCGATGGAAGACACGCCTCGCGCTTTCCTCGATATGCTGGAACCACCGCACATCGTTGCCAAACAAGTCTCGCGTGCCTTTGACGGATTGAGCCATCTGTGAAACTCCCAGGGATCCTATTCACCCTTCTAACCAGCCTACTGGCTTGGGGCCAAACCCCCAAGCTCCCGCTCCACCCCCAACGCCTGAAGATCGCCCTGGACCCAGGCCACGGGGGCGAGGACGCAGGCGCCAAGGGGCCCAAAAAGCTGCTGGAGAAGGAGGCTGCCCTGGAGTTGGCCCAGGTCCTGGCAAAGACCCTTGAAACCGCCGGTTTCGAAGTGCTTTTGACCCGCACCGAGGATATCTTCGTGCCTCTTTGGGAACGAGCCCAGAAGGCCAATGAAGCGGGCGCTGACCTCTTTCTCAGCCTCCACTTCAATGCTGCGCGGTCCAAGGGAGCCCGGGGGTCCGAGGTCTACTTCCTGAGCCTGGACCAGGGGGACGCGGACGCCGCCGAACTGGCGAAGCAGGAGAACGCGGAGGACAAAGCCCCCGATACCCAGGATGTGGTCGCGGGAATCCTGGACGATCTGGCACAGAAGGCCTTCCTCCAGGACTCCGAGCGCCTGGCGGTGGCCATCCAGACCCAGTTGAACCAGATCGGCAACATCAAGCAACGGGGCGTCAAGCAGGCCCCCTTCGCCGTCCTGCGTCGGGCGGCCATGCCCGCCGCCCTGGTGGAGGCCGCCTTCATATCCAATCCCAGGGAGGAGGTCAAACTGCGGGATCCGGCCTTCCGGAAAAAGCTCGCGGAGGCCGTCACCCTTGGGGTGCGGCGCTTTTTCGCCAGCGGTTTGCCGACCTCGAAACGGAAGGCCATTCTCGGACCTCGGTAAGAAAAAAGGATCCACCTCCAAGACTCCAAGGCACGAAGAAAAGAAAAGCGATTTTTTCTTTCTTTTGCAGTTCTTAGAGCCTTGGAGTCTTGGCGGTGGATCTGTTATTTCCCGGCCTGATCCGCCAGCACCGCCGCCCGGCTCACGCGCCAGATGGGGAGGAGCTGATCCAGGAGGGCACCGAAGTCGTCCAGGCGGATGGCGTTGGGGCCATCGCTGAGGGCCTTGGCTGGATTCTCATGGACCTCGAAGAAGAAGCCATCCACCGAGGTGGCGGCCGCCCGGGCCAGGGTCGGGATCATCTCCCGGGCCCCACCGGTGGCGGTTCCCAGGGCACCGGGCTTCTGGACGCTATGGGTCGCGTCGAAGATCACTGGGCAGCCGGTCTTGCGCAGGTGGGGGAAGCTCTGGAAGTCCACCACCAGGTTCCCGTAGCCGAAGGTGGTCCCCCGCTCCGTAACCCAGACAGTGTCTGCATTGGGTACGGACCGCACCTTGTCCACGGCGTTCTTCATGTCCCAGGGAGCCAGGAACTGGCCCTTCTTCACGTTGACGGGTCGCCCGGTGGCGGCAGCGGCCAGCAGGAGGTCCGTCTGGCGGCACAGGAATGCGGGGATCTGGAGAACATCCACCGCGGCAGCGACCTTGGCACACTGGCTGGCTTCATGGACGTCCGTCAGCACCGGGACGCCGTACTGCTGGCGGATCTCCGAAAGGATCTCCAGCCCTTCCTCCATGGAGATCCCCCGATAGCTGGAGAGGGAGGTCCGATTGGCCTTGTCGAAACTGGCCTTGAAGATGAAGGGGATGCCCCGGGACTCGGTGATGTCCACCAAGCGTTCCGCCAGGAACATGGCGTGCTCCCGGGACTCGATCACGCAGGGGCCCGCGATGAGGAAGAAACTCTGGTCGGTGAAGGGTTGCTGGAAGTCCATGGATTGCCTCGAAGAACAAGTCTAATGCACCGGAGGAAGCCTCGGCACATTTCCGACTGAAGCGTGAGACGATGGGAGCGGAAGTTTTTGTATGTCGAAACCCCTGCTCAATGATGATTTGAATCGGCAACTGGTGGCCATCCTGCTCAGGGAAGGCCGGATCAGTCACGCGGTGCTCGCCACAAGGCTGGGCGTCAGCCGCCCCACCCTCATCGAGCGGGTGAAGCGCCTGGAAACCGAAGGGATCATCCAGGGCTACGGGGCACGGGTGAGCCCAGCTTCGGTGCTCAAGCCCATCGTGGCCTATGTGGCCCTGCGCTTCGATGAGTCTGCGGAGCCCGTGGCCGAGACCCCTTTCCTGGAAGCCCTGGAGAAGGAGCCGGACGTCTTGGAGGCCCACGCCATCACCGGAGAGGACCAGCTTCTCCTGAAAATCGTGGCGGACTCCCCTGCAGGACTCCAGGAGCGCCTCAAGCGCATCCGCGCCATGGGCAGCCGGGTGGAGACCCGCACCACCATGGTCCTCCAGACCCTTTTCGCCAAGCCGGGCCCCCTGCCCGCCGAGCCCACCGGGAGCAAGGCGCGCAAGAAGTGAACTCCCCCCAAGCAAACCCCCTCAAAGCCTGGACGGCCTATGGGATCTGCGCCACGGTCTGGGGCTCCACCTATTTCGCCATCGCCCTGGCGGTCCAGTCCTTCACCCCATTCGGCATGGTGGCCACCCGCTTCCTCATCGGGGGCCTCATCGCCCTGGCCCTGAGCCGCCTGATGCAGGAGGACTGGCCCCTGCGCCGGGATCTGCCCCATCTTGCACTCCAGGGGGTTCTCCTCCTGGGCCTCTCCAATGCCCTGGTGTCCTGGGCCGAGACCCGCGTGGCCAGCGGACTCACAGCCATCTTCTGTTCTTCCACCCCCATCTTCTACGCCTTCATGGGAAGGGACCGCCTGGACCGGCGCACCTGGCTGGGCCTCGGGCTGGGGCTGGCGGGTGTGGCCCTGCTCTGCCTCAAGACCCAGCAGAACCTGAGCCCCCTGGGCATCCTGGCCATCCTGCTGGCCGTCTACCTCTGGGCCAAGGGCACCCTCCACGGCAGGCGCCACGTCAAGGGCACGGGCCTCTTCGGCCAAGTGGCCATCCAGATGCTCGCGGGGGGCGTGGTGGGCGCCCTCTTCCTGCCCCTCACCGGGGGGATGCTGCACCACCCCCTGACCTGGCGGGCCGGGCTCTCGGTGGCCTACCTCACCGTCTTCGGCAGCCTGGTGGCCTTCAGCGCCTACGCCTACCTCTCCAGGGTCTGGCCCCCGACCCGGATGAGCACCTACAACTATCTGAATCCCCTGGTGGCCGTGGCCCTGGGCGCGGTCTTCCTGCAGGAACCCTTCGGCATCAGGACCGTTCTGGGAATGGCGGTGATCCTGGGGGGAGTCGCCCTGGTGCAGCCCGGTACGAAGTGAAGCGCTCGCCTTGTGGCTGGAAACGAGTCCACCTAATCTGAAGTCCAATGAGGAGGCCGAACATGAACGAAGTGGTGAAGACGATCCTGAAGCGCCGCAGCACCCGTTCCTTTACACCGGATCAGCTCACCGAGGAGGAGCTCAGCGTCCTCCTGGAAACGGCCCGCTTCGCCCCCAGCGGCATGAACCGACAGCCCTGGCACTTCACGGTGGTCCAGAACCCCGAGACTCTGCACCGAATAAACGAAGCCTGCCGCCAGGTCCTCCTGGGTTCGGGGGTCAAGGCCATGGAAGATCGAGCCAAAGGTAACGATTTCAGCATATGCTACAAAGCCCCCACGCTCATCCTCGTGGCCGTGGATGAGCAGGTCCATACCGGACGATACGATGGGGCCGTAGCCTTGGAGAACATGTTCCTGGCGGCGGAGTCCATGGGGCTTGGGTCCTGCTGGATCCACGCTGTCAGCCTTATTTTCAACGGCGGTGCCAACGAAGCCCTCCGCAAGGAACTTCAGATCCCCGCAGGCTACGCGCCCATCGGTTCCGGGGCCTTCGGCCGCAAGGCCGCCGAGGCCCAGGCCGCCCCCCGCAAAGAAAACACCATCACCATCCTCAAGTAGCACTCCCAGAGGGATTCATGACCGCCACCCACCGCAAGCTCATCATCATCGGCACCGGCCCCTCTGGGTACACCGCCGCCATTTACGCCTCCCGCGCCAATCTGGCCCCCCTGGTCTTCGAAGGGGTCCAGGCCGGGGGTCAGCTCACCATGACCACCGAAGTGGAGAACTTCCCGGGCTTCCGGGAGGGCATCCAGGGCACCTCCCTGATGGATGAGATGCGGGAGCAGGCCACCCGCTTCGGCGCCGAGATCCTGGCCGAGACCGTCGCCAAAGTCGACCTTTCCGCCCGCCCCTACCGCCTCAGCACCGAGCAGGGAGACTACACCTGCGACGCCCTCATCATCGCCACCGGCGCCAGCGCCAAGTGGCTGGGCATCGCCAAGGACGAGATCCTCTCCCGCCAGGGTGGCGGCGTTTCCGCCTGCGCCACCTGCGATGGCTTCTTCTACCGGGGCAAGGAGATCGCCGTGGTGGGCGGTGGTGACACAGCCCTGGAAGAGGCCACCTTCCTCACGAAGTTCGCCTCCAAGGTGACCCTCATCCATCGGCGTGACAAGTTCCGGGCTTCCAAGCCCATGCAGGAACGGACCCTGTCCAACCCCAAGATCCAGATGGCCTGGAACAAGACCGTAACGGACGTACTGACCCACTCTGTGGCCCTGCCCACGGGCGAAAGCGTGGAAAAGATCCGGGCCTTGGTCCTCAAGGACACCGTGGATGGCTCCACCTCCGAACTCCCCGTGGAGGGCCTCTTCGTGGCCATCGGCCACCAGCCCAACACCAGCCTCTTCGCGGGCCAGCTCCCCATGGACGAGACGGGCTACCTTCTGGTGGAGAAGGGCAGCACCCGGACCTCCCTGCCGGGCGTTTTCGCCGCCGGGGATGTCCAGGATCACACTTACCGGCAGGCCATCACCGCCGCGGGCTCGGGCTGCATGGCCGCCATCGACGCCGAGCGCTGGCTCACGGAACAGGGTCTGGCGGAATAGATGGAAAACGCACTCCGCCCCGCCACCCCCCTCCTGG
>JAFNAB010000082.1 GCA_017859955.1 Holophagaceae bacterium
AAGGCCGATCCCACCGAGAAGAAGCTGGGCATGATCCTGGAATACGGCCACACCTTCGGCCACTCCATGGAATTCCTCACCAAGGGCGCCATCACCCACGGGATGGCTGTGGCCAAGGGCATGTGCATCGCAGCCGAACTGGGCCACCGCCTCGGATACATTTCCCGGGAGCTTGTTGACCGGCACTACCGGATCTTCGGTGATATTCTCGGCCTCGATCTCAACATCCCTGCCACGGTTTCGGTCGACGACATGCTGCACGTCATGGTGAGCGACAACAAGAAGACCCTGGGCGGCACCAAGTTCGTGCTCCTGGAGCGGGTCGGCAAGTGCCTCAACCCCGATGGCGACTACCAGGTGAAGGTCCCCGCTGAGATCGTCAAGGCCATCCTGGATGAGTACAAACAGCGCTAATTCCCCCTTGGAACCCGGAGACCACATGTTCAAGCTCTGCTTCAACTCGACTACATTACGCAACTTGGACCTGTTCCATGCGCTGAAGGAAATCAAGGGTGCCGGCTATGAAGGAGTCGAGCTCACCCTGAACGACACCCACCTGCACCCGCTGGGTGTCACGGACGCTCGGGTGCGGGAGTTGCGGGAGTTCTGCCTGGACGCCGGGATTTCCATCGTGTGTGTCGCAGCCGGGGGCCCTACCCTTTTGGGCGATGTGCCCTACGAGCCCTCCCTCATTGGTTCGGATGCCGCGGGACGGCTGCGGCGACGGGACCTGATCAAGCGCTCCATGGAAGTCACCCATCTGCTGGGTGTGCCGGTGATGAACTTCAACAGCGGCTTCCTGAGGGAGGACGTGAGCTCCGAACAGGCGGCGGACCGCCTCCGGGAGAGCATCGATGAGTTCCTGGGGGAGGGTAGCGACCTGATCCTGGTCATGGAGCCCGAACCGGGGTTCTACATCGGCACCACGGATGCTGCCCTGCCGGTGATCCAGGCCGTGGATTCCCCGCGCCTGCGCCTTAACCTCGATATCGGCCATGTCTTCTGCTGCGAAGAGCAGCCCTACGAGGCCATCGAGAAGGCCCTGCCCTACGCCCGCCATATCCATATCGAAGACATCAAGGGACGGGTCCACCATCACGAGATTCCCGGCGAGGGCGACATCGACTTCAAACGGGTCGTCGAGAGCATCAAGGCCTCAGGGTACGAGCACTTTGTCAGCGTCGAGCTCCACCACCACGACACCCAGTGGGAACGGGCTCTGACGGAAAGCAGGAGCTATCTATGCCAGCTCATGTAGCCAATCGCGGGCTCTTCATCCATTCCCCCGGCCAGGTCGGTCTGGAGGATCTGCCGATGCCTATTCCCGGGCCGGGCGAGGTCCGGATCCGGATGCGCTATGTCGCCCTCTGTGGCTCCGACAAGAAGCTCTTCGACGGCACCTACAAGGCCCCCCACACGTACCCCATCCTGATCGGCCACGAGTGGGTGGGGGTGGTGGACGCCCTGGGCGAGGGCTGTGCCCCCGGTCTCACCGTGGGGGATCTGGTGACCGGGGACTGCTCCCTTTATTGCGGCGAGTGCTACTACTGCACCACCGAGGGCAACCGGAACCACTGCCTGAGCATCCAGAAGCGGGGCATCACCGTGGACGGGGCCTGCGCCGAATACATGGTGATCAACCGCCGCCACCTATACCGCTGCGAGGGTGGAGGGGATGTGCTCTCCTACGTGCTCACCGAGCCCATGTCCGTCTCGGCCACGGCCATCGGCCTGCGCTTCAACCGCGAGACCATGAAGAAGGTCCGCAAGGCCCTGGTCATCGGGGCGGGCGGGATCGGGGCCCTGGCCCTCTTCACCCTTCAGGACTACGGGATCCAGGACATCACCATCGTGGACCTGGTGCAGGAGAAGCTCGACGTGGCCGCGTCCCTGGGGATCCCGGGGGTCAAGGCGAGGCTCTCGGACCTCATGGACCTGGAGGCTGACAGCTTCGACCTCATCCTGGAGGCCTCGGGCAGCGGCTCCGCCCTGAGGCGGACCGTGGCCCTGGCGGCTCCCGATGGGAAGATCGTCTGCATCGGCCACCAGGGCAGCCTGGAGATGGATTTCGGGCTGGTGATGAAGAAGTCCCTGACCCTGGCCGCCAGCATGGGCAGCACCGGAGGCTTCGAGGACGCCGCCCGGATCATCGCGGGCCACCGCGAGGCCGTTTCCAGGGTCGTGACCCGGGTCGTCCCGCTAGCCGAGGCCGCAGCCTATCTCAAGGAAGGCAAGCAGAGCGCCGCGGATCTCAAGGTGGTGATCGATCTGGGCGTCTGCTAGGAGGGCGGGTCAGACATGCACGGGGATGGGTAACCCGAGCCTCATGGCGACCGGTTGTTTCATCCCCGTTTATCCCCGTTTATCCCCGGCCGAAATTCCTTGGCGCCGCCCTCAAGTTCACTGGTAGTTAGTCCCGTGACGGACGAAACCCGGGCAGCTTTGGAGAAGAACCTGGCTGAAGGCAGGACGGGGGCAAAGAAGCCCTGAGGCTTGAAGCCCGTGCCTCCAATGCCGTGGCCTGTCGTCCCCCTCGGGGGGCCTATCTCAAGGAAGGCCAACAGAGCGGTGGGGTGGTGAAGGGGGTGAGCTTATGCACACGTGGGCCTTCGGTCCCCTCCGGGGATGGGTACCACTGATTATCAGGAACAGGGGATAAAATTAGCGACTTAACGGTTGTGACAAAAAATGTCTAATTCCTAGGGCTATTCTTGGGGGAGCATGTCCATGCACTGAACCCAAAGAGGCCCTGCGATGCCTGAACCCCAAAGCGCTGTTCTAGCTCATGTTGCCCAAGATAGAGATGGCTGTTGGCGTCAACATGATCTGGGCGACCACCTTGCTGGAACGGCTCGGGTTGCGGCGGCTTTCGCCACTCCCTTTGCTTCGGAGTCTTGGGCTGAGCTGGCAGCCCGACTGCATGATCTTGGGAAGGCAGGGGCGGATTTCCAGAGGTATCTGCGTACGGCCAGCGGATACGACGCTGAGGCTCACCTGGAGGGGAAGCATGGCAAGGTGGATCACAGCTCCGCTGGTGCGGTCTGGGCATATGGGCAATGGCGTATACAAGGGACCTTGTTGGCCTATCCCATTGCGGGCCACCATGCCGGGCTTCCCGATTGGATTGGGGGTGTCTCTGGATTAGAGGCGCGAGTCCGCAAGCTCGAGTGGTTGAAGGAGGCCCAGGTCAACGGCATGCATGCGCTACTGGCATCTCTGAGGCCGCCGACCCAGCCGCCCAAAGTGGACCCGGACCATCCGGAAGACGTCCACCTCTGGTTGAGGATGCTCTTCTCATGCTTGGTGGATGCGGACTTCCTCGACACCGAGGCCTTCATGGATCCCGCCAAAGCCCAGCAGCGGGGCCAGGAACAGCCCGATCTCGCTGCGCTCAAGGCCAGGCTGGATGCCCACATGGCCGCACTTGGGGCAAGGGCCGATGACTCACCGGTCAACCGGGTGCGCCGCCAGGTGCTGGCCTCCTGTCGTGACGGTGCCAAGCTGGTGCCCGGGCTGTTCTCGTTGACGGTGCCCACGGGAGGCGGAAAGACCCTGGCCTCCATGGCCTTCGCCTTGGACCATGCGGTGCGCCACGGCAAGCGCCGGGTGGTGGTGGTCATTCCCTATACCAGCATCATCGAGCAGACCGCGGAGGTTCTGGCCAAGGTATTCGGTCCGGGGGTGGTGCTGGAGCACCACAGCAACCTAGACCCGGCGCGGGAGACCCTGGCGGGGCGGCTCGCCTCCGAAAACTGGGATGCCCCCATCATCGTCACCACCAACGTCCAGTTCTTCGAGTCCCTGTTTGCCTCCCGCACCGGGGCCTGTCGCAAGTTGCACAATCTGGTGGATAGCGTGGTGGTCTTCGATGAGGCCCAGATGCTCCCCTCTTCGTTCCTGAAGCCCATCCTCCAGGTGCTGGGAACTCTGGTGCGGCAGTACGGGGTCTCGGCGGTGCTCTGTACGGCGACCCAGCCCACTCTGCAGGGGCGTATCGGCACCCAGGGGGCGGTCTTCACAGGACTGGAGGGGGTCCGCGAGTTGATGCCGGATCCTACGGGTCTGGCGGTGAGCCTGCGCCGCACCGCTCTGCGCCTCCACTCACCGGACTTCACTTCCGTCACCTGGGGGGCCTTGGCGGAGGAGTTGGCCGAAAAGGACCAAGTGCTCTGTATCGTGAACACCCGCCGGGACTGCCGGGAGCTCCACGCCTGCATGCCGGAGGGCACGCTCCACCTGTCGGCGCTCATGTGTCCCGAGCACCGCAGTGACCTGATCCGCATGATCAAGGAGCGTCTCAAGGCGGGCGATCCCATCCGGGTGATCTCGACCCAGCTGGTGGAAGCGGGCGTGGATCTGGACTTCCCGGTCGTGTACCGGGCCCTGGCGGGCCTGGACTCCATGGCCCAGGCGGCGGGGCGCTGCAACCGGGAGGGGAAGCTGGGGCGACTGGGGGATGTGGTGCTCTTCACGCCCCCCAAGCCCGCCCCCTCGGGTTTGCTGCTCAAGGGGGAGGAGGCCGCTCGGGAGCTGCTGCGGGTGTGCCCGGAGCTGGCCCTGAGCTTGGCCCCGGAGGCCTTCACCCGTTATTTTCAGACCTTCTACGGCAAGGTGAACAGCTTTGACGAGAAGGATATGGTGGGCCTGCTGGTGAAGGAGGCCCATCTCGCCAAGTTCCAGTTCCGTGAGGCCGCCGAGGCCTTTCGGCTCATCGATGAAGGGGATCAGGCCGCCATCATCGTTCGATATGGACCCCACCGGGAACGGATCGAGAGGCTAGTGGAGGCGCTGCGCTTTGCGGGCCCCAGCCGGGAGCGGCTCCGGGCGCTCCAGCGCTTCACGGTCACCCTTCCGGGTCGAGTGGTTCAGGAGCTTCACCGCCAGGGAGACATCGAGGAGGTGCAGGGCTTCTGGGTCCAGGTGGCCGACAGTCTCTACGACGACAGGACTGGACTCTGTGCCGATGCCATCCGCTTCCGCCCCGATCTCTACACCCTTTGAAATACGCCAGGAGCTGCCCATGGAACATGCCAATCGGATCTATTGTCTGGAGGTGAGGGGCGACTTTGCCTGCTTCACCCGCCCCGAGATGAAGGTGGAGCGGGTCAGCTACGATGTCATCACCCCCTCCGCCGCTCGGGCCATCTTCGAGGCCATCTTCTGGAAGCCCGCCATCCGATGGCGAATCCGGAAGATCGAAGTCCTCAACCCCATCCAGTGGACCAGCGTCCGGCGCAATGAGGTGGGTGCGGTGGCCAGCGGTAAGGATGGGCTCTTCGTGGAGGATAACCGTCAGCAGCGGGCCGGGCTCTTCCTGCGGGATGTGGCCTATCGGCTCCACGCCGAGATGGTGTTCATTCCCGTGGCCCGCCGGAAAGCCGGGGGACGGAGCACGCCGGAGGCCCCGGTGGACCCTGGGGAACGGGAAGTCCTCCGCCGTGATGAGAATCCCGCCAAGTACCAGGCTATGTTCGAGCGACGGGCCACCAAGGGACAGTGCTTCAACCAGCCCTACTTCGGGTGCCGGGAGTTCAGCCTGGGCAGCTACCGATTAGTGGACCCGGCCAGCGCCGATCCGGCCCCCATTCCCGAGGCGCGGGACCTGGGCTTCATGCTCTATGACCTGGACTTCCAGGCGGAGGGTGGTCCGGCACCTGCGTTCTTCCAGGCCCGTCTGGAGCAGGGCGTGGTCCATGTGCCTGACTGGGAGAGCCCGGAGGTGCGGCGATGATCCTTCAGGCGCTGTGCGAATACTACGAAAGGAAAGGGGACCTCGCGCCTGATGGATTTGCGCGAGTTGAAATTCCTTTCTTGATCGTGATCAACATGCGTGGGGAGTTCTGCGCGCTGGAGGACACAAGGCAGACCAACGGCCGACAAATGCGCGCACGCGAATTCCTGTTTCCAAAGCCCTTGCCACGTTCCGGCTCGAAGAGCTACCAGGTGACACACCTTCTTTGGGATCACATCGGCTACATCGCGGGGCAGGCGAAGAGTGAAGACCCTAAGGACCGCGCCTTGGCTGATGCGCAGCATCACACTTGGCTCACTGCCTTGGGAGAACTCGCTAGGAAATACCCTGAGGAGCCAGGGATTAGGGCGATGCAGTCCTTTTATTCGACGGGGCAGTGTGCCCGGTTGATTGCCTCCTCTACCTGGAGTGAGTGCCGAAAGATCGCTGGGTGCAATATGGCTTTCCGAATGGACGGAGAACCGGATCCCATTCCATGTACGCATTCGGTGCATGCCATTGCCGAAAGGAGGCTGGACGGGGAAGCTGGTCCCGGTAAGGGCGAAGAAGTGGTGCGGCATGGGATCTGTCTTGTTACGGGAGAATCCACCAAACTGGCTCGTATTCATACGCGAACGCCCATCAGCAAAGACTCCAAGTCTCTGGTCAACTTTCAGAGAAATTCTGGATACGACTCTTATGGGAAAGAACAGGGTTTCAATGCGCCAGTGAGCACGGCTGCAGAAGCGGCATACACCACCGCCCTAAACCACCTGCTGGCCAAGGATTCAAAACAGAAAATGCAAGTTGGCGATGCCACCACGGTTTTTTGGTCCGGGCGGAAGGATTCCACTCTGGAAGCAGATTTCCCGGCCTTCTTTGGACTGGCACCCAGGGATGATCCAGATGCCGAGGCCCGCGCAGTTTCGGCGCTCTATGGCAGTCCTCATACTGGGTATCTCCCAAAAGGAGATGACACCCCCTTCTATGTCCTGGGTCTTGCCCCCAATGCGGCTCGTATTGCAGTGCGCTTCTGGCACGTGGACACGGTGGCGGGGCAGTCGGCCAAACTCCGACAGCACCTGGATGATCTGGACATCGTCAGGGGCCCCCTGGACCCCGGTCGCCGGGCCCTGATGCCCCTGCTCTGCGACCTGGTCCTTCAGGGCAAGGCGGACAATGTTCCCCCGAACCTCGCGGGCAACGTGGTCCGGGCCGTGCTGTCCGGCGCCCCCTACCCCCAGACCCTGCTTCACATGGCCATCCGCCGCATCCGGGCGGAGCGGCAGGTCACCCGCATGCGCGCAGCCGTTCTTAAAGCCGTCCTCAATCGCACCCATCGTCTCCAACCCGCGTCCTCCAAGGAGATCACCGTGAGTCTCGACCCCACCAACACCTGCCCGGGGTACGTCCTGGGCCGGGTCTTCGCCCTGCTGGAGCGCATCCAGTTGGCCTCCAACAATTACCAGGAAGTGAACGCCGGTATACGCGACCGCTTCTACGGAGCCTTTTCCAGCTCGCCCTGCAGCACCTACCCTCTGCTGATGAAACTCAAGAACCACCATCTCCGCAAGATCGAGCGGAAGGGCGAGGCGGTGAACCTGGAGCGCCTGCTGGGGGAGGTCACGGACCTGCTGCCCGCCCAGGGACCCAAGCCCCACCTCTCCCTGGATGAGCAGGCCCGCTTCGCCATCGGCTACTACCACCAGCGCCAGGCGCTGTTCACCAAGTCCCCCAAGTCCGAAACCCCCGACCAGGCCTAAGGAGCCACCATGACCCTCACCAAGCGGTACGACTTCGTTCTCTTCTTCGATGTTCAGGATGGCAACCCCAATGGTGACCCAGATGCGGGCAATCTCCCCCGCATCGATGCGGAGACCGGGCGCGGTCTGGTCACGGACGTCTGCCTCAAGCGGAAGGTTCGCAACTTTGTCCAGCTGACCCGGGGTGGCCAAGCCCCCTTCGACATCTTTGTGAAGGAGAAAGCGATCCTGAACCAGAACATTGCCTCGGCCTACACGGCCCTGGGTATTGACCTGGAGAAGGAGCCCGCAGATCCCAAGGATGGCAAGAAGCGGAATACCAAGGGAGAGGCGCAGGGCGGCGAGGTCGACAAGGGGCGGAAGGCTCTGTGTGAGCGCTTCTTCGATGTCCGGACCTTCGGTGCCGTCATGAGCACCGGGGCCAATGCGGGCCAAGTCCGCGGCCCCATCCAGCTCACCTTCGCCCGCTCCGTCGAGCCCATTGTTGCCCTTGAGCATTCCATTACCCGCATGGCCGTGACCACTGAGGCCGAGGCGGAGAAGCAGGGCGGAGACAACCGCACCATGGGCCGCAAGTACACCGTGCCCTACGGTCTCTACCGCGCCCACGGCTTTGTCTCGGCCCACCTCGCCGCTCAGACGGGCTTTACGCAGGCGGATCTGGACCTCTTCTGGGAGTCCCTGGAGAACCTCTTCGAGCATGATCGCAGCGCCGCCCGGGGGCTCATGGGCACCCGCCGCCTGGTGGTCTTCGAACATGGGAGTGCCCTGGGCAGTGCCCCCGCCGGTGATCTCTTCGAGCGGGTGACCTGGGAGCGTGCCACGGAGGGACCGGCCCGGGAGTTCACTGACTACCGGATCCTGCTTGATGGTCAGCCCCTCAGCCAGCGCAAGACCGTGGTGAGCATCCAGTAAATGGAAGACGACGAGCTCCTCGTTCCCCTGGCAGCCCTGGAGCACTGGTCCTATTGCCACCGCCAGTGCGGGCTGATCCACCTGGAGAATCTCTGGGCGGAATCGGTCCGCACGGTGGAGGGGCACCAGCTCCACGAGAAGGTGGATTTGCCGGGCTTGGAACAGCGCCCCGGGATGAGAGTCGCCCGGGCGCTGCAGCTGCGCTCAGATGTCCACCATCTGGTGGGGCGGGCCGATGCCGTGGTCTTCTGGGAAGACCCGGCTTGGCCGGACACCGGGAGGCCCTTCCCGGTGGAATACAAACGCAGTTCAAGGAACACCTTCCGCCACGCCGAACTGCAGCTATGTGCCCAGGCCCTTTGCCTGGAGGAAATGCTGGGGGTCCCCGTCCCGGCCGGAGCGATCTTCTACGGTGCCTCCAGGCGCCGACGGGAGGTGGTTTTCGATCAGGCACTGAGGGATGAGACGCTCCAGGCTGTCCGGGGGGTGCTTGAGATGCTTCAATCGGCCCGCACCCCTCCACCCGAACTGGGGCCCAAGTGTCCTGAATGCAGTCTCCAGGAACTCTGCATGCCCGGCCTCCCCGGTATCGGAGGGCTCCGGGCCTATCTCCGCGGGATGGACTGAATGACCTTGCTGCTCAACACCCTCTATATCACGACGCCTGAGACCCACCTCTACAAGGAGAATGAGACGGTGGTGGTGAAGATCAACCGGGAGAAGCGCCTCCAGGTGCCTATCCACCACCTTCAGGCCATCGTGATCCTGGGAACGGCCTATGTCAGCCCCGACCTTTCCCGGATGTGCCTGGAGCGGCATGTGGCTATCACCTTCCTCTCTGAGCGGGGTCGCTTCCTCGGGCGCATGGAGGGTCCGGATGCCTCCGGGGCCTGGCTTCGGCGCAACCAGATGGAGGTCCACCTGGATGAGACCCGCAGCCTGGCGATTGCCAAGACGCTTGTCAAAGGGAAGCTGGCCAATCAGAGGCATGTGGTTCAGCGGGCAGCCAGGGAGGCGAATGAGGAGGAGGCCCGGGAACTCACGGATATATCGGCGCGGATAGAAATGATCCAAAAACAGGTGGATCGCATGGAGACCCACGATCAGGTCCGTGGCTGCGAGGGAGAAGCTGCCGCACGCTACTTTGAGGGGTTCCCCTTCATGGTTCGCCAGCAGCGCAGGGACTTCCCATGGCAGGGGCGGAATCGACGCCCGCCCAAGGATGCCATGAATGCCCTTCTCTCCTTCTCGTATGCGCTTCTCATGGGAGATTGCCTGGCTGCCTGTCAATCCGTGGGCCTCGACCCCGCCATCGGTTTTCTCCACGCCTTCCGTCCGGGGCGTCCTGCCCTGGCCCTTGACCTCATGGAGAGCTTCCGGCCCCTGGTGGCGGACCGCCTAGCCCTGGGGCTAGTAAACAACCAGCAAGTGCGCTCCAAGGGATTCCTGGTTAGCGAAAGCGGGGCCGTCGAGATGGACGAGGAGACCCGCAAAGAGGTCATCACCGCCCACCAGACCAGAAAGGCTCAGGTGATCCGCCATCCATTTCTCAACCAGGAGATTCCGTGGGGACTGGTGCCCCAGCTAGAGGCTCGGCTTCTCGCGCGGCATTTGAGGGGGGACCTCGAAGCCTTTCCTCCCTTTCACCCCAGAGGTTGAAGCATGGTGGTGCTTGTCTGTTATGACATTCAGACCATGGAGCGGGCTGGGCAGCGCCGTCTTCGCCGTGTAGCCAAGGCCTGCCTGAGCTATGGTCAACGGGTCCAGTTCAGTGTGTTCGAGTGCAAGGTGACCCCCGCTTTGTGGGCGCAGTTGAAGGCGAAGCTGCTTTCCCTCTATGATCCAGGAGAGGACAGCCTGCGCTTCTACTTCCTGGGTGAAGATGATGTTCGTCAGGCTGAACACCATGGAGTCAAACCCAGCTTGGATTTTGAGGCGCCTCTGGTGCTTTGAATGGGATGGCGCGAAGGTCCAGCGAACGCCCAATCTCCGGCCCCCTCGCGCAGCCTCATGGTTCCTTGAAAAATCAAGAAAGATGAATAAGTAGCAGCGTGATTTTGTGGTGAAAATGTCAGAAAGAAACCCCCTCCGCGCCAAGATGCTCTCAAAGGCTTCGAATGCAGTATTTGCGCGGGGGTAAGCCGTGCGGGCCTTCGGGCCTGCACGTGGATTGAAACCCAAAGGTGCGGCCCTGGGGGTCGATCCATGACCGCCGTGCGGGCCTTCGGGCCTGCACGTGGATTGAAACTGTGAGAGGGGGGCCAGGGCATGAACTGCGGAGCAAGCCGTGCGGGCCTTCGGGCCTGCACGTGGATTGAAACCTGGATGGTCGCAACGAGGGTGTCCATATTGGTCGCCGTGCGGGCCTTCGGGCCTGCACGTGGATTGAAACCGCGCATATCATCCCGCCATCAGAGCGTAAACGGGCCGTGCGGGCCTTCGGGCCTGCACGTGGATTGAAACCATCCATGGGTTGCCAGCCAAACGGGGATCATGGCCGTGCGGGCCTTCGGGCCTGCACGTGGATTGAAACGCCAACAACGGCGATAAGAACACTATCCCGTCTGGCCGTGCGGGCCTTCGGGCCTGCACGTGGATTGAAACTCGGCATGGATTCCGCCGCCGATGTCTACGCCTGCCGTGCGGGCCTTCGGGCCTGCACGTGGATTGAAACGTCTCGCGGTCATGGGTCACGATGGACCGCAGTTGCCGTGCGGGCCTTCGGGCCTGCACGTGGATTGAAACATCCACTCTAACCTTCAGGCTGGCGGCGGTGCCGCGCCGTGCGGGCCTTCGGGCCTGCACGTGGATTGAAACTGGTCCGAAAAGGCCCAGGCCTACAACAAGGCGCCGTGCGGGCCTTCGGGCCTGCACGTGGATTGAAACCAGTTTCCCGAAAGCTACATCGACATCGGCCTGATGCCGTGCGGGCCTTCGGGCCTGCACGTGGATTGAAACCTCCTTATGCGGCGCCTGCGGCGCGGGTGGGATGGGCCGTGCGGGCCTTCGGGCCTGCACGTGGATTGAAACTACCAGGGGAAGAGCGCGGGCCTTTCCGACAGCGCCGTGCGGGCCTTCGGGCCTGCACGTGGATTGAAACGGTCAATCTCGGTGGGTCCAAGATACTCAAGGTGGCCGTGCGGGCCTTCGGGCCTGCACGTGGATTGAAACGCAGTGGACATAGCCTTCTTTGCACTTCTCGCCACGCCGTGCGGGCCTTCGGGCCTGCACGTGGATTGAAACACGCAGTCTGTAACCTCAACCGCTGCGGCGACCAGCCGTGCGGGCCTTCGGGCCTGCACGTGGATTGAAACCCTGTGGCGACAGAGACGCCAATCGATGAGGGGGCCGTGCGGGCCTTCGGGCCTGCACGTGGATTGAAACCCGCCTCAGCCCCTCGGCCTCGGCAAGGGCGGCGCCGTGCGGGCCTTCGGGCCTGCACGTGGATTGAAACCAGGTGCCCTGGTAAACCATGGCGCCGACCAGGGGCCGTGCGGGCCTTCGGGCCTGCACGTGGATTGAAACACCACGGCGGCCAGGTAACGACGACGGCGGGAGGCCGTGCGGGCCTTCGGGCCTGCACGTGGATTGAAACCAGAACTTGTAGACGCCGTTGAATCCGCGGTGTAACAGAGGTCCTATTTCGATAAGTTCCACGAGGAACATCGGCGCGAAGATATTGATGAACATGGCGTTAGCTTGGAAGCACTGACAGGGCGTTCAGGCCAGTTCTGGTGGTCAATGGTCTTCATCTCGTGCTGGCCGCTGCCATCGGGGGGCTCCAGCCACGGCCCCGCCAGACTACCTTTGCGGGGCCGGTCTCAAACGGGGGGAACGATCATCCCAAACAACCTGGCGACCTCCGGCATGTGTCTTGCCCAATTCCGGCCTTCCAGCGGGTTGTGGTACCCCAGATCGGCGGTGCGATAAGGCTGGGCGCGGTCCAGTTCGCGCCGTGTTCTCTCCAGGTCCTCCTGGACCCGCACCAGGGTTAGGCCCGCGTAGGCGTCTCCCTGGGCCATGAGCCGATAGCACCCGGATTCGGCCCTGTGGAGCAAGTCCAGGGCCGTCAGGAGCTCCCGGGGGGTGCCATGGCCCTCCAGGTGGCAGTGCCCGAGGCGGTAGGCGATGTTGGGGGCTTCGGGGCTTTCCGGGGGGCAGGCCGCCTCCGCGCGCTGGAAGCACAGGAAGGCCTGGACGTAGTCCCGGGGGACATGGTGCCCGTTGTAGTGCATGTCCCCGAGTTTGTACATGCCGTTGTGGTGGCCCATCCCGGCGGCCTCGCTGAAGAGCTGGTGGGCCCGTTCCAGGTTCCGGGGAATGGCCCGCCCGTAATAGTGGCAGTAGCCCAGGTAGACCTTGGCGAGGGCGTTGCCCTGGGCCGTGGCCCTCTCGAACCAATGCCGGGCCTGCTGGAAGTCCTGGGGAAACTCCAGCCCTTCGTAGTACCGGCAGCCCAGGGCGGTCATGGCCTCCGGGTCCCCCTGGTGGGCGCGGGCTTGGCATGCCTCCAGGGCTTCGGTTGGCATCGCCATGGGTCCTCCTACCGCTTTTCCGTAAGGCGCTGCAGCTGCCCGAAGCATTTCCTGAGGAGCCCAGGCACGGCCTTCTCGCCCCGTTTCCCGGCCTCCTCGGCGACTTCGAGGGCCATGCCGGGCTTGGAGTGGGCCTTCAGGGCCTGGTGGATGATGGCCTCCGCTTCGGCCCCTTCCGGGTGGGGGGCCTTGCGCCGGTAGGTCTCGGCGAAACCGCTGCGCCAGAGGAAGTGCTCCATGTCCCGGTCCGGCAGCAGGGTGAGGTGGCGGGATTCGAGTCGTCCCTTCAGGAAGTGGCGTGCCTTGGCGGCGTAGTGGTGCCCGGCATCGTCCCCATCCGCCACCAGATGCCAGGGAATGCCGAAGCGATCCGCGAAGGCAATGAGGGGGGCCAGCCCCACCTGGGCGAAGGCCACGCAATGGATGCCCTCCAGGGGAAAGCTAAGGCCGCTGACCCGGGCCAGCTCCGGGAGGAGCCAAGCTTCGGTTTCGCCCTCCACCAGGAGCCAGACCCGGGCAAAGAGGCTCTCGGCGTGGTGGGTCCGGACATGGAAGGCCACGCGGCGGGCGTCGGTCTGGCTCAGGGGAGGGGCTTCGGGATCGGGGTAGACCGTGGTCTGTCGGGACCGTCGCACCAGTCGCCGCAGGGCCCGGCTGGAGACGCTGGCCAGGAGGGCGCCATGGGCGCTGGTTACCAGTTTCTGCACCGGGAGCTGGCTTACCAAGCTCCAGATGGTGGCCAACTGGATGGGGTGCAGGTGGGTCTCGGGATCCTCCAGGACCAGGATGGGGCTGACCTCCCCGGTCTGGGGCCAAGCCATTTCCGCCTGGAGCATGGCGCCCACCAGGGCCAGGAGGGCCACCTGACGGGTGCCGGAGCCCGCCCGATTGGTCAGGTCTCCCAGGGAGCGGCCATCGTGGAGGCCCACGGGGGCATCGGTCATGTCCGAGGCTCGGCGGGGGCCATGCATGGGGGGCTGGAAGAGTTCCGGGCGGGATTCCGCCAGGTGCTGAAGGGCCTCCAGGCCCCGGGCCAGTTCGCTGGGATGGACCTGGTGAGGCACGGTGAGCAGGCGCTCGAAGATCCGGCGAACGGCCCGCTCGGGATCCTCGTGCAATGCCAGGTCCGGCGAGAAGGCAGGAGCCAGCATTCCCTCCGCCAGGCGCAGCTCGTGGAAGACGTGGAGGGGGTGGGCCTTCACCACCAGATCCGCCAGCAGGGCCGCATCCCCGGCGGGCAGGGGCAGTTCCCTGCCCTCGGGGCCCAGGAAGATCCGCTCGACCCTGGCCCTGCCCCGGCCCAGGCGCCGACCGGACCAGTGGAGCACCAGGTGGAAGGCCCCCCGGGCATCCCGCCAGCCCGCACTTTCCCAGCCCTTGGGGGGCTCCCCCCCGAAGCGGAGGCTGATGCCCATGCGCCGGGCGATGGTGTTGCGATCGTTTTCCAGGCGGTGGAAGTCGGCTTCGGTGATGGTGCGGGAGCCCAGGGTGGATTGGAGGGCTTCCACCAGTGTGGTCTTGCCCCAGGCATTCTCCCCGAAGCACACCGTGGTGCCGGGCTCAAGGTCGAGCCGGAGTTCGGTGATGCCGCGGAAGTTGATCACTTCGATGTGTTCGAGGTGCATGAAAGAAGGATGACAGACCCCAGCGGACCTTTTCACATCTCCTGGTGGCCGTGATTGACCCCGATCCGCATAAGGTGGAGACTTGGTGCAGTATTACATCCTCATGTCGTGACATTTATAAAGGCAACCGCTGTAAAAGAGGTGATCCTTTGCTCAACGCTGGCGTAAGGCATGCGGTCCGTGGCCTGGTCATCCTGGGA
>JAFNAB010000083.1 GCA_017859955.1 Holophagaceae bacterium
AGCGTGAAGCCTCTTCCAGCATGAAGAGGTAGCTCCGGTAGATCCGGCCGGTGGCGCGGGTCATACCCACCTCGCAGGTGCGGCTGCTGGAGTAGTAGCCATCGAAGTCCTGCCCGGCCAGATCCGCCGCTTCCCGGCGGGTGGCGGAGGCGGTGAGTTCGGGGTGCAGGAAGCCCCGATCCCCGGCGAAGCCGCAGCATCCGGCGTTCAGGGGGACTTCGACCTGCTCGGCGCAGGCCCGGGCGATGGCTTCCAGTTTAGAGGCCAGATTCATCTTGGTCACGGAGCAGACCGGGTGGAGGGCCACGGAGCCGACCTTGCGCTTGATCTCCAGCTTGGGGAGGACCTGGTCGTGGACGAAACTCACGGAATCCAGGATCTTCAGGCGGTCGAAGCGCTCCTGGTTCTCGGGTGTCAGGTAGGGGCGGGCGGTGACCAGTCCGTAGGTGCAGGGGCTCGTGTCCACCACCACCGGGAGCTCGCCTTCACCGCTCCAGGCCCAGAAGCGTTCAATTGCCCGGTTGACCACTTCGCGGTGGGCCTGATCGTAGCCCTTGGAGGAGAAGGGCACGCCGCAGCAGGTGCCTTCCGCCTGTTCGGGGATATGGATCAGGACCCCGGCCCGCTGGGTGACGGCCACGAAGGCCTCGGGCAGGCTCAGGTCCGCGGGTTCCCCGGGCAGCAGCCCCATCATGCGGGAGATGCAGGCCGGGAAGTAGATGGCCTGGGCCCCCTGGCGGCTGGTGCGGGGCAGGGCGGCCTTGGCGGCCTTGGGCATCTCCGGGCTCCACTGGTAGGTGGCGCGGCGGAGGATGGTGCGGCCCAGGCGGGTGAGGCTGACCATGGAGGCTGCCCCGAAGACCTGCTGCACCGCATGGCCGGAGCGCAGCCCGAAGCGCACCAGGGGCTCCATGGTGCCGAAGTGCCGGGCCATCCAGGCGGCGATGCGCTGGGCCTCGGGGCCGTGGGCCGTGCGGCGCAGGTGCTTGATGAGGGAGCCCGTATCGATGGAGACGGGGCAGGCCGTGGCGCAGAGGCCGTCGGCGGCGCAGGTGTCCACGCCCATGTAGGCGAAGTCCGCCTGAAGGGAGTTCAGACGGCTGGGGTCCTCCCCGGTGGTGGCCAGCCTGGCCATCTCCCGGCGCACGACAATGCGCTGCCTGGGGCTCAGGGTCAGCTCCCGGCTGGGGCACTTGGGTTCGCAGTAGCCGCACTCGATGCACTTATCGACCTGCTCCTCCACCGGGGGCATGGCCTTGAGATGATGCAGGTGAGCCTCGGTGTCGGGGTTGAGGATGACGCCGGGGTTGAGCAGGTGCTGGGGATCCACCAGGGCCTTGAGGCGGGTCATGACGGCCTTGGCTTCGGGACCCCACTCGGCCTCTACGAAGGGGGCCATGTTGCGCCCGGTGCCATGCTCGGCCTTGAGGGCGCCATCGTATTTCTTCACCACCAGTTCCACCACCTCGTCGATGAATCGGGCGTACTGATCCACGAAGCGGGACTCGTTGAAGGAGGGGGTGATGACGAAGTGGAGGTTGCCGTCCTTGGCATGGCCGAAGAGGATGGCGTTGTCGTAGCCGTGCTTGGCGAAGAGCGCCTGGAGGTCCAGGGCGGCGTCCGCCAGGTGCTCCACCGGGAAGGCCACGTCCTCGATGATGACGGTGGTGCCCCGGGCCCGGACCGCTCCCACGGAGGGGAAGGTGCCGGAGCGGAGCTTCCACATCTTGGCCTGCTCCACGGGATCCTGGGTGAAATGGACCGGTTCGAGCAGGTGGAGGCTGGCACAGGCGGCCTCGGCCTGCCGCTGAAGGGCTTCCAGGGCCAGGGGATCGGCCCCCTGGAACTCCGCCAGGAGGGCCGCCGCTCCGTCCGGAAGCGTCTTGAAGCTTTCGGGGGTGCCGTCCTGGCTCTCGACGGCCCGGAGGGAGGCGCGGTCCAGAAGCTCCAGGGCCGCCGCTCCGGCGTCCCGGAGGGGGACGATGGCCGCGCAGGCCGCCCGGAGATCCGGGAAGATGAGGAAGCCCGTGACCTTGGCGGGCAGGTCGGGAACTGTTCTGAGGATGGCCTCCGCGATGAAGGCCAGGGTGCCTTCGGAGCCCACCATCAGGTGGCGGAAGATCTCCACGGGTTTCTGGAAGTCCAGGAAGGCGTTCAGGGAATAGCCCGTGGTGTTCTTGGTCCGGTACTTGGCGCGGATCCGGGCGCTCAGGGCGGGGTGAGCTTCGATTTCCGCCTTGAGCTCCAGGAGGCCAGCGGCCAGGGCCGGTTCCTGGGCCCGGAACTTGGCATCGGCCTCGGGGTCCGCCGTGTCGATGAGGGTGCCCGAAGGCAGCAGGAAGGTGAGGGACTCCAGGGTGTGATAGGCGTTGTGGTGCACGCCGCAGCACATGCCGCTGGAGTTGTTGGACAGGATGCCGCCGACGGTGCAGGTGGCGATGGAGGCCGGATCCGGGCCGATCTTGGCCTTGGAGGCCTTGAGGGTCCGGTTCACGTGGTCCCCGATGATGCCGGGCTGCACCTTGACCTTGGCGCCCTGCTCCAGGATCTGGATGTGCTTCCAGTGGCGGGCCACCTCCACCAGGATGCCATCCGTGATGGCCTGGCCGGAGAGGCTGGTGCCAGCGGCGCGGAAGGTCATGGGGATGCCCTCGCTGCGGCTGAACTGGAAGAGCTGCTTCACCTGTTCGATGGTCTTTGGGAAGACCACGGCCTTGGGAATCATCCGGTAGAAGCTTCCGTCTCCAGAGAAGGCGACTCGGTCGATGGGGCGGTCGAGAATGCTTTCCCGGTCCAGGATCGCTTCCAGCGAGCGACGCAGATTCACCTGGGACTCGGCAATTTCGGCCATGGTGTTCTCCCTTCAATACCGGAGGTCGACCCCCGGAAATACACTTAGTTTCCCCTCTCCAAACGGAAGGTTCAATCACTCTTCGGAAGGAACAGAAAAAAGGAATCCTTCTGTCACCGTCCAGGCTTGAAGGAACCCAAAGTTGTGTCGATAGTGCTTGTGGACCCCAAATTGTTGGGAAATATTAATCACAAATAAAGGAGTAGCCATGGCTGCCAAGAAGATTCTGATGCTCGTCGGTGATTTCGTTGAGGACTACGAAGTCATGGTGCCCTTCCAGGCCCTGCTGATGGTGGGCCATCAGGTGGATGCGGTCTGCCCGGACAAGAAGGCTGGGGACTATGTCAAAACCGCCATTCATGACTTTGAGGGCGACCAGACCTACACCGAAAAGCCCGGGCATCGCTTCGCCCTCAATGCCGACTTCGCCGCGGTGAAGGCCGAGGCCTATGATGCCCTGGTCATTCCGGGTGGCCGGGCGCCGGAATACCTCCGTCTCAATCCCAAGGTGATCGAGATCGTCCAGCACTTCGCCAAGGCCAACAAACCCATTGCCGCCATCTGCCACGGACCCCAGATCCTGGCCGCCGCTGGGGTGCTCGACAACCGCGTCTGCTCCGCCTACCCGGCCTGCGGCCCGGATGTCTCCAGGGCTGGCGGCAAGCTGGCTGGCATCGGGGTCGACCAGGCCGTCACCGATGGCAACCTGGTCACGGCTCCCGCCTGGCCCGCTCACCCCGCCTGGATTGCTCAGTTCCTCAAGGTGCTGGGGACGAAGATCGAACTCTGAGTTCGGCCTGTCTGGCCAGGTCAATGGCCAGGGCCAGATTCCGGGCGGCTTCCTGCGGGGCATGGAAGCCGCCCGAACCTTCGCTGGCCACGAAGTCCCAATGGGCCTGGGCCTGGCGAAGCAGGCGCCTGGCCTCCGGATCCGGGTGATGGGCCATGGCACGATGGGCAGAGACCAGGGCAGCTTCAGCCCGCTGCTCCAGTTCTTGGTGTCTGGCCCGAATGTCCTGCACCCGGGCCTTCAGTTCCCCTTCCGGCCAGCGATGGCAGGGAGCGCACTGGGCCTCCAGGGGGTTCCGAAGGGGGCGGTGCAGTTGATGGCTGGCGATGCGGCTGCCTTCCTCCCGGACGTAGGGCATGTGGCAATCGGTGCAGGTCACTCCCCTGGAGGCGTGGATGCCCTGGCTCCAGAGTTCGTAGGAGGGCCCCCGCAGCTTGAGCATGGGGGCGCCGGAACCAGGGTGGGTCCAGTCAGCAGTCTGTCGTGCATCCAAGGCCTTCAGGACCTCCTCGGACTTCAACCCCTTCTCGTGGGGGAAGTCCAGGGCTTCATCCTTGCCGAAGGCATAGGTGCTGTGGCACTGGGCGCAGAGGTAGGTCCGCAGGTCCTGGTCCGAGGCCTTGGCAATCTCGATTCCCCGCCGGGAGAGGGCGTCGATGAAGGCCTTCCGCCCCACCCGCAGCTTCATGCTCCGCGGTTCGTGGCAGTCCAGGCAGGAGGCCGGGTGCAGGCCCTCGGGGTAACCGCTCCGGGTCCGGTTGAAGTCCCGGGCGAAGCCATAGCCGGAAAAGAGTTCCGCCGAGGCCGTGGATGCGGTTGGTAGTGCCGGTGAAGGGCGCCGCCAGTTTCGGTACTCCAGGGGGAAGTTGATCCCCCAGATGGCCGGATCCCTTTCCTGATCTCCGATGGGAGTCACGAAGGTCCGCTGGCCCCCGGGGACCTCAGACTGGCGCCCCGCGAGGCCCATGGTCAGCAGGCCCAAGCCAAAGGCCACCAGGGCGGCGACCAGGAAGAGGGCGAACCAGGCTCGGTTGGAAAGGGTCATGGTCATCTCCGGGCGAGGGAAGCTGCGCCGTGGGCCGTGTCACCATGGCACTCCAGGCAGGGGCGGGAGGACTGGGGATGCAGCCGGGGCGAGGCCGGATGGCAGCGGCGGCAGTTGGCTTCCATCCCGCTGCGGTCGGCGAGGCGGTGGTGGACTCCCTCCCGGCCCAGGGCAAAGACTGTGGCATGGCGGAGCCCAGTGACCCCCTTGGTCAGGAAACGAGGGAGCCTTTCCTGGGGCAGGTGGCACGCTTCGCAGCCCTGCTGATGATGGGGGCCGGATTTCCAGGTGGTGAAGGCCTCTTCCATGGTGTGACAGCTTCGGCAGGCGGTTGGGGTGTCGCCTGCATAGTCGGAGCCCAGAAAGAAGAGCCCCAGGCCCAGGACGAGTCCGGTGGCCAGGGCGCTGAGGGCTTTCCAGGGGAAGGTGTGCATTTCCCCTGAGGATACCCTAGGCTTCCAGGAGGGTTCCGGCTTTCACCCTCAGGGAGGCGGGCCCGGTCAGGGCTTCAACCCCTTCACCAGCAATTGCCCCTGGCGCCCGTAATCGATGGATTCTGCCAGGATGCGCGCCGTCTCCTGGGGGGCATGGAAGCCCATGGAGTTCTCCGCGTTCACGTAGTCCAGGCGCCATTGGGCCTTGCGGTGGAGTTCCATGGCGGGCTGAAGCTTGGCTTCCGGAACCCCGGCCCTGCGGGCGCTGTCCAGGTCCTGGATCAGGCCCACGATGGCGTTTTCGGCTGCGCCCATGAGGAGGTAAGTACGATCCTGGATGATCTCTACCCGGGTCTTCAGTTCGGCCTCTGGGAAGCGGTGGCAAGTCTGGCAGGAGCGGGAGATGTCCATGAGGGGGCTGCGAACCTGGTGGTCGCTGATCTTGATGGCCCCTTCCCGGACATAGGGCATGTGGCAGTCGGCACAGGACACACCGGAACGGGCGTGGATGCCCTGGCTCCAGGTCTCGAACTCGGGGTGCTGGGCCTTCAGGACTTCCGTTCCCGCCTTGGCGTGCTTCCAGTCGAAGAAACGATGCCCGTCCGGGAACTTGTATTCGTTGTAGTAGCTTTCGATCTGTTCGACCTTGAGTCCCTTGTTCCAGGGGAAGAAGAGGGTGGTCTTGGGGCCGCAGTAATACTCGACGTGGCACTGGCCGCAGACCATGGAGCGCAGTTCCTGGCGGGAGGCATCCCGGTTGGCGTCGTAGGCCTCCTTCCGGTCGCCCTTGCGCCACTTCTCGATGGAAGGAAGGTGGGGCGTGGGATCACCGCTCTGGGCCAGGGCGGCGATGCCGCGAATGAAGCCCGGTTTGGTGACCCGGAGCTGCATGTTCCTGGGATCGTGGCAATCCAGGCAGGCCACGGGGTGCTGGACCAGCTTGGTGGCGTCCTGGTAGCTCATCTTGCAGACGGATTCGAAGCCTGCCATCAGCTGTTGGCGGGCATTGGGGCTGTCGAAGGGCTCATCCAGGGTGCCGGGCGCCCCCTGCTTGATACCCTCTTCCCGGTAGGCCACGGTGTTGGAGGCGTGGCAATGGAGGCAGGACCCAGTCTGGGGCTTCTGGGTGACGCGCTTGGTGGTGCGCTGGTCCTGGAGCATGTAGGCATGTCCCTGGCGCTGATTGAAATCGATGGCGAAGGCGTACCCATCAAAGAGTGTCACCAGTCGGGGATCGGCCTCCAGGCGGCTTTTGGCCATGCCTTCGCTTCCGGCGCCGCCGTACCTGGTGCTGTAACGCTCATTGGTGCGCTGGTAGGCATCGAACTGGCGGGGAAAGTTCTTCCCCCACTGGGCCGGGTCCACGGTCTTTTCGTCCAAGTTCACGAGTCGGAAGCTGGTCTGGAGCGCTTCGGTCTTGCGTTTCATCACGCTGGAGTAAAGCGCGAGCACCAGGATGGTGGCGATGGCCGCCGCACAGGCCACCAGGCCCAAACGAACGGTGGGGCGGGAGAAGAAGGGACTCTGGCTCATGGACGATCTCCTCCAAGGGGGGAGTGGAAGGACTCAGCGACGGGGGCCATGGCCCACCTCCTGGTGGCAGCGGACGCAACCGTATAGGTCCGCTTTCTGGGTGGGATCGGTGGGGACCCCCAGGGTGCCATGGGCCGTGATTTCGCCCGTCAGCTCGCCGTGGCAGCGGAGGCAGTTGGCCTCCAGGACCTTGGCATTGCCGGGCTTGATGCGGATGGGCTCATGGAAATTCATGGTCGTGAAGGCTTCGGAGTGATGGAATCCGTTGCTGCCCTTCACGAAGAACTTGTGGATGACGTTGTCGTGGGGGAGGTGGCAATCGTTGCAGGTGGCCACGGCGTGGTGGGAGCCGTGCTGCCAGCCATCGAACTGCTCGCGCATGATATGGCAGTTGACGCAGACCTTGGGATCATTGGAGAGGTAGGATGCGCCTTCGGCGGAGATGAAGGTGAACAGGCCGGACCCCACCAGGACCCCGATGAGGGCCACGGCGAGAAATGCGAGGACATGAAGGGGTTGGCTGGGTTTCATGGGGGACCCGGAGGGTGGCCTGATCATATCTGTATTCAGGATTTTTTTATCCTGAATTTTTTGCAATCAATCCATAGGTGCCCAATATGGGGTCGAATGCGCTATTTGCCAGTCCTTTGTGGTCCTGCCTGAAAGGAGGCCTGCAGCGCCATCAGGGGAATTCCCCCCAATCGCTGCTCCAGCAGGGTCCGGGCCTCGAGCCATGCGCCGTGCATGGGGCAGGGCTTTGTGCGGCCGCAACTGGCAAGGCCGAGGATGCAGCCCCCGAGGGGTTCACCCATTTCGAAGAGCTTGACGATATCCCAGACCGTGAGGGTTCCGGGGTCCCGGGCCAACCTGAAACCGCCCCTGGGTCCCCTGACGGACTCAAGGATCCCTGCCTGGGCCAGGGGCTGGAAGACCTTGGCCAGGTAGGGGCCGGGAAGGCCCAGTTCCTCGGCCAGTTCCTTGGCGGGACGGAGGGGCCCCTGGGGGTCCATGGCCGCCAGAGCCCTCAGGGCGTGGGTTGTGGCTCGGGAGAAGATCATCAGCGCAGCTTGAGGCGCAGAATGGAGTTGCCCCTGACTTCGATCAGGCCTTCGTCCTGCATGGTCCGCAGGGCCCGGGAGAGCGTTTCTGGGGTCATGCCCAGGGAGGCCGCCAGGGCCTTCTTGGTCAGGGGGAGCTTGAAGAAGAGGTTCACGGGCAACTGGTCGCTGAGCCAGCGGCGCAGGCGCTCCTGGCTGTCGGAGCTGCTGAGGCTTTCCACCTTCTGGGTGAGCTTGCGGAGCCATACCGCCTGGGCATGGATGATGGCCAGGGCCAGGGCTGGCTCCTGGGCCATGGCCGCCAGGAAGGCCGCTTTGGGGAAGTGCTGGACTCTAGTGGGCTTGAGGGCTGTGGCCGTGGCGGGGAAGGCCTCGCCCCCGAACATGGCGGCCTCCGCAAAGCTCTGGATGGGCAGGATAACCGCCAGGGTAGGGTGGGCGCCTGGGGTGGTGCTTACCCGGGTCAGCTGGATCGAGCCTTCCATCAGGACGTAGAAACCCGTGCAGGGGCTGTCCTCCATGAAGAGGATCTGACCTTCATCCAGGTTCCTGGTCGAAGAGAGGGCGACCAGGTACTCCACCTGGGCGGCGCTCAGGGACTGGAAGAGGGGGGCTTTGGACCAGAGAGGGGTCGGCATGGGGGTCGTCCGGAATACAGATGAAAGAGATGCCTGCCGAAACAGGACTTTGGACATTTGCCTAAAACATACTCCAACCTTGGCCTGATCCGGTGGTGCATGGGCTCAAAGATCCTCGTAGTGGATGATAGTGCCACGGCGCTGCTGGTGGTGGCGGAGGTTCTGGAGGGGGCTGGCTTCGACGTGATCACGGCCCGGGGGGGCGGGGAAGGCCTGATGGCCTATGCCGAACATCTACCCGATCTGGTGATTCTCGACATCATGATGCCTGGCCTGGACGGGCTGGAAGTGTGCCGCAGGATCCGGGCCCAGGAGGAGGGACGCGAAGTGCCCATCCTCTTCCTCACCGCAGACGAGCGCCCTGAAACCCAGGACCAGGCCATCCAGGCCGAGGGGGACGACCTCATCCTCAAGCAGGCCCTCCGGCGGGAACTGGTCATCCGGGTCCGCTCCCTTCTCCGGCTGCGGCAACTGCAGGGGGCCCTGAAGGTCGAACGGGATGCCTTGAGGGAATCCAAGCGTCAGAGGGAGCTGCTGACCCGCTTCATCGTCCATGACTTGAAGTCGCCCCTTCAGGGCATCCTGCTGGCCACGGAGTTACTGGAGGAACAGGCCCGGGAAGGGGGCCGTGTGGATGATCTGACGGCCATGATCCAGGAGGGGGGGCAGACCATGGTCCGCATGGTGCAGGACATCCTGGATCTGGAGCATCTGGAGTCCGAAGGGGGGCTCCTGCTCCGCCTGGAGCCTATTCCCATGCTGGAGCTCGGGCAGGAGTGCGAGCGGGCCATCCAGACCCAGCTGGCTCGCAACGGTCAGACCCTTGCGCTGGATATACCCGCCGGACTGACCTGTACCGCGGACGTCGATCTGCTCCGTCGCCTCCTGCTCAACCTCCTGGGGAACGCCTCCAAGTACGGACCCCGGGGGGAGCGCATCGATCTGGTGGCACGGGCAGAGGGGAGCGGTCTGCGGATCCGGGTCGAGGACCGGGGAAGGGGAATACCGGACGATATGAAGACGCGGATTTTCGATCCCTTTGTCCGCCTGGAGCGGGATTCCAGCCTGGCTCGGGTCAGCAGCGGACTGGGCCTGGCCTTCTGCCGCGTGGCGGCTGAAGCCCACCATGGGCGGCTATGGGTTGAGGATCGGGCACCCAGGGGCTCGAGCTTCTGCCTCGAACTTCCGATCCCCCTACTTTGAAATCAGGCCCGGAATCTCCTGGATGGGCACGATCCGTTCGGCGGCCCCCATCTTGATGGCCTCCTTGGGCATGCCGAAGACCACGCAGGTCGCTTCGTCCTGGGCAAGGGTGTGGGCGCCGGCCTCCCGCATCTCCAGGAGGCCACGGGCGCCATCATCTCCCATGCCCGTCATGATCACGCCCAGGGCATTGCGGCCCGCGTACTTGGCCACGGAGCGGAAGAGGACGTCGACCGAAGGACAGTGACGGTTCACCGGGGGGGCGCTGATGACCTCGGCCACGTACTGGGCCCCGCTGCGCTTGACCACCAGGTGCTTGCCCCCGGGGGCGATGAGGGCCCGGCCCGGGATGACCCGGTCCCCGGTCTTGGCCTCCCGGACCTCGATCTCGCAGAGGTCGTTCAGGCGCTTGGCGAAGGCGGCGGTGAACTGCTCCGGCATGTGCTGCACCACCACGATGCCGGGGCAGGTGCGGGGGAGGTTCGAGAGGACGTACTCCAGGGCCTGGGTGCCTCCCGTGGAGGTGCCGATGGCGGTGAAGCGGTCCGTGGTGATGGCCATGGCCTCCCGGCCGGGCTCCATGATGATGTCCGCATTGAACTTGGTCGGGGCCTTCAGGAGAGGCACCACCGGGGGCAGCTTGGAGATCCGGGCTCCGGCGGCTGATTTAACCGTGGCCAGGAGATCCCGGGCGGCCTCGGAAAGGAAATCCTTCACGCCCATGGAGGGCTTGGTGAAGATGGCGAAGGCTCCGGCCTCCATGGCCTGGAGGCAGGTTTCGGTGCCTTTGATGGTTAATGATGAACAAATAATAACTGGAGTGGGCCGCTCGGACATGATCTTCCGGAGGAAGGTGATGCCATCCATGCGCGGCATCTCGACGTCGAGGATGATCACATCGGGCCATTCCTTGCGCATGCGCTCCATGGCGAAGATGGGGTCGATGGCGTAACCGATGACCTGGATGTTGCGATCCTTCTCCAGGATGCCCACCAGCACCTGGCGCACCACTGCGGAATCGTCCACGACCAGGACCTTGATGGGATTGTTTGCTGTCATCTCAGGCCTCTCCTGGCATCTTCCCTGGATTCAATGTCCCGTGGGGGACCCTGGCGAACCCAGACGTCGCCACTCCACAATTCGAAGATCACCATGCGCTGGTTGGTACCAGCCAGATCGGAATTGGCCACCTTGAAGCCAGCCTCTTCAAGGAGAATGTGACCTTGGTGGATGTTTCTGGCTCCGATCGCCAGCATCTCTCCGAGGGCAAGGTCCGGAAACATGCTGCTGCCGCCGAACATCTTGACGACGAAATCGTCCGGCCTCAGACGCTTGCGCCGAAAGTGCGCCAGAATGAGCTGGATGACGTCCTGGGCGTACTTCCCATCCGGAGGGGTGCCGGGTGCGGATGGACCGTTGGGGAGAAGGTAGTGGCACATGGCGCCGCATCGATGGATCGGGTGCCAGAAGGTCACAGCCACGCATGAACCCAGCAGTGTCCGGATACGCATCTGGGGTCCCCCGAAGGCGAACTCCCCGGGGTTCAGGAACAGATCTTTGGGAGTGAAGTCAGCAGGCACGGTACACGGTGGGTTGGATTGGTTGAACGTGCGGGGTTACGCCATTCAGGCTTTCCGAATGGCCGACGATCAACAAGCCGTTGGGTTTCAGTGTTTCCAGAACGGATTCGACCACTTTGCGCTTTTGTTCCTGCTCGAAATAGATCAGGACGTTGCGCAGGAAAACGACCTCGAAGGAGCCAAGTCTGGGTAGGGGGTTGCACAGATTCACCTGTTGGAACTGCACCCTGTCTCTCAAGGCCTTGTTGATCCTGAACATCCCTTCGTACTGGCCCTGACCCTTCATGCAGAATCGATGCAGGGACTCATGGGGGATGGTGGAGGAACGTTCCATGGGATAGATACCCCGACGAGCCCGATCCAGGACGCGGGTACTGATATCCGTGCCCAGGATCTCCCACTCGGCTCCTCCAATGACCTCGGCCAGCACCATGGCAATCGTGTAGGCTTCTTCTCCTGATGAACTGGCGGCGCTCCAGACCCGGAAGGGAAAGGGGACGGGGCGTTGGCGGGCGATGTACTCCCTCAGGATTCTGAAGTGATCGGCTTCCCGGAAGAAGGAGGTCTCATTGGTGGTGATCAGATCGATGGCTGCCTGGAGTTCATCTCCTTCACCAGGGCTTGTGATCAGCTTGTAGTAGTCGAGGAAGGACTTGGCCTCCCGTGCCCGCAGGCGCGAAGCGAGACGGGAGACCATCAAGGTTCGTTTGGTTTCTCCCAGGGAGATTCCTGCATGGTTTTTGACGAGGGCTCTCAGCCTGGCGAACTCCAGGTCAGAGATGGAAAGCGACTGTATGCTCTCGACCAAAGGGACCCCTTACGGCTCGCCGCTCTCTGCTGGAATCGGAAGCTCCCTGTTGACGGCTAGGGAAGCCAATTCTTCTATAGAGACGACTTGGTTTACATCGAGAAGGATGACGAACTTGCCGGCTACCTTGCCGACGCCCATGATGAAATCGGATCGCAGGTTGTTCCCGAAGGTGGGGGCGGGTTCGATATCCTCCCCCAGGATCTCCAGGACCTCGCTGACGTTGTCGACCATGACGCCCAGAGTGGCCAGCGAATCCTCCTGTCCCACCTCAATGATTACGATGCAGGTGCGTTTGGTGGGTTCCCTGGGCGGGCGGTGGAAGCGTACCGAAAGATCGATGACCGGGACCACGGCCCCCCGGAGGTTGAGGACCCCCCGGATGAAGTCGGGCATGAGGGGGACCTGGGTTAGCCCCCCGTACTGGATCACCTCCCGGATGAAGCGGATCTCCATGGCGAAGGTTTCACCGCCCAGGTTGAAGGTGAGGTACTGGTTGCGCTGGGCCGTTCTGGGGCTGGCCAGCATCTGGTTCTGTCGCTTGGTGACCTGCATGAGTTCGGCCATGATGGCGTCTCCCGCTCAGAACCGCGTGAATTCACGGTCATCGGGGCTTTCTCCATGCAGCGCCCTGAACCCAGTGGCCTTCGCCTTTGGCAAGGGCTTGGGCGATTTCTTTGCCTGGTGGGCGCGGAGTTCCTTGGTCTCGGTCAGGTTGAAGAATTCGATCATGGATTGCAGTTCCATGGCCTGGGAACTGACCTCCTCGGAGGTGGAGGCCAGTTCCTCCGAAGCGGCGGCATTCTGCTGGGTAGCCTGGCTGATCTGGTTGATGGCGCCATTGATCTGCCCGACGCCGGAATTCTGTTCAGCCGAGGCTGCGGCGATCTCCTGCACCAAGTCTGCCGTTTTCTGGATCGATGGCACGATGACCTCCAGGAGGCCTCCCGCCCTTTCTGCGAGATCCACGCTTCCCGTGGCAAGGTGACTGATCTCCTGAGCGGCCACCTGGCTCCGCTCCGCCAGCTTCCTCACCTCTGCGGCAACCACCGCGAAGCCCTTGCCATGCTCCCCAGCCCGACCGGCCTCAATGGCAGCGTTGAGGGCCAGGAGGTTGGTTTGGTAGGCAATGTCATCAATGATGGCGATTTTCTGGGCGATCTGTTTCATGGCGCCAACGGTTTCCCGGACAGCTTGGCCTCCCTGCACGGCTTCCTTGGCCGTCTTGATGGCCAAGTCGCCCGTGACCTTGGCGTTTTCGTTGTTGGTTGCGATGGACGCACTCATCTCCTCCATGGATGCGCTGGTCTGCTCCACGCTGGCCGCCTGCTGGGAGGCCCCCTGGCTGAGGGTCTGGGCCGTTGCGCTCAGCTGATCGGATGCATTGAGGAGCATTCCCGTGGCATCCCGCACCTCGGAGATGGTTGAGCCCAGTTTGGCGGTTGTCTCGTTGATGGCATCCTTCAGGACCCGGAACTCACCCTGGTATTCCTGTTTGATGGTCTGGGTCAGGTCTCCTCCGGCCATCGCGCCCATGACGCGCTTGACTTCATTGATGGGAGCCACGACCGCTTCCACCAGCTCGTTGAGCCCCTGCACCACCTCCCGGAACTGGCCCCGGTGACGCGAGGCATCTCCCCGTTCGGTCAGCCGCCCTTCGACGACGGCCTTGGCGAGGCTCTGGACGTCATCGATCAGCATGCTGAGTGGATTGATGACGGCATCCAGCGTTGCATTGACGCCCTCGATCACGCGTTGGTACTCGCCCTGGTGCTTCCCTGCATCGGCCCGGGTGTCCAGCTTGAGGGCCACGGCGGCTTGGGAGAGCATGGTGGCGTCTGAGACCAGGGCCTTGAGGGATGTGCCCACGAGCATGAAGCTGTTGTTGATCTTGCCGAACTGGGCCTTGACCTCTTTGGTGTATTGATCCGATTCCGGCAGTGAAAGATCGAGGTTGAGATCGCCTCCGCTCAACCTCTCCAGGTTCAACGCGACGCGTTGGACCTCCCGTTCGGTGTACTGCTTGATCCGCAGGGTCGGTGTGAGATCAGTGACGGTCTCCACATAGCCCACCGTTTCGCCCTTGGCATTGAGCACGGCCGCTGTGTCCTGCTTGCAGCTCATGCCGCACCAGTCGAAGAAGCTTTCTTTTACGCCGTTCCGGTACTGATGGATGCCGCAGTTGCCGGTCTTGCAGATGTTGGCGTTGGCGGTGGAACATGGGCGTCCGACGGCGTCCTGGCGGTCGCGCACATTGCCCTGTTCAACCATGAGCTTCTCGAAAGGCTTGTTGAGGAAGGTCCACTTCATGTCCATGTCGGTGACGTGGATGGGGAAGGGCACGGCATCGATGATGGAGCGGTACCACTCCAGCTTGTCCACCACGGTGTCGAGGGTGCCATTGACGCCTTCGATGACCTTGCGGTATTCCCCGGAGTGAAGC
>JAFNAB010000084.1:0-17164 GCA_017859955.1 Holophagaceae bacterium
GGCATGAACGTCGAAGCGACCATCCTCACCAAGTAGAGCCCCATGACCCAAACCCACCCGCACCGCCAGATCAATCCGTGGCTCATCGCCATGGTGGTGATGATCGCCACCTTCATGGAGGTGCTGGATACGAGCGTGGCCAATGTGGCCCTGCCCCACATCGCCGGCAATCTCTCCGCCACCGTGGAAGAGACCACCTGGGTGCTCACCTCGTATCTGGTGGCCAACGCCGTGGTCCTCCCCCTCGGCGGCTACTTCTCCAGCCTCTTCGGACGCAAGCGTTTCTATATCACCTGCGTGATCCTCTTCACCGTGGCCTCCTTCCTCTGCGGAATCGCCCCCTCCCTGGGCTGGCTGATCTTCTTCCGGGTCCTCCAGGGTCTGGGTGGCGGCGGTCTCCAGCCCATTTCACAGGCCATCATGGTGGAGACCTTCCCCATCGAGCGCCGGGGCGTGGCCATGGCGGTCTACGGCATGGGCGTGGTGCTGGCTCCCATCATCGGCCCTGTTCTGGGCGGATGGATCACCGACAACTACAGCTGGCATTGGATCTTCCTGATCAATATCCCGGTGGGTCTCATCAGCGTCGCCTTGACCACTTCACTGGTCTTCGATCCCCCGAACTTCAAGCGGCTCTCCCTCAAGAAGGAAGGTCGCTTTGACTACCTGGGCATCGGCATCCTCACCCTGGGCCTGGCCTCCCTGGAGATCGTCCTTGATGAAGGCCAGCGCAAGGACTGGTTCTCCTCCAACTTCATCGTCATCTTCGCGATCCTGGCGGTAGTGGGGCTCGTGACGGCGGTGGTCTACGAACTGCGCAAAGAACACCCCATCGTGGACTTCCGGCTCCTCAAGAACAAGAACTTCGCCATCTCCACCCTGATGCTCTTCATCCTGGGCTTCGTGCTCTACGGCAGCCTGGCCCTGCTGCCCATCTTCCTCCAGACCCTCCTGGGCTATACCTCCATGCTGAGCGGCTGGGTCCTGAGCCCGGGGGGCGTGGCCATCCTCATCGGCATGCCCATCGTGGCCCAGCTTATGAAGCGCTTCGACACCCGGTGGATCATCGGGTTCGGGTTCATCATCTGCGCCCTGGGGCTCTTCCAGATGGCCAACTTCAACCTGCAGGTGGATTTCCAGACGGCCATGACCTCCCGCATCGTGCAGAGCGTGGGTCTCGCCTTCCTTTTCATCCCCATCAACGTGACGGCCTTCGCCCCCGTACCCCATGAAAAGACCAGTTATGCCGCAAGCCTCCTCAATCTGGTGCGCAATATCGGCGGCAGCGTGGGCATCGCTATGGTCAGCACGATCCTGGCCCGGCGCACCCAGTTCCATCAGGCCAGCCTCATCGGCAACCTGAGTCCGGGCAATCCGGCCTTTCAGGGATTCCTGGACCGGGCAGCCCCGCTCTACACCGTCCGGGGCGGACTCTCACCGGCGGATGCGGCCCACGCCGCCCAGGGTGCGGCCTATGGGACCATGATGAAGAACGCCACCATGATGGCCTTTTCCGATACCTTCTGGGTCATGGGCGTGCTCTGCATCGTCCTGCTCCCCCTGATCTTTCTGCTGCGCAAGACCCGGATCGAGCCCGGTACCGTGGTGATGGCCGAATAATTCGCGAGGTATGCCCATGATCCCTCCCCCTGGAAAGATCGTCATCGCTGGGGGGACGGGACTGGTGGGCAGGGCACTGACCGAAACCCTGCGCGACCAAGGGCACCGGGTCCTCCTGCTGACCCGCCGGCCCGCCCCAGGCCGCCTGGCCCCAGGGGTGGCGCTCCACCCCTGGGAAGATATCCAAGGGGCCATGATGGGTGCGGCCGCAGTGTTCAACCTCTGCGGCGAACCCATCGCCAGCCGCCGCTGGTCCCCGGCCCAACGCCTTCGCATCCTTGAGAGCCGGACCCTCAGCACCCGTCGCATCGTGGAAGCTCTTGGACAGGTGCAAGGCCCGAGGGTCCTGGTGAACGCGAGCGCCATCGGCTTCTATGGCACCCGGGACCGGCGTCCGGTGGACGAAGGAAGCCCCCTGGGCCAAGGCTTTCTGCCCTCGGTCTGCCGGGCCTGGGAGGCCGAAGCCGACGCCGCCCCTTCTCCCATCCGGGTCGTGAAGCTCCGCCTGGGTCCGGTGTTGAGCATGGAAGGGGGCGCCCTGCCCCGTCTCGCCAGGATCGTGCGTTGGGGCCTGGGCTCCAGGCTGGGCAGCGGCGAACAGGGGATGAGCTGGATCCATATCGAAGACCTGGTGCGGATCCTGGTGGAAGCCGCCCTGGACCCGGCCATGGAGGGGGTCTACAACGCCGTGGCCCCCGCCCCCCTGAGCAACGAGGCCTTCACACAGATCCTTGGCCGGGTCCTGCACCGCCCGATCATCCCAGTGCCCGGCTGGGTCACGGCCCCCCTGCTCCGCCTGGCCCTGGGTCCCCTGGCCGAAGAAATGATCTTGGGCGGGGCCTTTGTGCGCCCCGCCCGTCTTCTCGCCAGGGGCTTCGAATTCCGTTTCCCGGAACTCGAAGGGGCCCTGGAGAACCTGCTTCGTTGACTACTCGCCAGCCACATCCAGGTGGTAGGGGATGGAAATCACCACAGTCCGGGGCTTGGTCAGCAGCACGGCCTTGAGGCGCCACGCGGTCTGGTTGTGAAGGAGGTTGCCCCACCAGCGATCCGGCACGAACTCCGGGAGCAGGACGGTGGTGGTGTATTCAGGCTCGGCCTCGGCCATGCGCTCCAGTTCGTCCACGATGGGTTCCACCACCTTGCGGAAGGGACTGTTGAGGACCCGCAGGGGCACCCCTTCGCAGTATTTCTTCCAGTCGGCTTCCAGCTTCCCGCGCTCGGGGCTGGGGTGTCCGTGGTCGTCCGGGAAGTCCACGGTGAGCGCTTCGACTTCGTTATCCCCGGCGATGGCCTTGGCGTAGCGGAGGGCCTCCAGGGTGCCCCGGTGGATCTTGGATACGAAGATCACGACGCGGTTCGGCCTGGGGTGGATGTCCTCGGTACGGCTGGCGGCGAGGCGGGACCGGACGGAGATGTAGTGGCGGTGGATGCGGAAGAAGGTGGCCACCATGATGGGGATCAGGACCACGACGATCCAGGCCCCATGGGCGAACTTGGTGAGCCCGATATCCACCATCACGATGCCAGCAGCCACGGCGCCGACCGCGTTGATGAAGGCCTTGATGCGCCAGGACTTCTCGGTCATCCGATAGTTGACCCAATGCATCACCATGCCGGCCTGGCTGATGGTGAATCCGATGAACACGCCCAGGGCGTAGAGGGGCAGCAGGAGATCGGTGTTGGCGTGGCAGGCCCAGACCAGGACACAGCTCACGAGCGTCAGGAAGAAGATGCCGTTGCTGAAGACCAGGCGATCGCCGCGGCTGGCCAGCTGCTTGGGCAGGAAGCCGTCGGCCACCTTGACGAAGCCCGTGGCGAGCAGCAGTAGCATGAGCGCGATGAAGCCATAGGTGGGCACCGCGAAGAGGGCGCCGGATTCCTTGACACCCCGGAGGTTGGCCATGGCGATGAATACGATACAGAGGATGGTGATGCTGACGTTCCAGCCGGCCAAGGTCGGGAAGGCCGAAGTGATAGCCGCTACACCGGAGGACACGGAGGCCGCCACCGTCAGGATGTAATCCGTGAGAAGCGCCGACCCGGCCGTGAGGGCCGCCAGTTCGCCGAGATTCTCCTTGGCCACGATGTAGGCACCCCCACCGCCCGGGTATGCCAGCACCGTCTGTCGGTAGCCGATGCCCAGGATCAGCAGCAGGCCCACGATGCTCAGGGCCACCGGAATGGAAAGCCCGAAGAGGGCCAGCGCAGCGCCCCCCGCAGCGGCTCCCGCCATGTGCACATTGCTGGACAGGCTGGCCATGATCTCCTGGGTGGCATAGGCCACGGAGGAGAGGGCATCCGAACTGAACACCGAAAGGCCCACGAACTTGTTGACCTTGGTGTGTTGGGATTCGTCGCTGGCGAGGCGACGACCGAGAAGAGCGCGTCTGAGGTCGAGCATGGACACCTTCACAAAGTTGAACTTTGGATTATCCAGGCCAAAACCCGCTGTTCCACCCTGTAAAGGCAATCTTGATAAAATCTTAACGAGATCTTGACACCATCTTGGTACCAATCCGAAAGCCATCAATGCTAGTATGCAAGGCTGCCAACAGCTTTATTTCATTTACAAACAGCTCAGCGGCGAATCGCTCTGTCCGGGTGAAGCGTGATGCAATCCTGATTCACCCCAACAGGATCCTTACGGTTTCCTTGCACGGTGAGCCGTCTGCAACCCGAGTTGCCCACGGAAAGGCTCCTTCCGCTAGACTGGATGGTTCTAGAAGGAGTCCCCATGCACCACGAACGGATCGCGATTCTCGACTACGGCAGCCAGTACACCCGGCTCATCACCCGTAGGTTGCGCGAACTGGGTGCCTTCGGCCTCGTCTACGGCCCCACCGCTACCGCCGAAGAGATCGGCGGCGCTGACCTCCGGGGTGTCATCCTCTCCGGCGGCCCCAATTCGGTCCTGGAGGACGGTGCCCCAGGTGTCGATCCAAGGATCTTCGAACTGGGCGTTCCCGTCCTGGGCGTCTGCTACGGCCTCCAGCTCATGAGCCGCGACTTCGGCGGCCAGATCCACCGCGCCGCCAAGCGCGAGTATGGCAAGGCCACCATCGAGGTGACGGATGCCGATAGCGTGCTCTTCCAGGGCATGAACTCCGAGCAGGTGGTCTGGATGAGCCACGGCGACCACGTGGAAGAAGCCCCCGAAGGCTTCAAGATCGTGGCCAAGACCCCCGGCGTGCCCGTGGCCGCCATGGAAGACCGGGCCCGGCGGCGCTTCGGCATCCAGTTCCACCCTGAGGTCACCCATACCGTCCACGGCAACGCCCTGCTCCTCAACTTCCTGCATGTCTGCAGCATGAAGCTGGACTGGAATGCCGGCCACTTCATCGAGCAGAAGATCGAATCCATCCGCAAGCAGGTGGGGGACGGCACCGTAGTGCTGGGCCTTTCAGGCGGCGTGGACTCCAGCGTGGCGGCCCTGCTGCTGCACAAGGCCATCGGCGACCGCCTGACCTGCGTCTTCGTGGACACGGGCCTGATGCGAAAGAACGAGATGAAGCATGTCCAGGAAGCCTTCGCCCCCTTCGACCTCAAGGTGAAGTGGGTGGATGCCTCGGAACTCTTCCTCCGGGAACTCCATGGAGTCAGCGACCCCGAGCAGAAGCGCAAGATCATCGGCCGCCTCTTCGTCGAAACCTTCGAGAAGGAAGCCAAGGGCACCAACGCCAAGTTCCTGGGCCAAGGCACCCTCTACCCCGATGTCATCGAATCCAGCGGCATCGGCGGTGCCGTCCTGGTGAAATCGCACCACAACGTGGGCGGCCTGCCGGAGCGCATGAACATGCAGCTCGTGGAACCTCTGCGGGAACTCTTCAAGGATGAGGTCCGCCGCGCCGGCTTGGCCCTGGGCCTCCCTGAGGACATGGTCTGGCGCCACCCCTTCCCCGGCCCCGGCTTGGCGGTCCGCATCCCCGGCCCCATCAGCGCCGAGCGGGTGAAGATCCTCCAGAACGCCGATGACATCTTCATCGAGGAGCTCAAGCTGAGCGGCTGGTACAAGCTCAGCAGTCAGGCCTTCGCTGTGCTGCTGCCCGTGCAGACCGTGGGCATCATGGGCGACGAGCGCACCTACGAGAACATGTGCGCCATCCGGGCCGTCACCAGCGAGGACTTCATGACCGCCGACTGGGCCCGCCTGCCCCACGAACTCCTGGAGAAGGTCGCCCAGCGCATCGTCAACGAGGTCAAGGGCATCAACCGCGTGGTCTTCGACATCACCAGCAAGCCCCCGGCGACCATCGAATACGAATAGGTTCCAGCGCTCGCCACCGGCGGAAGGGGCCACCCGCGGGTGGCCCCTTCGCTTTTCAGGGAGACGAGGTCCAGCCTAGGGCGAAACCAGGAGTCCATCCATCGCACCCCAGGTCCAATCCGACTGGCAAGCCACCCTGTCCGCCCCTCAGGACACTACACTGAACCGAGGCCTTGCCCCATTCGAGGCCACCGTGGAGGAAGCAATGAACCGCGCAAGCGTATTCCGGCGATTGGCCGTTCCCTGCCTCGTCCTGGCTATTGCCCCGGCCATGCTGGGAGCTGAGGCCAAGCCGAGCACCAACGGCAATCTGGTATTCAATCCTGAGACCTACACCGTCCAGCAATCGACCCTGAACGGCAGAACCATCCGCTACCGGGCCTACGAGGGTATCGTCTATGTCCAGAATCCCGTGGACACCCGGTACCAGACCCTGAACATCTTCGTGCCAGTGGAGTATTTCGAAAGCAAGACCATCGGCCCCTTCAATGCTCAGACCGCCCCCATCTTCCTGCCCAATACCGTCGGCGGCTACATGCCTGGGCCTGCGGGCTGGCCCGGACCCGGTTTCGACGGCAAGCCCAACGCCGCCCTGGTGGCCCTGTCCCGGGGTCTGGTCGTGGCGGCCCCCGGTGCCCGGGGGCGTACCCTGACCGATGCCCAGGGCCGCTACACCGGCAAGGCCCCGGCGGCCATCGTGGATCTCAAGGCGGCGGTGCGCTACCTGCGGGCGAACGTCGGCCGCTTTCCCGGAGACACCGAGCGGATCATCTCCAACGGAACCAGTGCCGGAGGCGCACTATCTGCGCTCCTGGGAGCTACCGGCAACGCTCCGGCCTATGCCCCCTACCTGAAGGCCCTCGGGGCCGCCGAGGCCCGCGACGATGTCTTCGCCGTCTCCGCCTACTGCCCCATCACCAACCTGAATCACGCAGATGCAGCCTACGAGTGGCTCTTCAGTGGGTTCAACGAATATCAGGGCATGCGCTTCCCTCCCACGGGGGGTGGCCCCGTGCCCCCTCCCGGGGCCCAGGGGCCCATGGATCCGTCCAGGCTCCCGCCACCCACCCAAAGGACCATGGATGCCGCCCAGATCGCCCATGCCGCGGCCCTCAGGAAGCTCTTTCCCGCCTACCTGAACGGCCTGGGCCTGAAGGCCTCCAATGGCCGCCGACTCACCCTGAATCCCCGGGGAGAAGGCAGTTTCAAGTCCTGGATCAAGAGCCTGATCATGGCCTCAGCCCAAAAGGCCCTGGACGCGGGCGGAGACCTCTCGGCCTTCCCCTATCTCAAGGTGATTGACCACAAGGTGGTAGGCCTCGACTTCCCAGGCTATCTGAAGGCCGTGGGCCGGATGAAGGCCACTTCCGCCTTCGACGGCCTGGATCTCGGCACCGGAGAGAACAGCCTCTTTGGCAATGAGACCATCAATGCCCGCCACTTTACGGCCTACGGACAACGGCATGGCACCAAGGGCGGGAAACCGGCGGAAGCAGAACTGATCCGGCTGATGAATCCCATGGACTTCATTGGGAAACCCGGAGCCAAGGTGGCCACCCACTGGAGGATCCGCCATGGCACCGCCGACCGCGACACCTCCCTGGCTGTCCCCGCCATCCTGGCCGCCGCCCTGGCGCAACACGGGCAGGAAGTGGACTTCGCCCTGCCCTGGAACCGTGGCCATGGCGGCGACTATGACCTGGACGAACTCTTCACCTGGGTGGAGCGGAACTGCCGCTGACACCCCTTCAGCCCTGTATCCCGGCCTTTGTTCCCGCGCTATGCTTGCCCCAATCCGATGCGGAGGTCCTGTGCGAACTACCTTGATGGCTGTCCTGCTAGGTTCGACCCTGCTGGCCCAGGATGCCCTTCCCCTGCCCGCCAACCTGAGGACCGAGGGCCTGCCACCCCTGCCCCAGTCCCTCATGCAGGACCTGGCGCGATACGGAGAAGGTCGGGGCGCTGGAGTGCTGGACTGGAATAAGACAAATAATTCACTACTAATCACAACCCGCTTCGGAGAAGTCAACCAGCTCCACCTTGTGGCCATGCCCATGGGGGCTCGGACCCAGCTCACCTTTGGCCAGGAGCGCATCAGTTCAGGGACCTTCGAACCCACCCGGGGCGACTACCTTGTCTACTCCCAGGATGTGGGGGGCGGGGAGTTCTTCCAGCTCTTCCGCCTGGATCTGGGGAGCCGGAAGACCACGCTCCTGACAGACGGAAAGAGCCGCAACACCTCCCCCCTGTTCAGCCGGGACGGACGTTCCCTGGCCTTTGCCAGCACCCGTCGCAATGGCACGGACACCGACCTCTGGATCATGGATCCCCTCCAGCCCGGAGGAGCCAGGCAGGTCCTGGAGGTCCAGGGCGGGGGCTGGGCCCCATCAGCCTGGTCGCCGGACGGCCGGAGCCTCCTGGTCTCGCGGTACCTCCGGGCCACGGAAAGTGAGCTCTACCTCCTGGATCTGTCCACCGGAAAGAAGGAAAGAATCAGCCCGGAGGGTCAGGCTGCCTGGGGCGATGGGGTCTTCACCGGGGATGGCCAGGGACTCTACCTGAGTACGGACCAGGGCTCCGAGTTCCGCCGACTGGCCCACCTGGACCTCAGAACCCGCAGGATCAGCTTCCTGCGCCCAGAGATCCCCTGGAGCATCGAGCAACTGGAACTGAGCCGGGACGGCCGATTCCTGGCCTATCTCGCCAACGAGGCCGGGGTTTCGGTGCTTCGGATCATGGACACCCGGACCCGGAAGGACCTTCCCTTGCCCCGCCTTCCCAAAGGCAGCGTGGGGAGCATGAGCTGGCGAGCGGACAGCCGGGAGCTGGCCTTCACCCTGAGCAGCGCCCAGAGCCCTTCGGACGCCTTCAGCATCCGGATTGCCGATGGGAAGCTGCTTCGCTGGACCTGCAGCGAAGTGGGCCCTGTCGATCCCACCGCATTCGTGGAGCCGGAGCTAGTGCACTGGAAGGCCAAGGACGGCCTGGACCTGAGCGGCTTCCTCTACCGGCCTGCGCGAAAGGCTTTTTCCGGTCCCCGCCCCGTGATCATCGAAATCCACGGCGGACCCGAGGGCCAGTCCCGCCCAGGCTACCTGGGACGCCTCAATTACCTGGTGAATGAGCTGGGCTGCGCCCTGATCTTTCCCAACGTCCGGGGCTCCGATGGCTACGGCAAGACCTTCCTGGACCTGGACAACGGCCTCAAGCGGGAGGATAGCGTGCAGGACATCGGCGCCCTTCTCGATTGGATCGATGGCCAGCCCGATCTGGACCGCCACCGGATCATGGTCACCGGCGGCAGCTACGGAGGGTACATGACCCTGGCTGCCATGACCCACTTCAATGATCGGCTTCGGTGTGGCCTGGATGTGGTGGGGATCTCCAACTTCGTCACCTTCCTGAAGAACACCCAGGGCTACCGCCGGGATCTCCGCCGGGTCGAGTACGGGGACGAGCGGGATCCCGAAATGCGGGCCTTCCTGACCCGCATCAGCCCTGCGACCCAGGCGGCGAAGATCACCAAACCCATGTTCATCGTCCAGGGAAAGAACGATCCCCGGGTGCCAGTCACGGAGGCCACCCAGATGGTGGAGCAGATCCGCAGAAACCACGGCCCGGTCTGGTATCTGGAGGCCGCGGACGAGGGTCACGGCTTCGCGAAAAAGAAGAACCGGGACATCCAGTTCGCCGCGGAAGTGCTGTTCATCCAGAATCACCTGCTGAAGTAGGTAAACCGAGATCCACAATCCGGATAGCTTGCCTCGCGGTACCCGGCTAAGCTCGACGGGTGTTCTCCTGGCTCCATTCCATCTTCCGAGGCCGTCCCGTCCCCGCGGGAGAGGTCCTGCCTCTGCCTCCCCCCGCAGTCTCCCCGCAGCCTGTGCCGGAGGAGCCCCCGGCGGAGGAAAGCCCCTTCGATGCCATCTGGACCCGACTCGTCAGCCCAGAACCCCAGCTACCCCAGGCATTCCCGGAGAACCTGAAGCCACTGGCGGACATGGTGAGGACCCACTTCACCCGGAACAAGCCCTCACCGTCCTCCTTCCCTGCCCTGGCCATCCAGATCATGGATCTGGTCTCCCAGCCCGAGGTGGAGATCCACGATCTCCTGAAGACCATCGGTCCCGACCCCGCCATCTCGGCCAACCTCATGCGGGTGGCCAATTCGGCCCTCTATCACCGGGGGCAGGACGTGCTGGACCTTCGCACCGCAGTTATGAAGATCGGAGTGCGGGGCGTGGGGGAGATCGCCGCCGGGGTGGCGGGACGCTCCCTTTTCGACGTCGCAGTGCGGGTGGAATACGAGACCTTCCCGGATCGCTGGCAGAAGCTCTTCCTCACCACCATGACCACGGCCTTCGCCGCCAGCCAGTTCTCCTTCGAGCAGCACCACGGCCGCCCGGACCGGATCTTCCTGGGGGGCATGTTCGTGGACATCGGGAAAACCCTGGCCCTGCGGTCCCTGGCGCGCCTGATCATGGCTGGGCAGGTGCCTCCCGAGATCCCGGACGCCGAGGTGGACACCCTGCTCGAAGAGGTCCACACCGAAATCGGCTGCGAGGCCCTGGGCATCTGGGGCCTTCCCCCTCACCTGGTGGACCTGTGCCGCCGCCAACATGAGGCCATGCTCCCCGAAGGCGAGGACTGCACCGAAACCCAGGTTCTGCGACTGGTGGACGGCCTGGGCCGCCTGATGCGTGACGAAAGCGGCCCTGCTGACCTTGAACAGACCCGCAGGAGCCTGGAAGCCCTGCACATGGACCGTGTCCGCACAAGGATGCTCCACCGAGTCCTGGCGACCCAGGAGGCCCGGGTGGCCCTCCTGTTCCCGGCCTGAGTGTCCAATCCCGCAGAGCGATATGGCACAGGCTGGCTTTCACACCCACCCTGGGGCAAAGCAATTGGGCGCTGGTGAGTCCTTGGTGACGCCTTGGTGCCTTCGTGTCTTGTGGTGGAAGTCGTTTTCTTCTTTGGTTTATTGATCAGGAATTGGTTTCAGTCTTCCGGCGAAGCTTGGACTACCAGGGTCCGCCTCAGGCGGAAGCGCGTGCCGCAGGCCTTGGCCAGGGTCCTCGCCAGGGCTTCCCGGCTGCAGGCGAGGGTTTCGCACCAGGCCTCCATCGGCGGCTCCCCGCCCTCCGGATGGGCTTCCAGCCATGCCCCCCACAGACTCAGGAAGGCCTGGGCCTCGGGTTCCTGGCGATCCAGCCAGTTCCGTTCCTGGGGCCGCCTGGGTTCAAAGAAACGCTGGCCCCTCAGGGCATCCGGCAGAAAGGTCTGGGGGCGATCGTAGTCATCGTGGGAATAGAAGTAGCCCCTGCCCCGCCCGGCCTGGCGGCTGGTGCTGGTATTCGCATCCCGCAATGACTCAGGCACAGGGGCGTCGACCGCCTCCAGGGCAGCGTCAATTCCCAGGTAGGCCGCGTTGGACTTGGGGGCCTGGGCCACATAGACCACGGCCTGGGCCAGGGGGATACGGGCCTCGGGCCAGCCGATCTGCTCCACCGCCCGGCTGGCGGCTTCCGCCAGGATGAAGGCCGTGGGATCGGCGTTCCCCACATCCTCGGAAGCGCAGACCATGAGGCGCCGGGCGATGAAGCGGGGATCCTCCCCACCACGGATCATCCGCGAGAGGTAGTAGAGGGCCGCATCGGGGTCCGATCCCCTCATGCTCTTCTGGAAGGCGCTGGCCAGGTCGTAGTGCCCATCGGCGCGGTCGTACATCACCCGCCCTCCCAGGGTTTCCTGGAGGCTCGCCAGATCCCGGTGCCCTTCTTCAATGTTCATCCAGGTTTCGAGACCCGTGAGAGCTGCGCGAAGATCACCGCCGGCCCACTGGGAAAGCCAATCCAGGATCTCGGAGGCCTCCGCCCCATCAGGTCGCTCCGCCGCCCAGGCCCGGGCCAGCACCACCCGGATGGATTCAGGAGCCAGGGGCCGGAGGGCGACGAGCTGACAGCGGCTCCGGAGGGCAGGATTGAGGTAGAAGGCGGGGTTTTCAGTCGTGGCCCCCACCAGGATTGCATCGCCGCGTTCCAGGAAGGGGAGCAGGATATCCTGCTGACTCCGGTTGAAGCGATGGATCTCGTCCAGGAAGACTACCGGGGGCATCCTCTGGAAGAGGGGCATGTCACGATGATCCATCAGGAACTTCTTGAGCTCCGCCGCACTTCCGGTCACTCCGGAAAATTCTATGAATTCATGACCCGTAGCCTGGGCCAGGAGCCTGGCCAGGGTGGTCTTGCCGGTGCCCGGAGGTCCCCATAGAACCATCGAAGGAAGCCGACCACCCCCCGTCAAACGACGGAGAGCGCCCTTAGGCCCCAAAAGGTGGGGCTGGCCGACCACGTCCTCCAGACCCTGGGGACGCATCCGTTCTGCCAATGGCACATATGAATTAATAACCATTTCCCCTATCCGAAACCCAAGCTCCACCCTTGGAGAATGGGCTCCATCCGATTAGGATAATACCTAGACATCCCAACGGATTTTCCAATTGTCCAGGAGTCATCCTTGAAGTCCTTTAACTCGTGGTCCATACGGACACACCTGCTTGTGTTCGTTGCCCTGGTGATTCTCCCATCCCTGGGTCTCATCATCCATGGCCAGGTCCGCCAGCGGAAGGACATCCTTTTCGCCGCACAGCAACGGATGCAGGCGACCGCCGAATCCGTGGGCCTCAGAGAGGAGGCTCTGGTGGGCAATGTCCGCCAGGTGCTTTCCGCCATGGCCCACCTCCCGGCCCTTGAAAAGGCCGATCGGAATCGGTACCAAACCCTTTTCCGCCAGATCCTCCAGCAGAACCCCACCATCGACAACCTCTTCTTTGCCGATCTGGAAGGCAGGGTCCTCATCTCCGGCAACGAGCAGGGCCCCGTGAGGATCGCCGATCGGCCCTATTTCCGCCATGTCCTGACGCAAAGGCACCCATTTACGGGGGGATACACGGTATCCCGGGGGACCCAGCGCCAGATCATGCCCTTGGCCTACCCGGTGGAGGACCACCAGGGTCGACTGGTGGGGGTCTTGGTGGCAGGCATCTCCCTGGACGCTCTGGGCAGCCCCATCTCCGCCGAGATGTGGGGGGAGCATGCCGCTCTGGAGGTTCTGGATTTCCATGGAAAGCTCCTCTACAGTTCCCTGGGCCCCCCCCGGTTCAGGGGAGATCGGGAAGAGCCCGCCTACATGGCCAGACTCCTCCAGGGACAACACTTGGCCACCCTCCGGGAGGTCAAGGACGGTGAAGCATTCCTGCACAGCGTCCGCCGCCTGGACCTGAATCCCGACGGCCAGGAGGCAGCCTGGCTCCGGATCGTTTTGCCCGAAAAGCCCCTGCTCCAGAAGACCCAGGCCGTTCTCTACCAGAACCTGGCAATCATGGCCGCCATCACTCTGGCGCTGATCGCCCTGGCCTGGTGGATCGGAGCCACCCTCATCGCCGCCCCCATCGACCGTCTGGTCGTCGTTGCCCAACGTATGGCCCAGGGCAGTTTCACCGTGAAGACTGGCCTGACTGGCAACAACGAAGTGGGCCGCCTGGCCAGAGCCTTTGAGCGTTTGGGCGTCCGCCTGGATATCCGGGAACGTCAGCTCCGCAAGGCCAAGGCCCATTCCGATGAGATCGCGCAGCGTTTTCAGAACCTGGAAAGGCATATTCCCGATGGGGTTTTCTGGATCAGGCCCCTTTCCGAGACCGAGTTCGTGTACGAGGACATCAACCCCGCCTTCGAGCGCATCAACTTCGTCAGCAAGGCGGAGATGCAGGGGAAGCGCCCCCAGGAAGTCCTGCCCCCAGAACACGCGGAAGGGGCCCTGGCCCATTTCCGCCTCTGCATGAGCACGGGCAAACCCAGCACCATCCACACCACCATGATGAAGGGCGACAGCCCCCGCACCCTGGAGATCATGCTCGTCCCGATGGCCAATGCCACCGGCCACATCGAGCACCTTGTGGGCTTCAACCGGGATATCACCGATGCCCGGGCCGCCGAAGAAGCCCTCCGCCAGAGCCAGAAACTCAAGAGCCTCGGCATCCTCGCCGGGGGTATCGCCCATGACTTCAACAACCTGCTGACCGCCATCCTCGGCAATCTGAACCTGGCCCAGGTGAGGCTCGGGGATGCCAGTCCCGCAGCCAACTTCCTGGAGAACATCGAGCGGACCGTGGTGCGCGCCTCGGATCTCACCCGGCAGCTGCTGGCCTATTCCGGCCGGGGCCATTTCGTGGTCAAACCCCTCGATCTCAGCAAGGTGGTCAACGAAATGACCCAGCTGCTGGAAGTCTCCATCCCCAAGAAGATCAGCCTGGACTATCGCTTCGCAGAGCACCTGCCCTTGATTGAAGCCGACTTCGCCCAGATCCAGCAGGTCGTCATGAACCTGGTGACCAATGCCAGCGATGCCATTGGGGAGCGGGAAGGCTTCATCAGCATCACCACGCGCTGTACCGAAATAAATGAAGGATTCATTTCTGCAACCTTCCCTGATCAGACCATCGAACCCGGACTCTTCGTGATCCTGGAGGTCAGCGACAACGGCTGCGGCATGAGCCGCAAGGTGCTGGAGCACATCTTCGACCCCTTCTTCACCACGAAGAGCAACGGCAAGGGCCTGGGACTGTCGGCCATGCTGGGTATCCTCCGGGGCCACCGGGCCGGAATCAAGATCTACAGCGAAGTGAATCGGGGAACGGTGTTCAAACTCTTCTTCCCCGCCGCCAAGGATGCGGTACTTCCCCCGGATTACGTCTCCCCTTCCCTGCCGATTACGGCCGAAGGCACCATCCTCGTAGTGGATGACGAGGCCGATATCCGCGAAACCGCCAGCATCGCCCTGGAAACCCTTGGCTTCACCGTACTCACGGCGGCCGATGGACGGGAGGCTGTGGAAGTCTTCCAGAACTACCGGACCGAGATCCGGGCCGTGCTGATGGATCTCACCATGCCCCATCTCGACGGCAAGGAGGCCTTCGAGCAGATCCGGGCCATCGACCCCAAGGCCTGCGTCATCCTGAGCAGCGGATACAGCGAGCAGGACATCCGACACGCCTTCACGGGGGACGGCCCCGCAGGTTTCATCCAGAAGCCCTATCACATCAAGGAAATGCAGCGGGTACTGGTGGATTGCCTCCAGCTATGGGCCAAAGCCACCACCAGGTAGGAAGCCCTCAAGCATCTCAACACTAGGTATACTTCAGGCATGTTCCAGGCCAGCCCTGAGCCTGCGACCCGGAGATCCCATGAAGCTGACTGCCGCCCCTTTGTCCGGATTGGCCCTGGCCTTGGTCCTGTCCAATACCCCCCTGTCTGCCCAGGAACCCAGGCACGGCATCCAGCCCGCCAACCTGGACCTTGCCGTCAAGCCCTGCGAGGACTTCTTCCGCTATGCCAACGGTGAATGGCTCAAGCGGAACCCCATTCCGGCGGATCAGACCAGCTGGGGTGCTTTCAACGAACTCCACGAGAACAACCGCAAGCTCCTCAGGAGTCTCCTGGAAGAAGCCCGGGACGCCAAGGCCCCGAAGGGAAGCGCCCTTCAGAAGGTCGGCGACTTCTATGCATCCGGCCTGGACGAAGCCGCCATCGAGAAGGCGGGCCTGAAGCCCATCCAGCCCCTGATGAAGCACATCGAGGAGATGCGCTCCACAGAGGACCTCGCCAAGGTCCTCGCCGTGCTCCAGCTTCAGGGCGTCAGCGCAGGATTCAATTTCTCCGTGGATCAGGATGACAAGGAAAGCACCCGGTACATCGCCCAGCTGGCCCAGGGCGGCCTTGGGCTCCCGGAGCGGGACTACTACACCAGGACCGATGCCAAGTCCCAGGAGCTCCTGGCCAAATACCAGGCCCACGTGGCGGCCATGTTCCAGCTTCTGGGTGAGACCGAAGCCACAGCCAAGGCTCACGCCCAGGCCGTTCTGAAACTGGAATCAGGCTTGGCCAGGGCCTCCAAGACCCAGGTCGAATTGCGGAACCCCGTGGCGATGTATCACAAGATGAGCCCAGCCGAATTGAAGAGCGTGGCCCCGGCCTTCCCTTGGTCCGCCTACTTCCAGGGCATCGGCATGAAGGAACAGACCGAACTGCTGGTGCGCCAGCCGGACTTTTTCAAGGAGTTCAGCAAGACCGCTCAGGATGTGCCATTGGCCGAGTGGAAAACCTACCTGCGCTGGCATGTGGTGAGGAGCCTTTCGGGTGGCCTGCCGGATCGCTTCGGCCAGGCCTCCTTCGACTTCTACGGACGCACCCTCAACGGCGCGAAGCAGCGTCAGGAGCGCTGGAAGCGCGTCCAGGCCGCCACCGATGGCGTGCTCGGCGAACTTGTTGGACAACTCTACGTCGCCAAGGTCTTCAGCCCCGAGTCTAAGACCAAGATGGTCGAACTGGTGGGGAACCTGAAAGCTGCCCTCCGGGAACGCATCCAAGGCCTCGATTGGATGGGAGCTGAGACTAAGCTGCAGGCCCTCCGGAAGCTGGAATCCTTCGGGCTCAAGATCGGGTACCCCGACAAGTGGCGCGACTATTCCAGCCTGGAGATCACCCGGGACGCCTACCTTGGCAACGTCATGGCCGGGGCCCGCTTTGAGTTCAAGCGCAACTTGGCCAAGCTGGGGCAGCCCCTGGATCGTTCGGAATGGGGCATGACGCCCCAGATGGTGAACGCCTACTACAGCCCGACCATGAACGAGATCGTCTTCCCGGCAGCCATCCTCCAGCCCCCCTTCTTCGACCCCAAGGCCGATGACGCCGTGAATTACGGCGCCATCGGCATGGTCATCGGCCACGAGATGACCCATGGGTTCGACGACGAGGGCTGCCAGTTCGACGCTCAGGGCAACCTGAAGAACTGGTGGACCGAAGCCGACCAGAAGGCCTACGCCTCCAAGACGGACCTAGTGGTGAAGCAGTACGACGCCTACGAGGCGCTCCCGGGCCTCCATGTGAATGGCAAACTGACCTTGGGTGAGAACATCGCGGACCTGGGAGGCCTGAAGGTCGCCTTCGAGGCCCTGAAGAAGCAGTGGGCCAAGGTGGGCAAACCGGCCCCTCTGGATGGATTCAGCCCCGAGCAGCGCTTCTTCCTGGGCTACGCCCAGTCCTGGCGCTACCACGGCAGAGACGAGGCCGTGAGGCTCCGGGTCCAGACCGACCCCCATAGCCCGGCCCAGTTCCGGGTCAACGGCCCCCTGTCCGATCTGCCCGAGTTCCATCAGGCCTTCGGATGCGGCGAGGGCAGCCCCCTGCTCCGGGCCGAGAAGGACAGGCCCACCATCTGGTA
>JAFNAB010000084.1:17178-43199 GCA_017859955.1 Holophagaceae bacterium
CGGCCCCCTGTCCGATCTGCCCGAGTTCCATCAGGCCTTCGGATGCGGCGAGGGCAGCCCCCTGCTCCGGGCCGAGAAGGACAGGCCCACCATCTGGTAAGACGCAGACGTGATGGTCGGGCTTAGCCCGGCCATCACGTGGGGGTCAAAGGGGGGACGTCGCGAGCGCAGCGAGCAGGCGGTCCCCCCTTTCAGGGCTGAAGCAGGCCCTACGGCACCATCATCCGGGCGAACTCCTCCACCGTCCAGACGCTGGTGCCGTTCCGGGCCTTCTGGGCGGCCCGCTCCTGGGCGCAGGCCTGCCGGAAGGCGGGGGAGGCCTGGATCAGCTTCAAAGCGCCGTGGCCCTTGCCCTTGGCGGTGGCCAGCACCCGCTCGAATTCCGCAACCTGTCGGGCATTGTATAAAGCCGCCAGGTAGTTTCCCTGGAGCTGGGCATCGTCCAGCTGGGCGTACGCCAGGGGACGCAGGATGGCCGCGGCCTGGCGCGGATCAGACTGGATGAGGGAGACGCCCCGGGCGAGCTTGGCGGCGGGGTCCTCGGCGGGCTTGGGGGTAGCCGCAGGTGGTTGGGGGGCCGAGGCCGGCACAGGCGCCGGGGTCTTGGTTTCAGTCGGTTTGGCAGGCGGCGGGGTCACCCCAGGATTTGCGGGGAGGGAGCTTTGCCGGGCAGGCTCGGCCGCCGGGGGCTTGGCCTGAGAGGTAGGCGCATCGGTCTGGGTGGCCTCCTTGACAGGGGCCTCCACCGAGGGTTGGGTCGGCGTGTCATGCTTCCGCATGCCCATGTAGGTTCCGCCCCCAATGGCCGCCAGCAGCACCAGACCCGCGGCGACGTAAAGCCCGGTGCGGGACTTGGGGGAGGGGGACGGGACCGGAGGCGTCGCCTGGGGGCTAAGCATGGCGGTGGGCTGCGCCGGAGCGGCCCCGAGCATGACGGTGCCCTGGACCGCCGCCTGATCCAGCATGGCAGTCTGCCGGCGGTCCAGGGCAGAGGTCAGCTCCTCCAGAGTCCCCGTCCAGCTGGGATCCTTGCAGGCCCGCAGGGCCTTGGCCAGTTCCTCGGCACTCTGGTACCGGCGGCCGGGTTCCTTGGACAGGGCCCGATCCAGGATGTCCCGGACGCTGGGGCTGATGCCCTGGATGGCCTCCAGGTCCACGGGCTTGGGATTCTCGGAGACGATCTTGAAGAGCACCGTCGTCGTGTTGTCGCCGGGAAAGGGCTTGATGCCCGTGATGCACTCGTAGAGCATGACCCCTACGGCGAAGAGATCCGTCAGATTGCTCGCCTTGCCGGACTGGATGTATTCCGGGGCCATGTAGCTCACGGTTCCCATGACAATGCCCGTGGAGGTCATGTTGCTGTCCTCCATCCGGGCGATGCCAAAGTCCATGACCTTGGCCTGGAGGCGCTTGCCATCCTGCATGACCCGGACATTGGCGGGCTTGATGTCCCGGTGGATGATGCCATTCCGGTGCGCGTAGCCCAGACCGTCGCAGACCTGGGCCAGGACCTCCAGGAACTGGGACTGGGAGAGGGACCTGTTCCGGATCAGATCCTCCAGGTCCTCCCCCTTCACGTACTCCATGACCAGGTACAGGACCCCTTGATCCTTGTCGAAGTCGTAGATGGTGACCAGGTTGGGGTGGTTGAGCTTGCCAGCCGCCGTGGCCTCGCGACGAAAACGGGCCTCGGCGTCATCTCCCCGGGCGACGCCGGGAAGAATGGTCTTGATGGCCACCTCCCGGCCGATGACCGGATGGTGGGCCAGATAGACCTCACCCATGGCGCCGTTGCCGAGGGAGCGTAGGATTTCGTACTTGCCGAGATGGTCAATCATATTGGGGTGCACCCTGTGGATGCTGAATTCTAGCGCAGCCCGCCGCCCAATCCCCGGATTTCCGAAACCAGCCCCGGCAGAAGGGAGCCCATGGCATCGACCTCCCCCTCGGTGGTGTAGCGACTCAGGGAGAAGCGGAGGGCACCCTTGCCCAGGGGCCCCAGGCCCATGGCCTGAAGGACGTGGCTGGGCTCCTTCTGGCCGGTGGTGCAGGCGCTGCCCGTCGAGCAGCAGATTCCCCGCTCACTCAGGCGCAACTGAAGGGCCTCCCCGTCCAGGCCGCCAAAGCCCACGAGACTGGTATTGGGCAGGCGTGGGGCGTTCGCCCCGAAGATGCGGGTATCCGGCACCCTGGAGAGAATGGCGGACTCCAATCGGTTCCTGAGAGTCTCCACCCCGGCCATACCCTCCAGCCCCGCCTGGGCCATTTCAGCCGCCAGTCCCATGCCCACCAGGGCCGGCAGGTTCTCCGTGCCGCCCCGGCGATCCCGCTCCTGATGCCCCCCCAGCAGCAAGGGGCTGATGCGAAGGCCCCGGCGGATGAAGAGAGCCCCGGCGCCCTTGGGTCCATGGAATTTGTGGGCACTGATGTTCAGGAGATCCACAGGCAGGTTCGCCAGGTCCAGGGGGAGACGACCTGCTGCCTGGGTGGCATCCACATGAAAGAGGGCCCCCTTGGACTTGACCAGCTCGGCGGCCTCTTCTACCGGGAAGATGACGCCACTTTCATTATTGGCCGCCATGATGGAAACCATGGCCGTATCAGGACGGATGGCTCTTTCCAGCTCGGCCAGATCCAGCATCCCATCTCCATCCACACCCAGGACGGTCACCTCGGCTCCCTGCCGCCGCAACCAGCGGCCCAGGGCCAGGACTGCGCTGTGCTCCACGGCCGTCGTGATGAAGTGCCGCTTCTTGGGGAAGGACTCGAAGACGCCCTTGAAGGCGTGGTTCAGCCCTTCAGTCCCCCCGCTGTTGAAGACGATCTCCGCAGGCGAGGCATTCAGGAGGGCGGCCACCCGTTCACGGGCCAGCACCAGAGCACCTTCCGCCTCGATGCCCAGGAGATGCCCGGAGCTGGGGTTCCCGAAAAACTCCTGAAAGCAGGGAAGCATGAGCCCCACCACTTCTGGTGCAGGCTTGCTGGTGGCGTTGTTATCGAGATAGATCATTGGCGAAGCCGCAGGACATAGGCAGCGGGGCACTGGTCCACCAGTTCCCATGCGTTCAACTGGTTCTCCGAAAAGGACTTCCAGGCACCCTTCGATACCATGGCCCACACCGGCCGCTCGGGATTATCGGCCCGCATGCGCATAGCCGCCTTGGTGACATCAGAGACGCTGGGGTAGAAGCGCCGATCCCTTTCACCCTTCTCCAGGCGGTTCATGCCGTAGGTCAACTCCCCGGCGCCCGCCACCATGGTGATCGGCGCGCGGCTCAGGAAGGGCAGGATCTGGAAGTAGTTGCCAGCACTGATCCACTGGGCATTGGCGGGAGCATGGCGAGCGGGGCGGTCGAGGGCCTTCGAAGCGCCCAGCGCACGGTTGACAGTCCAGGTGACTAGGAGACAGAGAACGCTCAAGGCGGCCATGAGACGGGCCTGGGTCAACCCTCGGGGGCGCAGGGCCCACAAGCCCAAAAGGATGTAGGCAAAGGCCACCGCCAAGACCCACTGGATTTCGCTGCGGTCCTGGATGAGCCTGGGCACGAAGAAGGCGATCAGGAAGATGCAGCCCAGGATCAGGGTCTCCCATCCCATCCTGGCGCTCCAGACCCGGGCCTCCCGGGTGAAGCTCGCCGCCAGTGCGGCGATGGGGACGATCACGGGAAGGACATAGGGAGGGAGCTTGGAGCCAGAGAGCGAAAAGAAGACCAGGGGTACGGCGATGCCCACCAGCAGAGCAGACACGATCCAGCGATGGAGAGGGGCATCTTCGGACTGGGGACCACCCTTGCGGACCAGGAATCCCAGGCTGCGCCGGAGTCCGCCCAGGCTGGTGCTGAGCCAAGGCATGAGACCGGGGATCAGGATGAGGACGAAATAGAGCTTGTCCAGGACTGGATTCTTGGACCCCTGCCGGGCGTGCTCGTGGGTCGTGAAACGCCGGAAGTGCTCGTTGACGAAAAAGAACTGTGCATGGCCAGGGTTGGCCCGTTCCACGGCCACGAACCAGGGCACCGAGATCACCAGCAGCAGGATCCAACCCAGGGGATCGAAGAAGGTGCGCAACAGTGCCCGGCGGAGCCGGAGATCCTGCCAGGCCCAGGGGATGGTGCAGATGAGGGTCCCCCCCAGAAGGACCGGCCCAGCCAACCCCTTGGTCAGCACCGCCAGGGCGAGGGCGCCGAAGGCGAGCAGGGTCCAGCCCAGGGCCGGACGCTCCTGGTAGCGGGCGGCCACGGCCTCAATACCTGCCGTCAGCGACAGGACCAGGAAGGCAGAAAAGAGCGCATCCAGGGTGAGGATCTGCCCGCAACCATAGGCGAAGATTCCCGTGGCGGCCATGAAGACCGCCCAGATGGGCTGCTTGGCCCCCAGGCGCCGGGCCAGGCGCCAGGCACACCAAAGGGCGATGGCTGAAGCCAGGGCCAAGGGGAGGCGCGCCGCCGCCGCATTCAGGCCGAAGACCTTCATGGAGACGGCGGAAAGCCAGTATTGAAGCGGGGGTTTTTCGAAGTAGAGAACGTAGTTCAAACGGGGCGTCAGCCAATCCCCGCTGGCCAGCATCTCTCTGGGAATCTCAGCGTAGCGGGCCTCGTCGGGTTGCCACAGGGAGCGCATCAAGAGGGGAACGAAGCCCAGAAAGAACCAGATTCCCAGATACTGCCAGCGTTCAGTGCGGGTCATGGGTTGCCGTACCTAGCCTTCGGTCTCGACAACCTTCTCCAGAGCCTTGTGCTCCTCCACGAAGAAGTCGATGGTGCGGCGCAGGGATTCCTTGATGCCGATCTTGGGATCGAAACCGAAGGCTTCATGAAGCCGCTTGATGCTCGGGGTCCGACGCATCACATCCTGGTATCCCTTGCCGTAGAAGGAGCCACTGGAGGTCTCCACCACGGAGCCTTCGGCGATGCCCCGCTCCAGGCGGAAGGGGTGATCCTTCCAGATGTCGATCATCATCTCGGCGATCTCCCGCACACTGGCGTCGTTGCTCGGGTTGCCGATGTTGAAGATCTTCCCGTCGGCCTTGCCGCCTTCATTGCCCAGGATGGCCATGAGCCCGTCGATGGCGTCCTCGATATCGCAGAAGCAGCGGTGGGCTGCGCCACCGTCCACCAGGTTGAGGGGTTCGCCGTTGAAGAGGTTCCACGCGAACTGGGTCACCAGGCGGGAGCTGCCTTCCTTGGCGGTGTTGAGGCTGTCCAGCTTGGGGCCCATGAAGTTGAAGGGGCGGAAGAGGGTGAAGGCCAGGCCCTGCTGGAAGCCGTAGGCCCAGATCACACGGTCCAGCAGCTGCTTGGAAGTGCTGTAGATCCAGCGGTTCATGGGCACCGGGCCGGTGACCAGGGGGGAATTCTCTTCGTCGAATTCCGAATCTTCGCACATTCCGTAGACTTCGGAAGTGCTGGGGAAGACCACCCGCTTTTTGTATTTCACGCACTGGCGGATGATCCGGAGGTTCTCCTCGAAGTCGAGCTCGAAGACCCGGAGGGGATCGGTCACATAGACCTTGGGGGTGGCGATGGCCACCAGAGGCAGCACCACATCGCACTTCTTGACGTGGTATTCGATCCATTCCTTGCTGATGGAAATATCACCTTCCACGAAGTGGAAACGGGGATTGTCCAAGTAATCGGCCACCTTGTGGCTACCCAGATCCATCCCGTAGATCTCCCAATTGGTGTCCCGGAGAATGCGACCGGTCAGGTGGGAGCCGATGAAACCATTGACACCAAGGATGAGAATCTTCACAAGCATCTCCAGGAAGGGGGTCCCGGAGGATCCCAAACGACTAGTTTAGCAAATAGGGATGTCAGGGGTACGCCTGAGGTTCCCCGGAGTTCTGCGCAAAGAGGCGGGATAGGGCTTGGCTCAGTTCAAGCAGGAAATAGGGTTTCTGCAGGAAGCCCACCGCCCCTTCCTGCAAAAGAATCTGGGCCTCCCCTTCCACACTGAAGCCTGAGGACAGGAGGATCTGGGCCCCGGGATTGATCCGGCGGAGGAGGCGGAAGGCGTCCTTTCCGCTCAGGCGGGGCATCACCATATCCAGGATGACGAGGTCGATGCCATGCCAATGATGCTGGTAGTGCTCCACGGCCTCCTGCCCGTCCCGCACCAAGGTTGCGGCGTAGCCAAGCTGCTGAAGCATTTCCAGGAGCATTTCGCCCACCATGGGCTCATCCTCCACCACGAGGATCGTGCGGCGATCCGATGCATAGAGCAGGGCATCCTCGGCAGCAGCGGCCTCACTGATGGAATCGTCCAGGGGAAGGTAGAGGGTGAAACAGGAACCCATGCCGACTTCACTGAGGACTTCGATGGCACCGCGATGGTGCTTGACGATGCCGTAGACCGAAGCCAGGCCCAGCCCCGTCCCCTTCCCCATCTCTTTGGTGGTGAAGAAGGGATCGAAGATCCGCTTCTGGATCTCCCGATCCATACCCATGCCACTGTCACTCACAGAGAGTTCCAGGAAATTTCCGGGATTGAGCTGGTAGGGGAGCGAAGCGCAGTAGGCCTCGTCGAGGGTCTTCAGGTCTGTCCGGATGAACAGCTCCCCGCCCTCGGGCATGGCATCCCGCGCGTTGATGGCCAGGTTCATGAGGGCGTTCTGGATCTGGGTCGGATCCCCCAGGATGGTAGAGGGCGAAGCCTTAAGGGCGGTCTTGAGGCGGATGCGCCGGTCGATGCTGTGTTCCAGAATCTGGAGCACTTCGCCCACGATCTCGTGAACGTCCACGGCCACCGTAAGGTACTTGCCCTTCCGGGCAAAGGCCAGGAGCTGTTTGGTCAGTTCCGCCGAACGCTGGCCGGACTTGAGGATGTTGGTGGCGTAGCGGCAGAGGGGGGAATCCTTGAGCCGCTCCTGGAGCATCTCCGCGAATCCCATGATGGCACTGAGGTGATTATTGAAGTCGTGGGCCACCCCGCCCGCCAGCTGCCCGATGGCCTCCATTTTCTCGGCCTGAACCAGGCGTTCGTGAAGGTTCCGTTGCTCCTCCCGGGTCCGTCGCTGTTCCGAAAGATCCACCAGGATCCCTCGCAGCCCCACCACCTGGGAATTGCGAACAATGGGCGCCGAGTGGACCACCACGGGGAAGGTGCTCCCATCCTTGCGCATGGCCGTGTATTCATGACCCGATACCCCGCCGTCCATGACGTCCAGGAAGTCCCGAATGGCCTGGGCACGATCGGCAGGTGCCAGCACAGAGGTTGCCACCCTACCCACCAGTTCATCCTCGGAATAGCCTGAGACCTGGGTTCCGCAATGGTTGACATAGGTAAAACATCCGTTGCGGTTCGTCTCGAAGACCGTCTGGGGGAGGCGCCCGGCCAATTCATGAAAGCGCTCGACGCTTTCCTGGAGTTCAGTTTCCCGATACTTCTGCTCGGTCAGGTCCTGGGTTACGCCGAAGACCCTGCCCTGGCGACCATCCGGATGGGGCACCCATTGGGCGCGGCTGTGCAGAAGGAGCTGCTTACCGTCCTTGCAGACACAGCGATATTCAAGGTCCGGAGCCCCCCCCTGGGGAAGAAAGGTCCGCCACTCCAGGAAACGCTGCCGGTCTTCCGGGTGTACGGAGCCCAGAACCTCCTCAAGCGACATCGGTCCATCCGCCGGATCGCGCTGAAACAACTGGAAGAGGCTCTCGGACCAGGCGTGATCCCCCATGCCCGGATAGAACTCAAAACACCCGAGACCCACCAGCTGCTGGGCCTCGGCCAGCAGGGCGCGGCTCCGCTGGAGTTCCTCCTGCTCCACTTTCTGGGGAGTGATGTCCCAGGACATGGCCAGGATGCAGTCGGCATCACCCTTGTGAAGGGGAATCCAGTTGGTCAGGAGCCAGCGCCACTCCCCACTCCGGTGGCGCACCCGGTATTCCTGAACAGCGACCAGAGACTGCCCATTGAGGGTGCAGGAAGAGGAGTTTCCATCCCCGTTCCATCCGAGGAAAGGCAGATCCTCTGGGTGGATGCGGTTGAGAAGCACATCCAATCCCCCCTCACAGATCTCAGCAGGGGAATATCCAATTATTGATTCGTACCCAGGTTCCACCCATTCACAGGCGTGGGTGTTCCGATCGAAGAGCAGCGCAGCCCCCTTTGACACCACGTGGCAGGCTTCCAGGAGCGCCTTGGGATCTATCGAGGGGTGGTTGATCAAATGGAAACTCACTGTCGGCAGACAAGGGGGAAAGACCATACTGTAAACCCAGTTCCCTAAGCCTCCTACCCGGAAATCCACCCATGAACCTCCTTCTCCTGCTGGACACCGACTTCATCAGCCCCAATCATGTCCGCCTTTCCGGCCGTCGCCTGGAGCACGTCCGGGATATCCACCGGCTACAAGTGGGGGACAGCCTGAAGGTGGGCATGCTGGGGGGGTATTCGGGGAACGGCGAAATACACAGGCTGGATGGCGAGTATCTGGAGCTGAATGTCACCCTGGATTGCCCGCCGCCCCCCAAACTCCCCCTGACCCTGATCCTCGCCCTGCCCCGGCCCAAGGTCCTCAACAGGGTCCTGGCCTCCGCCACCAGCCTTGGGGTGGCGCGGATCTTCCTGGTCAACGCCTGGAAGGTCGAGAAGAGCTACTGGAAGAGCCCCCGGCTGGAGGAAGGCAACCTGCTCCATCAGCGGATCCTGGGCCTGGAGCAGGCCAGGGACACCATGCTCCCCGAGCTCCAGACCCGGCGCTTGCTGCGCCCCTTCGTGGAGGATGAACTGCCAGGCCTGATCAGGGACACCCTGCCCCTCATGGCGCATCCGGGCTCTGGCATCCCCTGCCCAAGGGCCGTCGAGGGCCCGGTAACCCTGACCATCGGCCCCGAGGGAGGCTTCCTGCCCCAGGAGGTGGAACTCTTCGGTCGGGCAGGTTTCCAGGCGGTGGAACTGGGGCCAAGGATCCTGCGAGTGGAGACCGCCGTGGCGGCGCTGGTTTCGCGGCTCTACTGATTCAAAAGATCCACCACGAAGGCACCAAGGCTCCAAGAAAAGAAGAAATAGTTCTTTCTTTTGCTTTTCCTTGGAGCCTTCGAGTCTTGGGGATGGATCTTTTTCTCACAATCCCTGCAGGAACCCCGCCAACGCCTTGGGATAGAGGCGCATTTCCTGTTCGTAGACCCGCTTCTGGAGAGCTTCGGGGGTGTCGCCGTCCAGCACGGGGACAGCCTGCACCGCAAGGTGGCGGCCGTGGTCGTATTCGTTATCCACCAGATGGATGGTCACGGCGGACTCGGATGCCCCTGCCGCGATCACAGCCTGGTGGACCTTCATCCCGTACATTCCCGGGCCACCGAAGTCCGGTAGGGGTCCAGGGTGAATGTTGAGGATCCGCCCCTCCCATCGGGAGGGCACCACCAGCTTCTTGAGCCAGCCGCACAGGGCGATGACCTCGACACCAGCCTCCTCGACCCGCTGAAAGCAGGCCTCCGAATACGCCGCGTCATCCGCGAAGGCGCTCCGTTCGATCACGGCCACTTCCAGCCCCTGGGCCCGCAGGCGCTCAACCCCACCGGCCTTGGCGCTGGAGGCAACCCCCAGTACGGGTTGGCCCGGGATCCGGCCATCACGGCAGGCGGCCAGCAGGTTCAGGGCGTTTCCGCCGGTCCCGGAAATGAAAAAGGCTAGGCGGTGCATGGAGCTCCCATTCGACAGCTCCTCCAGATTAACCGAGGAAGGCTTGGGCCTCCTGCCCGGCGCGACGGCGGAAGTCCTCTTCCAGGCTGGGCACACCGGAGCTGGGTTCGTCCAGGTAGAGGGTTTCCAGCCGATGCATGGGGATGAAGCGCGTCGAGAGGGAGACTTGATCCGATTCGCCGCGCCGCACCAGTGAAAGGATCTCCTCCCAGGGCTGCAGATCCACGCCTCGGATGGCCACCCCAGCCCCTTCCAGGCCCAGCAGCCGCCCCCATACCCGTTCCCGGGGTTCCCGAAGCACCACCACCACGAGCTGACCGGACTGGAAGGGGAGTGGAATGGGCATGAAAGGCTCCGACAAGGCTGACATTCATGGTACTCGGCATTCCAACAGGAAGGCGTTATGCTTGGGGTCCAGATCAGGAAAAAAACATGAGCGAACAAGCCGCCACAGGACCCATGCCAGTGAACCCCCAGGGGCCTCCCCCGCCGGAAGAGCCCATTGATCAGACGGTCCGCCTCCAGGCCGGAGAACCGCTCCGCCCGGAGCCCAATCAGACGATCATTATGGATTCTCTATCCGGGACCCACCCGATGCCCCAGGATACCCCGCCCCACTCGAGCGCCACCCAGGACCTCCCGGTCCTGTTCCCGGACCCGACGAAAACCCTGACCCTGGACCATCTTCCCGAGGTCCCTGTGGTCGAAAAAGCGGTGACACCGCCCCTCCCAGCGCCTGCCCCCCGGCGCTCAGGCCTCTGGCTGGGCATCCTGGTCGGCGTAGGCGCGGTGGTGATCGTCCTTGCGGCGGTGGGATTCTACGGTTTCAAGGCTGGCTGGTTCGGTGAAAAGCCGGCTCCCCCGTCCTTTGCGACGGAGGAGGGCCCCAAGCCCCAGGTAAGCCCCGCCATCCAGCCCTATATCGAACGGGCCGAGGCCGGGGATGCCACCGCCATGCAGATGCTGGGCTACTTCTACTATTACGGTCTGAACGTCCCCCAGAACCGGGCGGAAGGCCTCCGCTGGTACCGCAAGGCCGCCGCCGCCGGAAGCGTCAGTGCTCAGAAGGAGCTGGCGAACCTGGAGGGGAAATCGGAATAGTCCTGGATGATCAGTCCCCGGCCCCCCGGGCCGGGACGCTATCCACCCTCCAGGCTTCAACTTTTTTCGCCGCCGCGGCTCCCACGACGCCAATGAGCTGCTCTGCCTCGGCCTCCCGGACAGCCTGAACACTCCCGAAGGCCTGGAGCAGCTTCTTGGCCGTGGCCTCCCCCACCCCCGGGATCTGGGTGAGTTCGGTCTGGAGGGTGCGCTTGGCCCGCAGGGCCCGGTGGTAAGTGATGGCGAAGCGATGGGCCTCGTCCCGGATGCGTTGGAGAAGCTGGAGAACCGGGCTCGATTTTGGGATCCGCAGGGGTTCGGAGAACCCGGGCCGGAAGACCAGTTCCTCCTTCTTGGCAAGGGAGGCCCGCTCCTGGGAGTCCAGCCCGAGGGCCTGGAGGGCGGCTTCCGCAGCATGGAGCTGCCCCAGGCCGCCATCGATCAGGAGCAGGTCCGGCAGTTCCTTCCCTTCCCGCTGAAGCCGGGAGAAGCGCCGGGTGATGGCCTCGTGCATATTGGCGAAGTCATCGTTCTGCTCGTTGGTCATCTTGAAGCGCCGGTAGGCTTGGCGATCCGGAACCCCGTCAGTGAAGACCACACAGGAGGCCACCACTTCCCTGCCCTGACCGTGACTGATATCGAAGCATTCCATGCGGCGTGGAAGGTGGGCCAGACCAAGGAAGGCCTGGAGCCCCTCCAGCACCGCCTGATTGAGGCGGGCGGGCTCGAACTTGCGCTCCAGGGCCAGACGGGCGTTTTCCTGGGCCATCTGGAGGAGTTCCACCTTCTCCCCGCGCTGCGGTACGTGGAGGAAGGGCTTGGAGCCCCTCAGGGTCCCCAGCCAGTCCCGCAACAGCTCGATGTGCTCGGGTTCCTGTTCCACCAGGATCCGGGCGGGCACGGGCTCCTCCGCATAGACCCGCTGGAGGACTTCGGCGAGCACCGCGCCATCGAAGCTTTCCACCTCCTCCAGCACATACTCGTGGCGGCCCACCATGCGCCCTTCGCGCATCACCAGGCGATGGACACAGGCGCGACCGTCCAGGACTGCGCTGCCATAAAGATCCGTGTCCTCCTGGTCGACGGTGGCGGCCTTCTGCTTGGTGAACCAGGCATCCAACTGCTGGAGGCTGTCCCGGTACCGGGCCGCCAGCTCGAAGGCGCTGTGCTCGGCGGCCTGCCACATGGCAGTCTCCAGGCGGGACTTCAGCTCATCCCGCTTTCCTTCGAGAAAGAGTCGGGCCTCCTTGGCCTGCTCCCGGTAGGCCTCCTGGGAGCTGGCCCCGATGCAGGGGGCCGTGCAGCGGTGAAGCTGGAACTTCATGCAGGCCCGCCCCCGCTTGCCTCCGGGCCACCAGGCGCCGGGTCTTGGCATCGTGATGCTTGGTCTGGAAGTAGCTCTTGACCCGGTTCCGCAGCACCTTGGCCTTCCCCACGTAGAGAAGGTTCCCCTCCTCGTCCCGGTAGAGATAGACCCCCGGCCTGGTGGGAAGATCCCCCAGCTTGCGGGCCAGAAAGGGACTGCGCTCCTGATTGGTGCGGGTGCCCACTGCGCGGTTCACGCCCCCTCCAGGCGGCCCAGGGCCCGCTCAAGCGCCTGACAGGCGGCGATGACGCCCACCAGGTGGAAGATTTCCTGAACCGGGTAGGCCTGGGTGCCCTTGTCGCCACGCACCCTCGCATAGGCAGCGTCCAATCGATTCCGGCCATCGGCGAGGAACCACAGGGCCACATGGAAATCACGTCCCTCCCCGAAGGCCTTCCCACAGTCCTCCAGGCGATCCGCCATCTCTTCCAGCTCTTCCTTGAGGAGGTACTGAACCCTGTCGCCCTCGACCTGGAGCACCAGGTCCTTGAGGGCATGGCAATGCTCCATCACCGAATGCACCGCCTCGACCTGAGTCATCAAGCGCACCCTAGGGGCCTCCCGCTCCTCGGGCTCCGCCGCAAGGGCGCCCAGAAGCCCGGCGTGTGCGACATGGGCGTCGAGAAGATCCTTGATACCAGGACTGGGTGGTACCTCAGCCCCCCGGACATAGGCCCTCAGCCAAGCTGCTGCCTGGATCCCCGCCAGGGACACATCCTCACGCAACCGGGCCGCCAATCGCCGCGCGGGCCTCTCGGGCCACAGAACCCAGTCCAGCAGCAGTGCAACCGCGCAGCCAACCAGCACGTTCTCTCCCCGACTGAAGGAGGTGGCAAGGGTCATTCCCAATCCCTGGGAATCCATGACGGCGCTGATGGGAAAAAGCGTAGTCAGAGCCCCCACCTTGGAGGCAGCCTTGAGGCCGACGCCCTGGCAGACCAGGATCGCCAGGGCGATGGCCACACCCGCCGCCAGGAGGGAATGGCCCAGAAGAAAGGCTGTTCCCACCCCGACCCCCAGACCGACGACGGTTCCCCCGAGGCGGGCCAGTCCCGCAGTGAGGCTCCCCCCAGGACTGCCGGTGCTGACGATGAGGGCCGATATCCCGGCCCAGTAGAAGGCGTGCAGGCCGAGAAGCCTGGCCGCGACCATGGCGACGACGGAGACCACCGCCAGCCGGGCTCCCAGACGAACATCCCTCCATCCGACCCAGGGAAAGTTCATTGCCACGGTATCAGTGCCCATAGGCCTGATTCTATCCGCCAATACCGCCGGGAGCATTTACAATAGACCAATGAACGAACAATTAAAAAAGCGAGCCATCCTGGCCAGACGCCTTGGCAACCGGGCCGAGCGGGCAACGCTCTGGATTCTGTGGTTCCAGGGCTGGGATCTGGTGGCCACCAACCTGAAACTGGGAAAAAGCGAGCTGGATCTGCTGATGGCCCGAGGAGCGGAGTTGCGCCTCCTGGAGGTCAAGGCCAGGAAAGCCCACACATGGGTGGCCGCCGATACGGCCCTCTCCTACCCCCAGCGTCTTCGCCTCCAGCGCGCCCTTCGGAACTACCTGGATCGCGTTCCCTGGCCGGGCAGCATCACCTTTCAGCGAGTGAGCTGGAGCGGCTGGAGATGCCGCTTTCACCCCCCTGAGCGATGGGACGCATTCAAGATGGATCGCGCCTAGATTTGCCATGCAAGTACAGGCATAGTGATCCCAATTATCGAAATCGTCAGCTTTACACCGCCAAAGGCTTCAGGCCAATTCTTCCAGAGGAGATTGCCGTGTCAGAACGCGTTCAGATCATCACCCATAAGGGTCACAAGATCATGTTTGCGGATACCTCGAATCTCAAACCCGCTGAGATCGTTGACCTGATCCATGCTTCAACCCAGCCCATGCTTGCGGAGAAGATCACCCTGCTCTGCACGGACGTCACCAACACAACCACCGATGACAGCATCAAGAAGGCCGCCGCAGAGTCCCTCGCCAAAGTCACAGCGGCCAATGGCAAGGTGCACAGCTGCATTGTCGGTATTCGCGGCATCCAGAAGATCATCGCCAGTGCCATCGTGCGGGACACCTATTTCCCATCCAGCAAAGAGGACGCCCTGGACTGGCTGGTCAAGCAGGCAGAGAAATAGACATAAGGACCGAGGGAATAGCAACTTAGGAAATCAAAGCAGCTGTAACGAGCCTGAAGATCCCGGAGGAAGGAGGTCCGTGGCACAATGGCGTGAATTCCCGAGAGTCCAACCCCCAATCGCCCTGCAAGCCGCAGGTACATCTATGGAGGAAGCATTGTCAGATCGTGTCCAGATCATCACTCACCGCGGACACAAGATTGTGTTCGTGGACAATACGGGCCTCAAACCCGCCGAGATCATCGCGCTGCACCCCATCCTCACCAAGATGGCCATCGACCACAAGATCAACCTGATCTGCAACGATGTCACCAATACAACCTCCGATGAGGGTGTGAAGAAAAGCGCCCAGGAATCCATCGCCGCGACCACCAGTGCCCTCGGAAAGATCCATTCCGCCATCATTGGCATCCGAGGGATCCAGAAGATCCTGGCCAACGCCATGGTTCGAGATCAGTACTTCGCATCCGACAAGGAAGATGCTCTGGACTGGCTGGTCAAGCAGGCGGAAAAGTGATGCCTGACCCGACGTGAGACATCCATACTCCGACGTCGCCCTCGGCTTTATCATTTTGAGCAGGTAAGGGGAACCGCAAAGAAAGGCAGCCAATCCAGCAGCCTTCCCGAATTAATTCATCGCAACACCTTGCCACCACTAGGCCGGATCTTCTTCATTCCCCATCAAGACGCTCAGAACCTACACAACGTCGGCCCTGAGTAATTCCCAGGAGGAACCCATGTCCAACCGCGTTCAGATCATCACTCACAAAGGGAAAAAGATTGTATTTGTAGACAACTCGAACCTGACACCTGCCGAAATCATTGCCAATTTCCCCATTTTTTCAAAGTTGGCCATCGACAACAAGATCCGACTTGTCTGCATGGACGTCACCAATACGACGACCGACGATAATATCAAGAAGGCCGGGGCGGAGACCCACGCCAAGATGACCGCAGCCCTCGGCCATACATGCTCCGCCATCGTCGGCATCCGGGGCATCCAGAAGATCCTGGCCAACGCCATGCAGAAGGGTCAGTGCTTTGCAGAGACCAAGGAACAGGCCCTGGACTGGCTGGTTGAACAGCCGCTCTAGGCTCAGTCCCGGACCCAATGGCAGGTATACCCGTCCGGATGTTTCTGTAGGTAATCCTGGTGATAGTCCTCCGCTGCGTAGAATGCACCGGCGGGCACGATGGCTGTCACCAGGGGTTTCTTCCACTTTCCGCTGGCCTCCACTTCCGCCCGAACCCGCACGGCCACAGCAGCCTGCTCGGGCCCATGGGTGAATATGGCGCTGCGGTACTGGCTACCCAGGTCGTTACCCTGGCGATCCAGGGTCGTGGGGTCGTGCATCCGGAAGAAGAAGCGGAGCAAGGCCTCATAGGTGGTGCGCTTGGGATCGAAGCGGACTTCCACCGACTCGGCGTGGCCGGTGCGCCCGGTTTTGACATCCTCGTAGCGCGGTGAAAGGATGATGCCACCGGTGTAGCCAACCCGCGTGGAAATCACGCCGGGCTGCTGGCGGATCAGTTCCTCCATCCCCCAGAAGCAACCCCCAGCCAGGGTAGCCACCTCAGAACCATCCCCTCGCCCAAAGAGCCCCAAGTAGGCCCCATACCCCTCCTTTTCCAGATCAGCCACCGGCACAAAGCGGAGGGAGGCACTGTTGATGCAGTAGCGGGTGCCCTTGGGGCCGGGACCATCGTTGAAGACATGGCCCAGGTGGGAGTTCGCGACGCCAGAGCGCACTTCGGTCCGGACCATACCGTAACTCCGGTCCACGTTTTCCGTGACGGCCGCACCGGGCAGAGCCTGGGTGAAACTGGGCCATCCACAGCCGGCGTCGAACTTGTCCCGGGAGCTGAAGAGGGGGCGTCCATCCACCAGGTCGACGTAGAGTCCCTCCCGCTTTTCATTCCAGTATTCGTTATCAAAGGCTGGTTCTGTGCCGCTCTCCTGGGTGACGTGCAACTGCCGTGGGGTGAGCCGTGATTGAAGGAGGGAACGATCGATGGAAGAAGTCATGGAACTCTCTTTCGCGGGAGGGTGCACCCGTGCGCAGGTAGACAGGGAGCCCAGGGAGATCAGCCCGGCTATAAGCCACATCCCAGGTAGCTGGAGATTCGACACGGAAACGCCTCGTCATGCCTTTGGATGCGCCAGGGGGCCGGACTGTTCATCCGTCACAGATTTGGGAAAAGCTGCGTTCAGCCCCCCCACGCCAGCCATGGCCTCTGGCATCAAATGACCCGGCATGTAATCATGGCTTGCAAGGTTCCGCATATGCGGAGCCCGGTTTTTTCCGAGGAACACATGCTGACCTTGCCCCTTGTCCAGGCCCTGACCTTCGATGACGTCCTTCTGGTCCCCGGACCTTCGGAAGTCCACCCGAATCAGGTTGATCTGGCCACCCGAGTCACCCGGGACGTCAGCCTCCGGATCCCCGTTCTTTCCGCCGCCATGGACACCGTGACTGAGGGCCGTTTGGCCATCGCCCTGGCCCAGCAGGGCGGCATGGGCATCATCCACAAGAACCTCAGCATCGCCCGCCAGGCCGAAGAGGTGGACAAGGTGAAGCGCTCCGAGAGCGGCATGATCACCAACCCCATCACCATCCGCCCCGACGCCCCCATCCACGAAGCCGAAGCCCTCATGGCCAAGTTCAAGATCAGCGGTGTGCCCGTGGTCGAGAACAGCAAGCTGGTGGGCATTCTGACCAACCGGGACCTTCGTTTCGAGACCAACCTGGACCTCCTGGTGAGCGAGCGGATGACCCGCCAGCCCCTGGTGACCGTCCCCGTGGGCACCACCCTGGAACAGGCCAAGGTGAAGCTTCAGCAGCACCGCGTAGAGAAGCTCCTGGTGGTGGATGACAACGGTGCCCTGCGCGGCCTCATCACCGTCAAGGACATCGAGAAGTCCATCAACTACCCCAATGCCGCCAAGGATGCCATGGGCCGTCTCCGCGTGGGCGCCGCCCTCGGCGTGGGCAAGGACATGCTGGACCGGGCCAAGGCCCTGGTGGACGCCAAGGTGGACGTTCTCTGCCTTGACAGCAGCCATGGGCACAGCAAGGGCGTTCTCGACGGGCTGCGGGCCTTGCGGGCAGCCTTCCCCGAGGTGGGCATCATCGCGGGCAACGTCGCCACCTATCAGGGCGCCAAGGACCTGATCCTGGCGGGCGCCAGCGCCGTCAAGGTCGGCATCGGACCCGGCTCCATCTGCACCACCCGCATCGTCACCGGCGCCGGCATGCCCCAGATCACCGCCGTCTCCGAGGCTTCCCGGGCCTGTCGCGAACTGGGTGTCCCCTGCATCGCCGATGGTGGCATCAAGTTCTCCGGAGATGTGGCCAAGGCCATTGCTGCCGGTGCCGATGTGGTCATGATCGGCGGCCTCCTGGCGGGCACCGAAGAGGCCCCCGGCGAGACCATCTTCTACCAGGGCCGCACCTTCAAGTCCTACCGGGGCATGGGCTCCATCGGCGCCATGAAGGAAGGCTCCAAGGACCGTTATTTCCAGGAAGGCAAGGACGACACCAAGCTGGTGCCCGAGGGCATCGAGGGCCAGGTGCCCTATAAGGGCAAGGTGGCGGACCTGGTGACCCAGCTCATGGGCGGCCTGCGGGCCGGTATGGGCCTGGTGGGCGGCGGCAGCATCCCCGAGTTCCAGGAGAAGGCCACCTTCGTCCAGATCACCAGCCCCGGCCTGCGTGAGAGCCACGCCCACGACGTGATGATCACCAAGGAAGCCCCCAACTACCGGATGGACTAGTCATCAGCGAAGGCAGCAGCCAGCGGGAGGACACCGTGGGGAAACCCGGCGTCCTCCCGTTCTTTATCTCGGGCCTGCCACAAAGCCAGTCCTGCAATCACCCCAGCCGCGTAGCCAATTCCGGGTAACAGCGGATGAGGGTGTCGACATGCTCCCGGTCCACCGAGACCAGGATGGCATCCGTGTGGGCGCAGGCAGAAGTCTGGTGGGGCCGCATCCCCAGATAAGCCTCTGGTTCAAGAAAGCCCGAGGCTGCGTCCTGCGCCTCTACCAGGGCGCTATGGGCTCCCCGGCGGATTTCCACCTGCCCCGCCACGACTTGATGAATGGCCGTGGCAAGGTCGCCCTCGGAGAAAAGAAGCTCCCCGGCCGACACCATCCGCTTGGTGCTCACCAGTGCGAAGCGGCTCTGGAATGCGCGGATGGCGTCGTTGGCCTCCTTGAGGCGCCGGGCGAACTGCTGGCAGATCACCTTGGTCAGCATCGGGAAGCATCCGATGATCACATCGATATGGGCAGGCTTGAGCCTGAGGGCATAGGTGACACCAGCGCTTCGCACCGAAGCGGTGCGGCGTTGGTCGCCGAAATAGGCCATCTCGCCCACAATGGCCACCTTCAGAGGATCGCAGGTCACAGAAGCCAGGATGACCGGTGGCCCGCCAGGCACCAGAGGGGGTTGTTCAACGGAATAGACACCCTTCAGAACGATGAAAAGATCCTGGTCCGGCTCATCCTGGCGAATCAGGTATTCTCCATCCAGGAAACGCTGGGGAACGACGTCGCCGCAGAGACGCAGCAGCTGGTAAAGCTCCGAAGACTCATCTTCACCGAGCACCGCAATATCGAACAACTCAGGCACAACTCACCCCGCTCCAAATAGACATCTCCCATTTTCATTAAGAATTTGATTTTTTGCACTCATTACCCACGAATACCCAAAAAACCATCAAATCCCGAAGAAATCGGCCTCACTTCGGCGATCTTGTGTAATTACGATTACAAATAAAAAATAAATCGATTTATCACCAAGGACAGGTACATGCGACTTGCATCCGGAAGGCCTTGGGCTCCAGAGTCAGTTCGGCCCGGTCCCGGGCCGGGGCGGCTTCTCCGTCCAGGTGCCAGAAAGCAGGGCGTTCCAGGCGAAGCGTGGCCCGGAGCAGGCGCCCCTCCTGCCGGAGATGGGTGCGCCCCCCCTCCCGGAAGAGTTGGGGGACTTCAGAAACCAGGTCCAGGAACGAAGGACGCTTGAGTTGGGCCCACTGGAGGATGCCATCCGTGGGATCGGCCCCCGGCGCGATCCAGAAACCTGAGCCGAATTGGGGAAGGTTGGCAAAGCAGAGGCTCCAGGCCCGATCCGGCATGGCGGGCTCGGCTCCCCGCCAAGCCGCTTTCAGGCGGTCCAGGGCCCGGGAGGGCTCCAGGACTTCCGGCTGGGAAGCCGCCCACTGCAAACCCGTTTCCGGATAGTCCCGCCACAGCCGCAGGCAGAGCCTGGCGTAATTGGTGAAACCCCGGCCCTCCATGGTTTCGAAGGCGTGGGCCACGGCAGCCTCGAAGCCCATGCCGCAGAGATTCAGGAAGGGCACGCCGTCCAGCCGCGGAAGATCCATCACCAGCTCCCGGCCCAGGAGAAGATTCGTGACAGCTCCGGCGGGCTCCAGGGGGGTCCGCAGCCCCCTCACCAGGCCATTACCGGAGCCTCCGGGAATGGCGGCCAGGGCCACCGGACAACCGGCTTCAACCAGGGCGCGACCGGCGTGATGGAGCGTGCCATCCCCACCCCAAACCAAGAGCGGCCCGCCACCGGCCTTGGCCTGGGCGATGAGGGGCGCGAAATCCCAAGGCGGTCCGAACGCGATCGGCTCGATGCGGTCCCGCACCTCAGGGGAGAGCCGGGCCATGAGGGCATCCGGATTCTTGCCCCGGGGCCCGGATCGCGGGTTATAGACGAGTGGGAGTCTGGGGCTCACGCCCCCTCCATGAATCGGGTGGGCTCAGCCACCAGCTCCAGGGCTTCGCCCGTCACCGGATGATTCAGCACCAGTTTCCAGGCGTGGAGCCAAAGCTGATCCGAGGACGCCCCGCCATAGAGGCCGTCCCCCACCACCGGGGCCCCCAGCCAGGCCAGATGGACCCGGATCTGATGGGTGCGGCCGGTCCTGGGCTCGGCCACAACCCAATGGCCGGGCACGAGTCCAGCCGTCTCTTCCTGGGCAGCCGGGCGGAAAAGGGTCTGGGAGGCCTTGGGCTCCAGAAGATCCCCTTCGCATCCGAAACGGGCAGGCTTGGATAGCCTGAGGCGACCGATGGGACGATCCACCTCCACTGCCGCCACGGGCTGCCCGACCCGAGCCAGATAGACCTTGCGCAGGGTTCTCTCCTGGAAATGCTTGCCCAGGTCCCCTGCTTTGTCCTTGGCCAGTACGAGCACGCCGCTGGTGCCCTGATCCAGGCGATGGCAGAGGATCAGTTTCTGCCCAGGCCTCTGACGGTTCAGGAGGGCCAGCAGGTCGTGCTTATCCGAGGCCTGGGTGCCCTGGGTGGGCATGCCCGCAGGCTTGTTGACCACCAGCAGCCAGTTGTCCTCGTAGACCACAGGCACGTCAAATTCCGGCGGGGCGCCCAGGGAATCGTCCACCGCGACCCGGACTTCCTGGCCGGGTGCCACGGTTCGGCTGGCCACCCTGACCCGCTTCTGGGCCACCTGGACCCCGCCCAGCTTCAGGACCTCCCGGGCATGGCGCCTGCTGAGCCCGGTGCACACGGACACCAACTGATCCAGCCTCAGGTCGGCCTGACCCGGCTCCACAATGAACTTCCAGTTCTGCATCACCATGGATCAAGAGTAACGCATCGGGGGTGCCCAGGCTTCGCCCGGACACCCCCTGGGGGAAGATATCAGCCCCTTTCGGCCTTCGAAGCAGGTGCCCGCAGGAACCAGGCGAGGAGCGCCGCTGCCACCAGCATCACGCCGCAGATGAGATAGGCCTTGTCATAGGATCCGAACAGGTCTCGGACCCTTCCGCCCAGCAGCGAACCGAAGACGCCCGCCACACCGAAGCCCGTGAACACCAGGCCATAGTTCACCCCCATGTTGCGCAGACCGTAGTAGTCAGCGGTAATCGCCGGCATCAGGGTGAAAACGGTGCCATAACACAGCCCGAGGAGCGAGGTGCCCAGGGCGAGACTCAGGGGGCTGGTGTAGTGGGAGAAGAAGAAGAGGTTCACGGCCTGGACGCCGAAGGCGATCAGCATCGTGGTGGTGCGCCCGAGACGGTCGGACAGGGCACCGCTCAGGAAACGCCCCAGGGTGTTGAACACCGCCAGGAGCATCACCAGCACGAAGCCGGCCTCCCAGTGGGCCTGGCCCTTGGCGATGATCGGAGCATTCGCGATGATCATGAGTCCCGCGGAAGCCGCCAGCACATACATCAGCCAAAGCAGGTAGAACTGCGGGGTGCGGAGCATCTCATGCCACTCCACGTCCGGACGCTGGGGAAGATTCCGGGCGGGTCCGGAAGCCGGACTCGCGGCCACGAAACCCTTGGGGGGATCCGTGAGGAACTGGGCCAGGCCAAGGATGATCACAGCGGAACCCAGGCCCAGGATCAGGAAGGTCATGGGGATCGAGGTCTTGGCCAGAAGAAGCTGGGTCAGGGGAGACATGAAGACCGCAGCTAGGCCCACTCCGCTGACGACAATACCCGTGATGAGCCCCTTGCGCGCCGAGGGGAACCACTTCACCGCGGCGGGGGTGGTGGCCGAGTAGGCCAGCCCGATCCCCGCCCCGCCCACCACACCGAAGCTCAGCAGGATGAACAGGGGAGACGTGAAGAGCGAAGAGGCCGCAACCCCCAAACCAAAGAGCAGCCCCCCCAGGGAGGCCACCCGACGCGGCCCCAGCTTGTCCTGGGCGCGCCCGGCGAACACCATCATGATGGCGAAGGCAGCGGTTGAGATGGCAAAGGGCATGGCCGCCTGGGTCTTGGTCCAGTGCCACTGCATGGCCAGCGCCTTGCCCATCACGCCCCAAGCATAGAGGGTTCCCAGCAATAGATTCACACCAAGTCCTGCAAGGACCACTACCCATCCGCGAACGGACGGTTTCTGCGAGTCGGACATCATGGCTCTCCCTGGAGGCTGGACGCTTGGCGTCGTTTGGGGGGGGTCGGAATGCTAAAAACAGCCTAGCGTGAACCTGGGCGGTGCGCCTCGCCCAAATTTTGAAGAAGGTTGAGCACCAAACCCCTGCTCCCGATGGATGATGGAAGGGGACGGACCGGATGCAAGACGACACAACCTCACTTCAAGAACTGCTGGCACTGCTCGCCAATAGAAGCGCAAACGCCAGCCTGATCTTCCAGGAGGGACTGGCCCTTATTGTCAGAGCCACCGGCGTGGACCGGGCGATGCTGGCCTTGAAATCACCCTACGAACTGGAAACGGTCTGCTGGGCCACCGCGGAGGGTCCTGCTGTTCCAGAGTGGTTATCCATGCCAGCCACCTCGTACTGCCACGCCACCTTGGCCGCCGCCCCTGCCCCGCTCATCATCCCGGACACCCCCCAGGACCCGATCTGGAACGACTCGGAAGCCATCCGGGAACTGGGTATCCATGCCTACCTTGGGGTTCCCCTGTGCGATCCCCCCGCCGGGGTTCTGTCCCTGCAGTCGGCAACCTCCCAGGCTTTCCAGCCCCGGGACATCCTCTGCGCCCAAGGCGTGGCAGCCCTGTTCACCCGAATCATCGAGGCGGGGCAACTCCGGGAGGATTTGCATCGAAAAGAGGAGATCCTGGCCCTCCACTCTGCCGTCGCCGACGACCATGCCATGGAAAACCCCCATTCCATGCTCCCCACCCGGCGCTACCTTGAGGTGTGGATCCGGGCCAACCTCTCCCGTGCCCGGCGCTCTGGGGAAAAGATCGGAGTGGCCATCTTCGACAGCCGGCGAATCCCGGATGAAGCCAGGAACCTGGAAAATCTGCTTCAACACCTCCGGGGAGAGGACATCCTGGTGGACCTGGGCAATCACGAGATCCTGCTGGCGGCCCCATCCTCCAATCGCAAGCTCATGGATGGCCTTTTGAGGCGGGTGCAGACCCTGCTGGGGATTCCCATTCCTTTGGGTGTGACCCTGTGCGATCCGGAAACAGACCACGAAGGGGGAAAGCCGAGCCTTGAACCTGCCATCGAAAGGGCCAGACGAGCCAGCATGGAGATTGCCGAAGGGGCTGACGAAGGCACTCGCTGGTCCATGGCGACCGGGACTTGATGCCCCCTATCGTCATGCCCAGGAAGTTACATCCAGGAAATCCGGTTGACACCGTTGAGATTCACACTGGCTTTGCCTGCTAGGCACTGCCGGAGACTTCTCCCATGCTCGCTGTTGACCATTACCGGATGAAGGCTGACAACCATCAGCATGGAATCATCTTTTCCTTCAATGGATTCATATCAGAAAGCATCCTTTTCGCCCTCGGAGACGCATTAAAAAAGAAGCTCTCCATGGAAGAAACCGACCTGAGAACCATGAAGCGGGTCTTTTCAGTATTCGTGGAACAGGCCCAGAATATCATTCGTTATTCGGCGGAGACCCTGGCCAAGGACGACCAGGAGATCAATCGCCTCAGTTCAGGATTGCTTACCGTCGGCAGTGAGGGTGGCCGCTTTTTCGTGGTCTGTGGCAATGTCATGGCTCGAGAGAAGGCCCACCCCCTGCAGGAGCGCCTGGAGAAGATCCAGAAGCTCGACGCCGCAGGCATCAAGGCCTACTACATGGAACACATGAAGGCCCCGGTGGATGCCTCCGCCAAGGGGGCCAACCTGGGGCTGATCGAGATCGCCCGTCGATCCAGCGAGCCCATCCAGTTCGATTTCCTGGAATTAGACGCATCGACGACCTTCTATTGCATGAAAGCCTTCATATGAGAGGGGAGCCTCCCATGGAAAACAAGTTCATCGCCGCCGGAGAGCGTTCGCCGGAAGTGGACTTCCGCTACGACCAGAACCACCTTGCCCTGCGCGGAGAAGCCTATCCCGAAGATGCGGCAGCCTTTTTCGGCCCCCTGCTGAAGGACCTCTCAGCCTATTGCGAGACCGTCAAGGGGCAGGAACTCCTGATGGCCTTCCAACTGGTCTACTTCAATACCAGCAGTGCCAAGGCCCTGATGAACATGATCCAGATCCTGGAGGCCGCAGCCAGTTCCGGCACGAAGGTGGCCATCCGCTGGCTATTCATGGAGGACGATGACGTGATCCGGGAATTCGGGGAGGACTTCTCCATGGAGCTTGAACATGCCCGATTCCAGCTTGTGCAGATCTGAGCAGGACTTTGACCTTTTCGACCACGAGAAAGGGGTCATCCTGAGGGCCACCCGAGCCCTGGAGCGGACCCATGAGGACACAGGTGGCCTCCGGATCGCCTTGCTTGAACTGGTCCAAGCCTACGAAAAGAGTGCACGGGAGCTCAAACGGCTGATGCGCACAGGAGACCGCCAGCAGGACCAGCTCCGTCAGGTCAGCAGGGAGCTCCAGGAAAAGTCCCGCCTCATGGAGGAGCAGGCCCGGCATCTCCTCATTCTCAATACGGACCTGGCCCACGAGGTGGAAGCCCGGAAAGCATTGGAAATAGAGCTGCGAGTCCTGGCCACGACCGATCCCCTCACGGGGGTCTACAATCGCCGCCGCTTCCTGGAACTGGGGGACTATGAGATGGCCAGAGATGCACGGAATCACCGCGGCCTGAGTCTCCTGGCCCTCGATATCGACCATTTCAAGCGGATCAACGATACGCACGGCCACGGCGCGGGCGACGCTACCCTCCTGCGATTCGCCCAGGCCTGCAGTACCTGCCTCCGGGCTATGGACACCATCGGTCGCCTCGGGGGTGAGGAATTTGCCGTCCTCTTGCCCGAGACGCCCCTTGAAGAAGCCCGGGAAGTGGCTGAGCGCATGCGACTGGCCGTGGAATCATGCCGGATGACCGGCCCACAGGGGCTGTTTGGGATCACGGTGAGCATTGGCGTGGTTCAGCTCGGTCCGGAAGAGACTTTCGAGGCCCTGGCGGAGCGGGCGGACGCAAGGCTCTATGCCGCCAAGCACCAGGGCCGCAACCGGGTAGAGTCCTAATCGTACCGGCCATATCTAGCCAAGGTATCGAACATGGCTTTCACGTTCTCCGGCCTGGCATTGATGGGTGTCATGCAGCCGGTGCTGAAGATGAAGCCCCCGCCCTTGCCGACCTCGTCGATAAGACGCCGGCAATAGGTCTCCACATCGGAGGGGCTGCCCACCGTGAGCATGGCGGCCGGCAGATCCCCCGCCAGGCAGGTATGATCCCGGAGAATGGCCTTCGCCCGGAAGAGGTCCGTGTCCCCATCGGTTTCAATGATGCTCTTCCCCTTGGGCAACTCCAGGAACTTCTCCATGACCCGATCCCAGTTGGTGTCCAGGTGGAAGATCGGGGTCAACCCGGCGCTGATGAGCCCCAGGGCGGTCTTCCGGAGGCCCGGCCAGACGAAACGGTCGAAGTGTTTGGGGCTCAGGAAGGCAGGGCCACAGCGGGTCAGCGACAGGAAGACCCGGGGATTCCCGGACTCCCGGCACTGGTCGATGGTGGCCTGCAAGCCCGCCTCATCCACGATGTCCAGGATCTCCAGAACCTCATCCCCGATGCGGAAGATGTCCTGGGTGAACTTCTCCAGGGAACGGGTCATGGAGAACATCTCGAAGGCGATGCCGGAAGCAGCCCCGTAGTACTGGGACTGTCCCCGATGCCGGGCGGCCTCGCACTCGCGCCTGAACAACTTCTTGTAGCGGCGTTCCCAGAGCAGGTAGTGGATCAGCCCTGCCTTGGGGCGCACCCGCTTGGTCACCGCCATCATGTAGCGCGTGAAGCCCTTTTTCCGGATGTTCAGGAGGTCCTCCTGGGTGGCCAACTCCTCCTCAAGGATCTGGTACTGGGCATCCTCTCCCAAGGCACCTTCGCCCGGGAG
>JAFNAB010000085.1 GCA_017859955.1 Holophagaceae bacterium
ATGAGGGCGCTCTTGGCGGTGTAGGTGATCCCCAGATTGCCGTGCTCCAGGGCATTGATCATGAGTTCGGAAAGCCCGACGATCACCCGTTTGGGATCGGTGGAGGCCTTGGCCAGCAGCGTCGAAAGGTCCAGGCACTGCTGAAGGGTCTGGTAGCGGAAGACCCCCCGCCGGATGAGGCCCATGGCGGAGCGGGTTCCCTGCAGCTCTGCCCAGGCAGCCTTCTTGGCGGTGAAATCCGCGACCGCCACTTCCACCACCTGGAGCACGATCCGTGCGTCCAGGGGCTTGGTCAGGTAGTACAAGGCACCCGCCTTCAGGCCCTCACGGATCTCATCAGGCCTGTCCATGGCCGTCTGGAAGACCACGGGAATATCCTTGAGACCCTCCATCCGTCTCAGGTGCCCAAGGACCTCCAGACCGCTCAATCCTGGCATCTGGCGATCCAGGAGGATAGCGTCGAATCCCTGATCCCTGCCCAGGACCTCGAGCGCAACCAGGCCATCGGAAGCCAGGACCACTTCATGTCCGGCTTCCACGAGGATTCGCTCGAGAATGATCCGGGAGACGGGGTCGTCATCCACGATGAGCAGCCTGGGCTTGGTCATGGGTGTCCTATGGAAAGGGGAGCCGACCGACAAACCCTCCCCGACGGACCTAATGTCGGAGAGAACTATTCCCGATGACGCGGTAGGTATTGCTCTGCAATTATGCAATCGGATCCGCCCATGGTCGACATGAAGCCTAGCCGGTCTTCCGGGAGCGTCGCTTCGTCACTAGGGCGTGGCAGGGGCGGAGCTCAACCAACCCGCAGTGACCTGGCATGTGCCATCTCACTCCCATTTTTGGCCGCCGCAACGCAATGGATCCTCTGGCCTTGGGTCCAGCCATTTGTATGGTTCCTGTTCTATCCCGCATCCTTTTTCAGTGCTCGGATCGGCAGGCTATGGGGGGGGATCGCCAGTACGGGCATCAGCACGCTTCTGGTGTGGTACATCTATATGCCACCGGGTTTTTCTTGGACACACAAAGCCCCTTCGGCCATCTTTTCGACGATCATTTTCCTGGCAACTGGGGCCGCCTTCAGCCTGGTCCACGAGCGCGAGAGTCGCGCCCTGAGGACGGCCCTGGACCAAAGCGAAGCCCGGCTGAAGCTCCTAATCGACCACGCCCCCGCCGCCCTGGCCATGTTCGATCGGGATATGCGCTACTTGGCCGTGAGCCGCCGCTGGCTGGAGGAATACGGCATCACGGATCAGAACATCCTGGGAAGGAGCCATTACGAGATCTTTCCGGAGATCCCCGAATCCTGGAGGAAAATCCATCGGCGCGGTCTGGCGGGGGAGATCATCCGAAGCGAAGCGGATCGATTTGAACGCCAGGATGGACAGGTCCAATGGGTGCGCTGGGAGGTCCGCCCCTGGTCCCCTCCGGGGCGCCCCCCGGAAGGCATCGTCATCTTTTCGGAGGACATCACCGAGCGCATCCAGGCCCAGGAGGCCCTCCAGGAGAGCGAGGCGCGATACCACGGCCTCTTCCTCAACAATCACATCGTAATCCTCATCCTGGACCCGGAAACAGGCGCCATCGTGGATGCCAACCCAGCTGCGGCGAGGTTCTACGGGTGGAGCGAGGTGGAACTGCGGGGGATGAAGATCCAGGAGATCAATACCCTGCCTCCAGAGGAAGTGCCCCAGGTCCTGGCCCGGTCCCACAGCGGCGAGCAACGGCACTTCTATTTCAAGCATCGCCTGGCCGATGCTTCCCTCCGGGATGTGGAAGTCTTCAGCGGGAGCATCCCCCTGCACCACAAATCCCTGCTCTATGCTGTCATCCACGATGTCACTGAACAGCGGCAGGCAGAACTGGAGTCCAGAGAGACCCATACCAAGCTCGCCACGGCTCTGGCTTCAATGCAGGACGCGGTCTTCATTTCGGATACCGAGGGCCGGTTCATCGAGTTCAACGATGCCTTCGCGACCTTCCACAAATTCAAGAACAAGGCGGAATGCGCCAAGACCTTCGCGGACTACCCGGAGATCCTGGATGTGTTCATGGCAGATGGCACCGTCGCCCCAGTCTGCCAATGGGCCGTGCCGAGAGCCCTCCGGGGCGAAACCGCTTCCAATGCAGAGTACCGCCTCCGCCGGAAGGACACCGGGGAAACCTGGGTAGGAAGTTACAGCTTCGCCCCCATCCGGAATCAGCAGGGCTCCATTGTGGGCTCCGTGGTCGTCGGCCGGGATATCACGGAGGCCAAGCGCCTGGAGGAGGAGGTGCGCACCCTGAACCTCAACCTGGAGAAGCGGGTCCAGGAGCGGACGGCGGAGCTGGAGGCCGCCAACGCCGAACTGGAGAGTTTCTCCTACGCGGTCTCCCACGACCTCAGAGCGCCCCTCCGGGCCATGGGAGGGTTCAGCAAGGCCCTCGAAGAGGATCTGGGGCCGAGGCTCTCCGACAAGGAGAAGGGCTTCCTCGATCAGATCATCCTCGCCAGCAGCCGGATGTCGGACCTGATCGACGGCATTCTCCAGCTCAGCCGAACCACGCGTGGAGGACTCTGCCGGGAGCGGCTCGATCTGACCGCCCTGGCGGAGCGGGTCAGAGATGACCTGGAGCGGATCCAGCCGGAACGTCGGATCCTGTGGACCATTGAGCCGGGCCTCACAGCCTGGGCAGACCCCCGCCTCATGGAAGTGCTCCTGCGGAACCTGCTGGGGAATGCCTGGAAATACTCTGCCGGTAGACAGGAGGCCCGCATCCGTTTCGGAAAGACCGGGGCCAGCTTTGCCGTCGAGGACAATGGGGCGGGTTTTGACATGGCCCACGCCAGCAAGCTGTTCCAGCCCTTCCAGCGCCTGCATCGCCAGGATGAGTTCCCGGGTCTGGGGATCGGTTTGGCTACAGTCCAGAGGGTGATCCATCGCCACGGAGGAAGCATCGAAGCCCACGCCCAACCAGGCGAAGGAGCCGTCTTCACCTTCTCCCTTCCCGATTACGAGGAGCACCCGACATGAACCTGAAATCCATCGTCCTGGTCGAGGACAATCCCCAGGATGAGATGCTGACCCTTCGTTCCCTGGAAAAGGCAAAGCTGGCCAACGAGATCGTGGTGCTTCGCGATGGCCAGGAGGCGCTGGACTACCTCCTGGAACCGGATCGGGATCTGCCGACAGTGGTCCTGTTGGACCTGGGACTGCCCAAGGTAAGTGGCCTGGAGGTGTTGACCCGACTCAGGAAGGACCCAAGGACCCGCCTACTGCCCGTAACTATCCTCACCTCTTCCGATGAGGAGGAGGATCGCCTTCGCTGTTACGAAGGAGGGGCCAACAGCTTCGTTCGCAAACCGGTCGAGTTTGCAGCCTTCGCTGAGACCATCGCCCGGGTGGGTTTCTATTGGGCGATCCTCAACGAAGCGGTCCAGCCCAGGAGAAGCAATCCATGACCAGGCCCACCCGCATCCTGATTGTCGAGGACTCCGTCCCGGATTACCTTCTGACCCTTCGGGCCCTGGAACAGGAAGGCTGGGTACCCGAGACCAAGCGGGTGGACCGTCTAGGGGACTTACGCGAGGCTTTGCAGGAACAGACCTGGGATGCCGTCGTGTCCGACTACTCACTGCCGGGCATGCCCTTCCGGGAGGTGCTGGCCACGGTCCAGGCCGAGAACCCTGAGTTGCCGGTGCTTATCTTTTCAGGAAGCGTCGGGGAGGAAGAGGCCGTGGACCTCCTGAAGGCGGGCGTCCGTGATTTCATCCTCAAGGACCGACCGGGCCGCCTCCCCAAAGCCCTCCAGAACGCACTCATGGAGGCCCAGAGTCAGCGGGCCCAGCGGGAGGCGATGAAAGCCCTCGCAGCCTCCGAGGCCCGATTCCTGGCGACTTTCGAGCAAGCGGCCATCGGCATGGCCCAGGTGGGTCTCGACGGACGGGTGATCAAGGTGAACCAACGCCTGTGCGAGATCCTGGGCTATCCCCAGGAGGAGCTTCTGGGGCTCACCAGCCAGGATTTGAGCCCCGCGGCGGAAGCAGCCCGGACCTGGGCCCAGATCCGCCGACTCATGGAGGGCGGGGCATCGACCTTCACCGAGGAAAAACGCAATATCCGCAAGGATGGCAGCATCGTATGGGTTTCGCTCTCCGTCTCCCTGGTGAGAACCCCGCAGGGGGAGCCGGACTACTTGGTCTGCGTCGTGGAGGACATCCAGCGACGGAAGGATGCAGAGAAGGAACTGAAGGATTCCGAAACCCTCCTTGGCGGCATCATGGACTCCATTGGACCCATGCTTACTGTCGTGAATCGAGAAGGGGTGATTATACATATTAATAAATCATGGAATCAGTTTTTCTCTTCCCAAGTTCCCGCAGAAACTCCTGCACCCGGAATCGGTTCCAATTTCTTCGCGCGGATTGGAAGCTGCATGCCAAGGGAAAAGGGGCTGCAGGTCGTGGAGACCCTTCAAGCGATCCTGGCTTCGGGCGAGGGGCATTTCGAAATGGAATGCGCCTGGGGTGATCGATGGTTCCATATGGCGGCCACACCGCTGACGGGGGGCCTGGAGGGGCTTGTCATCATCCATACAGAGATCACGGCCCGGCGTCAGGCCGACGCCGCCCTGAAGGCCAGTGAAGAGCGATTCTTCGCCATCTTTCAGGCTTCGCCCATCGCCACTCTCCTCACGGACAGCGCAGACGAGACCATCCTGGACGCGAATCCGGCCTTCCTGCAGATGTCGGGCCGTGAACTGCAAGCGGTCCTGGGACACACCACCCGGGAGCTGGCCTTCTGGGTGGACCTCCAGGAGCGCGTAAGCGCTCTGGATCGCATCAGGACCACCGGCCGACTGAGGAATTTCGAGATGTCCTTCCGGCAGGCATCGGGGGTCCCCGGACATGCCGTAGTTTCAGCGGAAACCGCCCACCTGGGGGGAAGACCAGTCATGGTGTCCCTCTATCGGGATGTCACGGAGATCCGGAATGCCCAGGAAAAGGAACACCAACTGGAACAGGAACTGGCCCATCTCCAGCGCCTGGAGAGCGTCGGCCGCCTTGCCGGAGGTGTTTCCCATGACATGAACAATGTCCTCTGCGCCATCTTGAATATGGCCGAGCTTATGAAGCTGGAGTGCGCGGCCACCCCCGACCTGGCAAGGAAAACAGACATCATCGTTCAGGCCGCCGCTCGGGGCCGGGACCTGGTGAAAGGCCTCACGGACTTCGCCCGGAAGGACGTCCAGAATGCCCTCCCGGTCGACCTCAACCTCCTGGTGGAACGAGAGGGCGAACTCCTGGAGCACACCACCTTCAAGCGGGTGGAGATTCAGCTGGATCTGGCGAAACCCCTGCCGGAGATCATGGGGGAGGCCAATGCCCTGGCCAATGTGCTGATGAACCTCTGCGTGAACGCCTGTGATGCCATGCCTTCTGGGGGCCAACTTAGGCTCACGACCCGCCTCCCAAGGCCGGATTGGGTGGAGCTTATCGTCCAGGACACGGGGGAAGGCATGCCACCGGAGATCGTCAGCCGGGCCATGGAACCCTTCTTCACGACAAAGCCATCTGGAAAGGGCACCGGTCTGGGGCTCTCCATCGTCTACGGGACCGTCAAGGCCCACGGGGGGACCGTGGATATCCAGAGTGCCCCGGGGCGCGGTACCCGCATCACCCTGGGTTTCCCGACCCTGGAGAAAGCCCCCCGGGCGGAATCGAGCCCTGCAGAGCTCCGGTCCTACCCGGACAACAGTCTCAAGATCCTCGTCGTGGACGACGATGATATGGTCCGCAACACCATGGTCACGCTTCTGGAGATGCTGGGGCATCGGGTGGAGTCAGCCTCGGGCGGCCTTGAGGCCTTGCGCCGCCTTGATGCGGGTCTATCGGTGGAACTGGTCATCCTGGACCTCAACATGCCTGGGCTGAACGGCCTGGACACCCTCTCGCGCCTGCGGATCGGCCACCCTGACTTGCCGATCCTGGTGTCCACGGGGTTCCTGGCCCCGGCGGAGGAAGAGGCGCTGAAGGGCTTTCCCGGGGTCCGCCTGTTGCACAAGCCCTTCTCGCTGGATGAGTTCAGGCGCCTGCTGGCCCTGTGATTCAGCCAGGCAGGAACATTCGCCCCCCCAGCCCCGAAGCCCGCTCAGTCTTCCGGCGGATGCCCAGGTCCAGGATGCTCCGCTCCCCCAGGATGACCACGGATTCCCGGGCCCGGGTGAGGGCAGTGTAGAGGATCTCCCGGCTGAGCAGGGGCAGGTCCCGGTCCGGCAGCAACAGGGCCACCCGCTGGTACTCCGAGCCCTGGGACTTGTGGACCGTCATGGCGTAGCAGAGCTCCAGGTCATCCCGGATGGCCGCCAGGGGGAAGCTGACGAAGCTCTGGCCCCTGGGAAAGAAGACCTCGGGTCGCCGCTGGCCCTCGCGCTCCACCAGGAGCACCACCCCCTGGTCGCCATTGAAGAGGCCCCGGCGGTAGTCATTGCGCAGCACCATCACCGGCTCCCCCAGGAGGATGCCCAGTTCGTGCTCCAGGTGCCCTCGGGAGCGCTCCAGGGCCCGCCCGTGGAAGAAGGCATTCAGGCGCTCCACGGTCTCATTGAGGGGTGCCAGGACCCGGCTCCGGTCGTAGTGCTCCACCAGCCGTCGGATGCGGGGCGCTTCGTGGCTCCAGTCCTGTCCGGCCTTCAGGGGCAGGTAGAGGCTCTCCCCCAGGCCCTGGATCCAGCGACGGTCCCAGTCCTGCAGGAAGCCCTCCAGGGCCTCGGGCCCCAGCAGCTCCACCCCGGAGCGGGAGAGTTCGCTGGCGCTCTGCCGCAGGGCCAGCGCCGCCTCGCCCTGCCCCAGGCGCTCCGGCTCCCCGGCGTTGATGGCCTGGGCCACCAGGAGGACGTGGCGTCCCCCGGAAGCCGGGTTGTCCATGCGGTAGCTGTGGTTCAGGCGGCGGGTCAGCGCCGGGCGGGCCTCCGCCAGATCCCGGAAGGCCCGTCCCGCCTCCACCGAGGGCAGCTGATCCGCATCCCCCAGCAGCACCAGCCGGGTCCCGGAAGGCACAGCCTTGAGGAGGGCCTCCATGAGCTCCAGGCCAATCATTGATGATTCATCAACAATCAATACCTTCCCCGACAGGGGATTGCCCTCGTGATGCCGGAAGCCGTTCAGCCCGGGATGCCAGCCCAGGAGGCGATGGAGGGTGCGGGGCTCGGCGGCCTCCAGAAGGGCCTGATCGACGGCATCCAGGGCGCCCAGGCGGTTCAGCTGCTCCCGGATGGCCTGGCCCATGCGCTGAGCCGCCTTGCCCGTGGGGGCCGCCAGGAGGATCTCCTCCGGCGAAAGGCCACTGCGCACCAGAGCCCGCAACATGGCCACCACGATGGAGGTCTTGCCGGTGCCGGGTCCGCCAGTCACCAGGGTCAGGGGGGCACGGACCGCCGCCTCCACGGCCTCCCGCTGCTCCGCCGAAAGCGCCACGGGCTGCTGGAAGAGCCCCGGGTCCACTGCCACCTCGAAGCCCACCAGGGCTTCCCGCCGGATCACGGACTGCGCCACGCCCTCCTCGGCACGGAAGAAGCGCCCGCTGTAGAGCCCGCCTTCGCCCATCACCAGGGGACACCCCGGCCCCAGGAGGAGCTGGAGTTCCTCCCGCGCCAAGAGGCCGCGCCAGTCCCGTGGGGACTCCCCGAAGGCCGACAGGGGAGCGGGATCCTCCAGGGAGAGCAGGACGTGGCCCTGGGCCTGGTTCACCTGCAGCAACAGGAGCAGGAGGGCCAGCTCCCGGCGGGTTTCAGGGTCCAGACCGGGTACCAGCCCCGCCAGCTCGCAGGCCAGGGCCAGAAGCCCCTCCGGCAGGGCCAGGGATTGGAGGGTGCCCTGCCAGCGCTCCAGCTGGGCATCGGACCCCCCGAGCACACCGGCCAGGGGCGGCAGCAGACACTCAGGCATGGGCCACCTCCGCGTGCAGGGCCGAGAGTTCCTCGCGCCAGGCCTGGACCTGGGCCCAGGCGGGCCGATGGGACCAGGCCCCGGGCCCCCGGAGGAAGACATAATGGACGGCCCCGAAGCGGGCTTCGTACGCCGCCTCGTCCTCGATGCCGAAGTAGGCCAGCAGGACGTAGAGGTAGAGCTTCACCTGGAGCAGGTAGTCCTCCGCCACGCAGGCCGCCAGGGTCTCGGGGCCGTAGTCCGGGAGGGCATTGGTCTTCCAGTCCAGGAGGTGGATGCGCCCCGCCCGCTCGAAGATCAGATCCATGGCTCCGGTGAGGAGGTCCTCCGAATCCAGGAAGCGGCTCAGGAAGCCCAGTTCCCGCAGGGCATGGTCGTGCTCCGCGAGGGGCGCGCCCTCCAGATCCAGGCACAGGCCGCCGTGGATCATGCGGGCCGCCGCTTCGGCGTGGTGCAGGTCCATGCCGTGACGGGCCAGAGCCCGCTCGACCCAGGGCCGTCGCCCGGGCCACCAGTCCTCGAAGGGAACCCCTTCGGCGCTCTTCAGGTCCACGTCCTCCATCAGCTCGTGGATGAGCTGACCGGTCCGGGCCCCCTTGGGGAGTGCCCCAGGGGGCAGGCTCACCGTGGGCCGCTCCCGCTCCCCGTCCAGGGAGAGCCCTTCCTCGCCCCGTCCGTGGCTCAGGGCCGTGAAGGAGGTGGTGAAGGCCGGGCGGGCGGCGATGCGCAGGGCCTCGTAATCCAGGGATTCCATCGGCTCCGGGCGGGGCACCTCGAAGTCCCCCAGGTCCAGGGACGGCAGTTCGTCGGCTGCCTCCAGGCGCTCCCCCGTGACCTCCACCACCTCGAACTCCCGGCGCAGATCGCTCTCCAGGATCTGGCGCAGTCGGGGATTCAGGACCCCGTAGTTGCCCTTGGGGTGGTCGGGACCGCCCTCCTTGGTCTTCTTGTCCACCACAAAGCAGGGCAGCAGCAGGTGGGCCTTGGCCCGGGTGAGGGCCACGTAGAGCAGGCGCCGGGACTCCTCCAGGGCCTCCTCCTCCACCCGGGCCTTGATCTCCGCCGGAGGCTTGCCCAGGTAGAGGCGGCGTTCCAGGCCTTCATGGTAGCGGTGGAGGTTGCCGCCCCCGGACTGGGTGAAGCCGAAGAGGGCCACCACCGGGGCCTCCAGGCCCTTGCTCTTGTGCATGGTGAGGATCTGGACGGCCCGCTTCTCTCCTTCGAGGCGCTGGGTGTCACCGTCCTCCCCGGTGGGCTTCTCATCACCCGCCTGCCAGCGCCGGAAGAGGCGGATCAGGTCCTCCAGATCCGGGGAACCCTCCCGGGCGGCCCGGGTCAGGAGTTCCGCCAGGTGCTGATGGTTGGTGAGGGCGCGCTCGCTGGCGGTCTGGAGGCGCAGACGCCGCAGAAGGCCGCTCTCCTGGAGGATGGCCTCGAAGAGTCGGACGAAGTGGCGCTGGCGGGCCAATCGCTGCCAGTCCAGGAGCCGCAGGATGGCGGGGTGGTCCTCCGCCATGCCCGGCAGGGCATCCAGGTCCTCCAGGCCGTAGCCGAAGAAGGGGGTCAGGAGCGCCCGGGCCAGGCAGCTGCGGTCCCGGGGCTCCAGGATGGCCCGGAGGAGGTCCAGGAGATCCTCGGCCTCCTGGCTCTCGAAAAGGGCGTCCTGCTTGAAGAAGGCGTAGGGGATGCCCGCGGACGCCAGGGCCTCCGCCACCAGCCGTCCCTCGCTGGCCTTGCCCACCAGCACCTGGACATCGCCGTAGTGCAGCTCCCGCAGCTCGGTTTCGCCGAAGCGCAGGCCCCGGGTCTCGATGAGGTCCCGGATCTCCCGGGCCAGGTGGCGGGCGATGCGCCGCCAGAGCCGCTTGCCGCCGTCCAGCCGCTCGAGCCTGAGGAGGCGCACCGGGGGCACCGCCTCCCCGGAGCGGGTCTCCAGGCGCAGCCCGCCCTTGCCGCAGCGCACCTGCCGATCCTCCGGATAGAGGCCGGGATCGGCGAAGAAGCCCATGAGGACGTGGTTGTAGGCGTCGATGACGCCGGGCGTCGAGCGGAAGTTATCCCGCAGTTCCAGGGCCTCGCCCCCCCCCGTCAGCTCGGCCTTGGCGGCCTCGTAGGTGGCCAGATCCCCTCCCCGGAAGCCGTAGATGGCCTGCTTGGGGTCGCCGATGACGTAGAGGCGGCTGGGGGCGGCCCCGAAGAGGGTGCGGAAGATCTCCCACTGGACCTGGTCCGTGTCCTGGAACTCGTCGATGAGGGCCACCTTGTAGCGTTCCCGCAGCCGCGCCGCCAGGGCCGGGCCGTTGGGACCCCGGAGGGCCTCCCGCACCAGGAGCACCGTATCGTCATGATCGTAGAGCCCCTCCTCGGCCTTGAGGGCCTGGACCCGGGCCCGGAGGGGTCCCAGGAGGCGGTGGGTCAGGAGGGCTTCGGGCTGACACAGGGCCCGGAGATCGCTGAGCCAGCGCCCCAGGGGGCCCGTGGCCTCACCGTCCAGCTCCCGGCAGAGTTCCGTGAACTTGTCGAAGTCCCAGGCCTCATCGAAGTCCCAGGGTGAGGGATGCCCGGCCATGAGTTCCACCAGGAGGGGCCAGCGCTTGAGGGCGGCGTTCCGGGTGGCGCCATGGACCTTGGCGGCCTGCAGTTCCTCCAGGCAGCCTTCCCAGGCCGGATCGAAGTCCCGGAGCAGGGCCCCGGGATCGACCTCGGGACCCGGGACCAGCCGACCCCGCTCCTGGTAGACGCTCCAGAGGAGCTTCTCGATCTTCTCGAAGCTCCACCCGTGGCAGAGGGCTTCCTCCAGGAAGGCCGCGTGCTCGTTCTGGCGCACCAGCTCCCGCCAGGCTTGGCCCAGGATGGCGCGGCCATCCGTCAGCTCCCGCCGCAGGAGGCTCCCGTCCTCGAAGGCGCTCTCCTGGAGCACCCGGCGGCAAAAGCCATGGATGGTGGCGATGGTGGCGCGGTCGAAGGCCCGCAGCGCCTGGCTGAGCGCCTTGGCCTGCCCGGGACCGATCTCCCAGCAGGGCTCCGGGGCCTCCCCGGCCTCCAGCTCCGCCAGGGTCTCCAGCATGGATCGCACCCGCGCCTTGAGTTCCAGGGTGGCCTTGTCCGTGAAGGTCACCACCAGGATCTGCTCCAGGGGGATGCCCTGGAGCAGGAAGTCCACCACCATGCGCTCCAGGGTGTAGGTCTTGCCGGTGCCCGCACTGGCCTGGATCACGCCCCGGCGCGGGGGCAGCTCCGCCAGGAGGGCGGGTTTGGGGTAGCGGACAACGTGACCTGCCGTTGAAGAGGAGGATTGCGTAGGCGTCATGCGGCAAGGACCTGGAAGGGGATCAGGGCTGGGGGATCCTGAATCGCGCTTTCCCCGAGGAGAAAAGCCAAAGCGGTTTCAACCACAGATGCAGGGGATGGACACAGATCAGAGGAGTCCGCATGGGCGCCTGGGGCTGGTTCAGCAAGGGAGAGGGGGCAGAGGCACGCATGCGTGCCATCGCCCCCCTCTCCCTTGCTGAACGCGGACGGCGTCGCGGGGCGGCCCCAGGTGCCCCGCCAGCGGACGATACCTTTATCCGTGTTCATCTTGCTCATCTGTGGACGGTTCTGCTTTTGCGAATGGTTCTGGTCCATGGCGGGGTCTGAATGCTTACCGGAAGGTTAGGTATACGGTGAAGGGTAAATTCAAAAAGAGGCCTCAGGCGTTTGGGGTTGATTACGAGTGCGGATCCTTTCAACTGTAGCTACAGCCCGTCGAAAGCATGGATGTATCTGGACTTCATCAAACCTGGGTTCGTGACGTCCTTGGTAGGCATACACAGTCTTGCTTCCGCCCTCGCCGCCGAGTACAAAATCACCGATAAACCCGATCTCATAAAGAATTTCAAGCAGTTTTGGAATATCCGCCCTTTTAGCAACATCACTATACCAGGGGGTATCAAGCTCACATGACACGAATATCCCTAAAAGCATTTCATCTATTTCGGCGCGCTTTAAATGATATTTATAGCGAAAGAAATTGGTTTTCCAACAAGAAAAAAACTCAACCAAACCAGGATATTGATTTGAATATTCAGCACAAAGATCATCAAGCTTCCACTCCGAATAACTCTGTTCTGATGATTTTAGAAACTCAGCATCAGGACTATTGCTATCAATGGACTCAGAATAGTAGCGCGATAGCTGTATCAATTCTCTAGGCCGACCAAGGGTCCGTTCGTATAACCAATTATCAGTATTACTCGTACCGCAGGTGGTGGGAAATACAGTATTAAAAGGGTTGACCATTCGATCAAGGCCATACCTTTCTCGATTAAAATTAATTCGCTCATTTATAATTTTAATGAGATCATCCTTATTCCATCTAATTCGTTCAATATTTCTATATTTATCAGAATGCTGCGTCTTGGTTATCAAGAGAGAGTAGACATCTTCTCTCAGAAATATACAAACAAATATATTTGGAGACAATGAAGAAAGGTAATTTGTAGCCGACAATAGACCTAACAATAAATTATTAGCAGTATCCGTATTATTCCACCCAAGATCTAGATCATCTATTAAAATAACAAATTTAGCTCCATCTAAAACAATCTGCTTAAGATGAAATTCAAGTGCATCAACTTCTGCAACGTTTCTAAGCTCACGCTCTAGAGCTATGCCGAATTCCCCAAGTTCTCCCACCTTGGCCTTAACTCGCGAGAGAATATCGGAAATATTTTCGACTAGATCTTTATTTGTCCTATTAAGCTCCGTGCTAATCTTCCTCGCAAACTCTATGCTATCCTTTGCATACCTGCCTTTGGCAGAATGCCCAACTACACATAGACAATCCAAAAGCATTTGTCGGATCCATGTGTGCTGGAAAAATATTTCCTGCCCAAAGCCATTCGCAATATCCGAATCGTTAAGGATATTTTTAATCGCGTTGTACTTTGGAGACATATTGATTACATGAGAATCTGTGTCAGTAGAAAAATCATCCTCTAATTTCTTCCTCACTGCACTTTTTCCAGAACCCTTGCGCCCAATCATCATATTTTTTTGTTTTTGGAGAATCCTCAAGTATGCAGGTGATGTGATAAAATACTTCAAAAGCAATGGATCTTTCTCCGCACTATCATCACCCCAGTTGATTTGCGACAAGAGCATTAGATCCTCCTAAATAGAGCTCGTGTAGAATACTAAATCAACAATTAGCCAAGACACTATTACTGCCCCAAATTCGAACGGATTGGTTTGACGTGATCATTGTGTCAGTTCCGATAAGCCGTATGAAATAAACTTGAGGAATAAATCAACTTGTGCCGATTGGGCAAAACCTGTGACATGCCGGATTGAGATGTGACCAACAGATAGGCTCACAGCCCTCCCCCCCACGAATTGCTCCACGCCAGGAAATCCCCGTACCGAGCCTGGGCCAGGGCCTTCCAGTCCGGCTCCACCTCCACCTCCAGCAGCCCCTTCAGGGGGCCATGGAGGGAGCTGAAGCTGGCGGGATCGCTGCCCTGCTGCTTTTCGACCCAGTCCTCCAGGTCGCCTTCCTCTTTTGCTGATTCCTCCAGGACGCCCTCGATGGGCATGAGGGTCCAGCGGGGCTCCAGGAGGGCCTCCCGCACCCAGGCCCCCAGGCGTTCCCGGGCCCCAGCCTGATCCAGTTCCGGCAGGTCCGCGTGCCAGGCCCGGTTCTCCTCGGCGCTGGCCAGCACCCTGGCCCGGTGCGGGCCGACCTTCAACCCCGCCGCCGCCATGAGGAGCTGGTCGAACCAGGCCCGCAGCAGCTCCCGGCGGTCTTTGACCTCGGGCCCCTTCTTCCCCGGAGCCTTGCGCTCCGAAAGCAGCAGGCTTCCCTCAGCCCACTGAGGCTCGGTCTGGCCCTCCAGCACCAGGGTCACGGTGCGGCCCCCCAGCTCCAGGGGCCAGGAGATGGCGGGGTGGGCTTCGGCGGCCAGGGTGCCCCGGGAGCGGTCGGACCCGAAGCGGTGGACCTGGGGCTCGGTCCCGGGGGCCAGCAGGGAGCGCCAGCCCTCGATGAGGGTCAGGGCCTTGCGGCGGTCCCCCTCCCCCAGGAAGCCCGCCGGGGCCTTCACGGCCTCCCGGAGGCCCCAGACCCGCGCTTCGTAGGCCTGTTCGAGATCCAGGTCTCCCTGGAGGCTTTCCCAGAAGAGTTCCCGCACCAGACCACGCTGGGCCAGAAAGTCCGCCTCGAAGGGCTCCTCCGCCAGATCGGCGGGATCCCCTTCGGCCTCACCGCGCAGGCCCAGGCGCAGCTTGGCGCCCCCCTGGATCTGGCACTCGAGCCATTTCCGCAGATCCCCGGCCCGCAC
>JAFNAB010000086.1 GCA_017859955.1 Holophagaceae bacterium
ACCAGGCCCCATTCCGGCAGGCTCAGGCGCATGGCGTGGAGCAGGTAGCCCCCGTCGCCGGGCACCGCGCCCGGCAGGAAGGCCCCGCCGGGCCCGTACAGGGGATCGCCCACCAGGGGGTGGCCGCAGGCCGCCATGTGGATGCGGATCTGGTGGGGCCGACCCGTCTCGATGTGGACCTCCACCAGGCTCGAGTCCTCACGGCGCTCCAGGACCCGGATGTGGCTGAGGGCGGACCGCCCCGTGGGGCTCGGACCGTGAAGGGTGCCCAGGAGGGGGTGGGGCAGGGGGCCGATGGGGGTATCCACGGTGAACTGATCCCGTTCCGGTCGCCCGGACACCAGGGCCCGGTAGATCTTGATCAGCTTGTGATCCCGCAGGGCCTGGTTGAGGGAGATGCGGGCTTCGGGGCTGCGGGCGAAGACCACGATGCCCGATGTGGTGCGACCCAGGCGAGGGATCGGATCGGCCCCGGGGAAGCGCAGCCGCACTTGGTGGAGCAGGGTGTGCTCCAGGAAGCCGGCACCGGGGAGGGTGGGGAGTCCCGAGGGTTTGGCCACGGCCACCAGAGATTCGTCCTCGTGGATGACCCGGAAGTCCAGGGGCACCTCCGGCTCCTCCCAGGGGGGGCGGTTCCAGGTGAGGCTCTGGCCCTTCGACAGAAGGGTCCCAGGATCGATGGAATGCCCGTCCACCTGCACCAGACCCCCGAGGATGCGCTGTTGCCAGTCTCCCTCGGAGGTGTGGGTGTACTGCTGACTCAGGTAATCCAGTACCCGCCAGCCCTGCCAGCGGGAGCGGATCTGCTCGGTGTACGTGCAGCCCTGGTTAGACAATCTCGTAGTCGTCGGCGTCGGTCGGATAGTTGTTGCTTTCGGCCTTCAGTTCGCCCTTGATCTTGCAGGCGGGGCACTGGCCAAGCTGGTCGATGTGGGTGTCATCGAGGGCCTGCCTGAACTTCTTCCCGCAGGTGGTGCACTGATAGAACATCCAATAGGGTCCCCAGGTCATGGGCTTCTCCTTGCTTCGGTTTCCTTGAAAAACGCGTGATCACCACCTTGGCGGCCGTACGATCACCCGTCCTTCACAAGCCTAGCAGCGCCCGGGCCTCGGTCTCCATACGGTCGAGCATGGCGGCGTCGGTGCAGCTCTGGAGGTAGACCTTCAGCTTGGGCTCGGTGCCGCTGGGGCGGAAGGCCGCAAAGGCCCCGGAGGCCAGGCGGAACTTGAGGACATTGCTCCTCTCCATCTCGAGGGCCACATCCGGACGCTCCGGCCGGTCCTGGATGGGGGCCACGGTGCCATCGGCCCTGTGCCACTGGCCGGTCTGGAAGTCCTCCCAGCTCGTCACCTTCTCGCCTGCGAACTCGGTGAGCCCAGCTTCCCGGATGCGGGCCATGGCCGCGGCGAAGCGCTGGGCGCCGCCGGGCTTGGGGTCCTCCAGATTCACCAGGCGGTTGCAGAAGGTGCCCACCTTGGCCTGGAGGGCCGCCACGGCCTGCACCAGGTTCAGGCCCTGGGCCTTGTAGTGGCCGATGAGCTCCGCCACCAGGAGGGCGGCGGAAACGCCGTCCTTGTCCCGGAGATCGGACGAGAGGCACATGCCGATGCTCTCCTCGGCACCGAAGGCGTAGGTCTCGCCCACTTCCTCGAGGCGGTTCATGCAGACGGCGATGTTCTTGAAGCCCGTGAGGGTCCAGACCGTGGGGATGCCGTGGAGGGCCCCGACCTTGGCCAGGAAATCGGAGGTCACGACGGTGGTGACCACGGCGCCCTTCACGCCCTTCTCCCGGGCCAGGTAGTCCAGGGTCAGGCCTGCCATATCGTTGCCGGTCATCTGGATCCACTGACCTTCGTGCTTGAGGACCACCCCGAGGCGGTCGGCGTCGGGGTCGTTGGCCAGGATGGCGTCCACACCGAGCTTTTCAGCCTCCTCGATGGTCACCTTGAAGGCTGCCATCTCTTCGGGATTGGGCCGGGGGGCCGTGGGGAAGCTGCCGTCCTGGACGGCCTGGGACTGGCAGATCTCCAGGGGCAGTCCGGCCCGCTTGAAGATCTCGGGGACGAAGGCGATGCCGGTGCCGTGGAAGGGGGTGAACAGGACCCTGGCGGGCGTGAAGAGTTTGGGGTGGGCCAGGGAGTCCACGGCCATCTGGATGAAGGCCTCTTCGATTTCCTTGGGGAAGGGCAGGATGCGGGCATCGCCCTCGGGGCTGGGAGGAGGGGGCACCAGGGGCAGGGCGGACATGGCGGCCTCCACCTCCGTATCCCAGGGGGTCACCACCTGCCCGCCCTGGTCGTCATAGGCTTTGTAGCCGTTGTAGATCTTGGGGTTGTGGGAGGCCGTGACGATGACGCCGCAGGCGCTCTTCAGCTGGCGCATGGCGAAGCAGAGGAAGGGGGTGGGGAGGGGGCGGTCCCCCAGGTAGACGGTGTAGCCCGCCTCCGCCAGCACCCGGGCGGCTTCCCGGCCGTAGACATCGGACTGGAGCCGGGTGTCGAAGCCCACGATGGCGATCTTCCCCTCGGGGGCGCGGCGCTTGGTGACTTCCGCCAGGGCCAGGGTGGCCCGCCGGACGTTGGGTTGGTTCATGCGCCGCAGGCCGGCTCCCATGATGCCCCGCAGGCCTCCGGTGCCGAAGGCCAGGGGTTCGAAGAAGCGGTCCACCAGTTCCGCCAGGGCCGTCGCATCGCCCCCTTCAGCGGAGTGAACCAGGGTCTCCAGTTCGGATCGGAGCTCCGGCTCCAGGTGGGGGAAGGACAGGTATTCGCGGGCGGCGGCGATGGACATGGGCGACCTCTGGGTACGGTTCTGCTGACAGACAACCAGCATAGCCGTACCGGGCCGGGACGTTTCAGCTCGCTTCCGTCTGGGCCTTCATGCGCTCCTGGATTGTCTTCAGGAGGGTCTGGGCGGCGGTGGTATCCCCGGCCTGGAGCAGCTGGGCGAGCTGGTCCAGGTCTTTCTTCATGGGGTTGCTGTTGGAGGAGTCGCCCCCGGGACCATGCTGCTCAACATTCTTCTGCATCTCCGTGAAGGCCGACTGGGCCTCGGTGAGATCGCCGGAATCCAGGGCGTCTCCGATGGCCGTGAAATCGCTGGGCAGGGAGCCGTCCCCGTTGGACTCCATCTTCTCCTTCATGGCGGCATAGGCCTTTTTCGCGCCCTCCAGATCCCCGTTCTGAATGAGCTTGCCGAGGTTCTCCAGGTCGGCCTTGAAGGGGTCGGAGCCCTTCGACACGGACAATGCCAACCCCACCACGGAAAAACTCACGGAATCCGAGCTGCTGTCGGACGTGCTTGAGGTGCTGGTGTCACTGCTGTTGTTGGAGGCTGCCAGCAGGGCCAGGAGTTCCTGGATCTGGGAGGATGAACTGCTTTGCGAGCTCGTGATGGACGAGATGCTCATGGAACCCTCCTGAAGGATCGGGGGATACAGTCCTTTGCATCCCCGGGCAAGTCCCATCCGGACTGCGCCGTTCCTTTTTCGGCTCTGGCTCGTCCCCAGTTGATGGATGTCTGCCGTATCGTTCAACGGCGCCGCCCAGTGTTGTATTGGGGGTGCTGGGTGTCACTGGCCTCCGCGGGGCCGGCTTCATGGTTCCAGGTCGGAAATGGATGGGGTCCGGGACCCCTTTCCCGGAAAGACCCAGGCATCCAGGGGGTTCCGGGGCTTCTCGTGCCAGCGCCTGAGCAGGATCTGGCGACATTCCTTCAGGGCCTCGCAGACCAGGGACTCCACCTCCCGGTAGCGGCTGGTGGGAATGGGAACGGATACCGCCGTCATGACCGGGCCGGGGATGGGTACCGAAATGGCGATGGCGCATATCCCGAGGGCATTCTCCTGGTGGTCGAAGGCGAGCCCTCGAGCCCGTGTGCTTTCCAATTCCGGCAGCAGCTGGGGCCAGTGGATGATGGTGCGGTGGGTCAGAGCCGCCAGGGGGAGTTCGATTCGGAGATTCTCAAGATCCTCGTGGGGAAGGGCGGCCAGGAGGGCCTTGCCGCAGGCTGAACTGTGGAGGGGTAGCGAGCTCCCGACCTTGGTGCTCGCCGTGAGGGCGTGCCGACCGGAAGCCTGGTCCACCACCACGGCCTTGCCATGGGAGAGAACGGCCAGGCTCGCACTCTCCCCAGTGGCGCTGGCCAGCTGGAGGAGGAGCGGGTGAACCATGCCCACCACATCGAAGGGGCGCACGGACCGGGCCAGATGGACCACGGTCGGCCCCAGGCGGAAGCCCTGGGCCGATCCCATCACCAGATTGGAGGCCTCGAGGGTTGCGATGATGCGCTGGGTCGTGGATGGAGATAGTCCCGCAAGCCCGGCGAGCTTGCGGATGGTCAAGCCCCCCGGGTGCTCCCCAAGCACCCGGAGAATGTCCACGGCCCGGTTGAGTGCCTGGATGCCGCCGCCTTGGTTTTCCTCGTGCTTGGTCATGGTGCCTTCTGTCGGTGCGACCTCTGTTGGAACGATATATAACAAAATATATAACGCATGGAGAGATCCTGCCCCAAAAAAGCGCGCCTCCTGGGTAGGAGGCGCAAAGTTCGGTGCGGGTTCGGCGCGAAGAGTTACTAGACCTGGAACTGGGCCACCGCGAGGTTGAGGCCTTCGGAAATCCGGGCCAGTTCGGCTGAGGTCCGGGATATCTCCTGGACTGTGGCGGAAAGCTGCCGGGTGGCTACGGCGTTCTGGCGGACTTCGGATGCAGCCCCTTCCACCTGGCGCGCCACATGGCTGGCGGTGCTGGTCTGTTCCTGGGTGGCCGTGCCGATCTCCATGACCATGGAGGCCATGGTCTCGATGGAGGACTGAAGGTGCTCCATCTGCTCCAGGCTGGTGGTGACCCGGGCATGGCCATTGGTGACGGCGCTGTGGGTCTCGCTGAGGAGCTGTTCGATCTCCTGGGCAGAGCCCCGGCTGCGTTCCGCCAGCTTGCGGACTTCCTCCGCCACCACGGCGAAGCCCTTGCCCTGGGCACCGGCCTTGGCGGCCTCGATGGCGGCGTTGAGGCTGAGGAGGTTGGTCTGGCGGGCGATTTCCTGGATCACGGAGATGGCCTGGGCGATGCGGGCCGTGACCCCCTGGATCCGGGCCATATCCTCGGCAGCGGCCTGGCTGCCCTGGGTGCCTTCCTCCACGGCCTGGACGGCCTGGTGGGAACGCTCCACGGAGGCCTGGACGTTGCCTGCCACCTGTTCGACATTGGCCGAGAGCTGCATCATGGCCGAGGCGACGCTGGAGGTGACTTCGTGAAGGCTGTTGCCGCCCTCGGCGATGACATGGGTGGCCTGGGCCATCTCCTCGGCGGTGCTGCTGAGCTGGGTCGCTCCGCTAGCCACGGAGGCGGCGGCCTGGGAGACCTCACTGATGGTCTGGCGCAGGTGGGCCAGGGTGCCGTTGAGGGAAGCGGCCAGGACGCTGATCTCGTCCCGCCCCTCGACGGTAGCCGTGATTCGCAACTCCCCGCCCTCAACGTTCTTGAGGACCTCCACGAAGCGTTTGACGGGCTGCACGATGCTGCGGGTAATGACGACGGAGGCAATGATGCCCACGGCCAGGGCTATCAGGGCGAGGCCCAGGATCAGGAACATGCCTCTCCTCTGGACCTGTTGGCTCTCGGCAAAGGCTTTGGCGCTCTGATCGGCCATGTGGCGGGAGAGCTTCTGGAGGTAGCTGCTCCCTACCTGGTTGGTGGTTGCCGCCTTACCCAAGAGGGTCAGGGTGGCCTCCCTCTTTCTTCCAGCCCGGATGTGATCCATGACCTCGGTATTGGCGGCTCGGGCGGCCTGGGAGGCATCTTCGAAATTCTGGTAGAGGGTCTTGGCCTCGGGGCTGGACAGAAGGGGCTTCAGTTGCTTGGCTGCTTCGATATAGAGCGCGCGATCCTGGGCGATGGCTGCCAGTTCCTGCTCCACGGTTTGGGGTGAGTCCGCGAGGATCACGCTTCTCAATCCCCTGTGGATCCGAGTGATGCTCACATCCATGACGGCCACCTGGCGTTCCGCCTCGCTGTAAACCTTGACGATGCGCTCCATTCGCTGGCCCAGCTGACCCATTCGGTTCATGGAGCGTTCGGCGACCACGGCCAGGAGAATCAAGACCAGGGCGAAGGCTGCGCCTAGACGCTTACCGATGCTAAAATTATTTAGCATTAATACCTCTAAAAAAATTGGGTGGATGGGTGGTTTGGAGCTGAAGGTCTTAAGTCCCTGCGCCCCCTGGCGATCGTATGCTCAGGATTCTAAGGGAGGTGCAGATGCCATTGGAATAGAGTTTATGGTTGGAAAAAAAATTTCAGTGGCTTCAATAACTGGTAAAAAAGCAAAGCAAAATATACGTGTCATGACAAGTCAAGTAAGGCATTTTCGAGCGAAGTGCCCTCTTTCGCCCAAAAGAGTGAAAAGCCCGGTGAACTGCTGGCCCGCCGCGCGCCCAGCCCTTTTCTGGCAGACTGGGGCTTTTCAGGTGCATGCATGACGCTTCTTCACGCCATTCTTCTGGGGCTTGTCCAGGGGCTTACGGAATTTCTGCCTGTCTCTTCCACGGCGCACCTGACGCTGGTGGAGAACCTGCTGTTGCACCGGAGCATGCCCCTGGCCTTTGATGTGCTGCTTCACGTGGGAACCCTGGCTGCCCTCGCCATCTATTTCCGCCGGGACCTCCTGAAGATGGGGCGCGGTCTACTGGGGGGCGATGCGGAGGGGCAGCGCTTGGCCCTCCTGCTGATTGTGGCCATGGTGCCAACGGGGGTCTTCGCGCTCCTGACCCGTCACTGGAAGGAACTGGCCAAGGAGCACCTCTGGCTCTACGGGGTCTTCCTCCTGATCACGGCCGTTCTGTTGTTCACTGCGAATCATTTCGCCAAGCTCCGGAAGGGGCGCGACCTTTCCCGGGTCAATGGCTGGGATGCCCTCGCCATCGGCAGCATCCAGGGGCTAGGTGGCGGTTTCGGTCTCTCCCGGAGCGGTTCCACCATCTGCATGGGCGTGTTCAGGGGGCTGCAGCTCCCGGCCTCCACCCGCTTCAGCTTTCTGCTGGGGATGCCGACCATCGCCATGGCCGCTCTCTACGAGGGCAAGAAGGTGGTGATGCCTCTGCTCCGGCACCAGCCGCTGCCCCCTGAGCTGGCCTTTCCCGTCGGTGGTATCTCCCCGGCGGTGGCCTGTGTTGTGGGCGTACTGGTCTCGGCCATTTCCGGCTACGCCGCCATCGGCCTGCTGGACCGATTCACCCGGCAGCCCAAACTCCACGGATTCGCGGGCTACTGTGTCCTGGCGGGCATCGCCATCATCATTCTCGGGTTGCGGGGATGATCGAGCTGGCGGAGGTCTACAAGGGCTTCACGGTCCGGGACCGCAAGACCCGCCAGAAGAAGCGCATCGAGGCGGTCCGGGGCGTCTCTTTTTCGGTCCATCCAGGCGAGATCTATGGTCTCCTCGGACCCAACGGGGCCGGGAAGTCCACAACCCTCCGTCTCATCGCGGGGCTCATGCAGGCGGAAAGAGGTCTGATCCGGGTGGGAGGTTTCGATGCGGGAAGGGAGCCTGAAGCTGCCCGGGCCTGTGTCGGCTATCTCTCAGGGGATCTCAACGTCTATGGGCGCTTCACGCCCCGGGAGTTCCTGAGGCTTTTCGGCCAGTTCCAGGGCATGCAGGCCAGGGTGGCCGAGGGCCGGGCCCTGGCCCTCCTGGAGCGCCTGGGGCTCCTGGACTTCATGGATGTCCGCATGGAGGGCTTCTCCACGGGCCAGAAGCAGAAGGTCAGTGTGGCGCGGGCCCTGCTCCACGACCCCAGGGTCGTGGTCTTTGACGAACCCACCACGGGCCTGGATGTGCTGACGGCCAAGACGGTCCTGGACCTCCTGCGGGAACTCCGGGCCGAGGGACGGGCGGTGATTGTCTCCACCCATGTCATGCCCATGGTGGAGGACATCTGCGATCGGGTGGGGATCCTCTTCGACGGGGTCCTATACGGCGATGCTCCACTGGATCAGCTGCTCGCGGCTCGGCATGCCCGGAACCTGGACGAGGTCTTCTTCCAACTGGCAGGGGAGGCTTGATGAACGGCGCTCTGCTGGTCTGCAAGAAGGAGTTCCTGGAACTTTCCAAAGACCGGCGGACGGTCTTCTTCACCTTTCTGCTGCCCCTGGTTCTCTACCCGCTGCTCTTCGCCATGGTGGGCGGCCTGAGCCGCACGGATGAGGCCAATCGCCAGGGCCGGGCCAGCCGGGTGGTGCTGGTGGATCCCGGTGGCGTGCTGACCTCGGCACTCAAGGCCGAGCCTGAATCCTTCGAACTGGTGGCGCCCCCTGCGGGGGATCTGCGGCAGGCCATCCGGGATCAGCGCCTGGAGATGAAAATCCAGGTGGAGGCTGATGCCCCCTTGAAGCTCTCCCGCCACCGCACCTTCACCGTCACCGCAGCCTGCGATCCCAGCGAGGAGGCTTCAGGGCTGGCCCTGACCCGTCTGAGAAAGATCCTGGAAAAGCAGAACCGACGTTGGGTGGAGGAACGGCTTCGGCTGGCTGGGGTCTCCCCGGAACTGGATCGCCCCTCGCGCCTGGAAACCCAGGAGATGGGCGACCTGGGGCTGAAGGTCGGAAGGACCCTGGGAGCCTTCCTTCCCTACCTCCTGATGCTCATGATGTTCGCGGGCTCCATGCAGCACGGCATCTACGCCACCGCCGGAGAGAAGGAGCGGGGCACCCTGTTGAGCCTCCTGTCCACCCGTCTCCCCCGTCACCAGATCATCTGGGGCAAGCTGCTCTACGTCTTCGCCGTCGGATTGCTCAGCGCCTTCATCAACCTGCTGAGCATGGGGGTATCCATTGGCAGCGTCGTCCGGGCTGGGGCTGAAGGGCAGGCGATGTCTGCCGGGAGTCTTGCGGACCTGGCCCGACCCTCGACCCTGGGGCTGACCTTCTTGCTGATGGCTCCCCTCGGGCTGCTCTTCGCCAATTTCATCGTGATGATGGGGATCCGGGCCCGGAACTCGGTGGAGGCCGGCACCTCCATCATGCCGGGTATGGTGGTGGTACTCGTGATGGCGGTTTTCTCCATGGCGCCGGGCCTCGAAAAACTGGCCTTCCTTCCCTATGTGCCCATCCTCAACGTGAGCCTGGCCATCCGAAAACTCTTTTCCCAGCAAGGAAACGCCTTCGAATTCTGGGTTGCCTTGCTCATGACCCTGGGGCTGGCTGCAGTCATGACTTGGCTGTCCACTCGGCTGCTCAACCGCGAGACATCCGTTTTTACGGTATAGTGGGGATTCTTGACATATCCGAGGGTGAGCATGGCTAACAATTCGAAGAGCGCCGGAACCACGGCTTCCGCAGATCATGGGCTGGAAGCCAAGTTGTCGGAGGCCCTCGAGAACGTGCATTCCGGCAAGGGCGCCAAGGCCCAGGAGCTTCTTGAGGCCCTGGCGAAGGAAGCTTCGGAAGCCGGGAATCTCGCGGTGGCCCGCAGAGTTCGCAACTCCCTGATGGCCCTGGCCCGCAAGGGCGACCAGGCCTCCCTGGTGGTCCCCGCCTCCAACGAGATGGCCGTCCAGGTCCACCTGAATCGTGGTGAGGCCAAGGAGGCCCTGGCCCTGGCGGAAAGCGTCCTCAAGGCGGATTCAGGTCGGGCGACGGTCCACTACCTGAAGGCCGTGGCGCTGGCCCAGCTGGGTGAGGCAGACGCTTCCGCCGAGGCTCTGGGCAAGGCCCTGGCCATCGAGCCCGGTCTCCACCACCAGTACCTCCTGGAAAAGGATTTCGATGGCGTCCGCGCCACTTCCGTCTTCGGGGAATACGAGCGGCTCTAGTGCATCCTGATCAACCCCTCAAAGTTGTCGCCATCGGCGGCGGCACGGGGTTGGCCGCCCTCCTGAGGGCGCTCAAGATCGAGGCGGGAAGGGCCAGGGATCCCTGGAAGCTCACGGGCATCGTTACGGTATCGGACAACGGGGGCTCCTCGGGTCGCCTGCGGGCGGAGCTCGGGGGCATCCCCCCCGGGGATCTCCGGAATTGCCTGACCGCTCTGATCCGAGAGGACTCCTCCCTTTCCGCCCTGATGAGCTACCGCTTTCAGGGCAGCGGAGCCCTGGCCGGTCACGCCCTGGGCAACCTCATGCTGCTCGCTCTCGCGGAGATCACCGGGAGCTGGGTGAAGGCCCTGCGAGACCTTTCCGGCAGCCTGGTGACCCTGGGACGCCTCTTTCCCTCGACCCTGGTGCCCGTGACCCTGGTGGCCGAGGATATGGCCGGCCGACGCTACGAGGGCGAGACCTCGGTCAACGACTCCAAGCCTCCTCTGGCCCGACTCTGGCTGGAGCCCAAGGATCCTGATCCTCTGCCCGAGTCCATGCTGGCGGTGCTCCAGGCAGATTTGATACTACTGGCTCCCGGGAGTCTCTATACCTCGACCATTCCCAATCTGCTCATCGATGAGCTGCGGGACGCCATCCTCCGTTCTGAGGCCCCGGTGATCTACGTCGCCAATCTCATGACCGAGCCGGGGGAAACCGCCGGGCTGACGCTAGAGGACCACTTGGCGGCCATCCAGGCTTTCGGGGGGCTTGGGGTCAGGGCTGTCATCGCCAATGAGGCGCCCCTCGCGCCTGCGGTGCTGGACCGATATCGCCTGGAGGGAGGAGCCCCCCTCACTCTGGATGCGGATTTCCTTTGCGGGGTGCCGGTTTTTTCCAGACCCCTGGTGGATCCGGAGATGGAAACGGTTCGCCATCACCCCGAACGGTTGATGCAGGCGATCCGGGATTGCCTAGAAACCTTGTAGTCTTTCTGTCGGCGGTCGATGAGAATGGCAGAGATGGCGTGTTGCGTGCTTGGAGTTAAGTGATGGGGCTCAAGGGGGATCTGGTCACCATGGGGCTGGAAGATATCTTCCAGTGGCTGGCCGTGGGCAAGAAGACCGGAATCCTTGAACTCAAAGGCCTGCTTCATACCAAGCGGGTGGCCTTTCATGAGGGGCGGGTCACCAGCGTATGGTCCTCCGACCCCCGCGAATACCTCGGACAATACCTGCTCGCCTTCAATCGCATCTCCGAGGAGCAGCTCCGGGAGGCCCTGAGCGCCCAGGAGGACGAGAATCAGCTTCTGGGGCGCATCCTGGTCAGCCGCCAGCTCATCACCGAGGCTGAGATCCGGCGTATCGTCCAGCTCAAGGTCGAGGAATCGATTTTCGACACCTTTCTGTGGGAGGTCGGAAGCTTTGAGTTCTTCGACGGGCAGGGGGCCCAGCAGCGCTCCATGCTTCTGAGCCTCGATGTCACGGGGATCGTCCTGGAGGGGGCTCGCCGCAAGGACGAATGGCTGCGGATCCGGAAGGTGGTGAAGGGTGGGGATGCCATCGTCCAGGCCATCTCTGAGGCCATTGCTGAAATGCTGCCATTGGCTGCCGAGGATGCCGATCTGCTGTCCCGCCTGGATGGGCAGAAGACCATTGATCAGCTTGTCATCGAAATGCGGGCTCCCGAGTTCAAGGTTCACAAGCTGATCTTTGACCTCTATGAAAAGGGGATGCTTCGCATTGTCCACTCGGGGGGGAGGCTGGGAGAGCATTCCAGCCTCCAGCTCCAACGGGCCCGCCAAATGGTGGAGAAGCAGATGCTCCAGGAGGCTCAATCAGAACTCAAGCAGATTCTGACGGAGCAGCCCAGGCTTCAGGAGGCCACCCGGATGCTGGAGGTGGTGGAGCATATGATGGATGAAAAAAGCATCGATGAGACCCTGGTGCCGGAGTTGGCGGTGAGCATCGAAGAGCTCATGCAGGCTCAGCTGGGGCCCAACGAGGCCTTTCTGGCCACCCGTGTCAACTCGGTGTGGAGCATCAAGGACATCATCTCCATCTCGCCCTTTCCTCATGATGAATGCCATGCCATCTTTGCGAAGCTGCTCAAGCGTGGGATTCTCAAGCTACAGCAATCGTCACCAGGGGGGAACCAGTCGGGCAGCTACCGCTGACTCCTCCCGCCCCGGAGGTCATCCATGCGTCTGCCCCTTTCTCTAGCCTTGATGTTCACCCTGGTCGCCGCCCAGGCGGCCCCCAAGCCAAAGCCTGCTCAGCCCACGGTCAAACAGCTCCAGAGCCAGGTCAAGCAGCTCTCAGACGAGCGGGCCGAACTCAAGGAACGCCTTGCTGCCCTGGACGGCCTTCAGCAGGAGGCGGCCGATGCAAGGAAGAGCCGGGACTTGGCGCGGGAGGAGGCCGGATCCCTGCGTAAGGAGATTGAACAGCTCAAGGCCTCCATGTCTGAGAATCAGCATGGCTTGGACAATATCCTCGGGGATCTCAAGAAGGCCAAGGCCGAGCAGGCCACGGTCCAGGATGAGAACGCTGACCTGAAGAAGCGCCTCTCGGAGATGGAGACCCGTCTCCATGGGCGAACGGGAGATGGGGCGCCGGTGGTGCTCAGTTCCGAGGTTACTCCGGCCAAGGCGATGAACCTGGCGCGGCTGACGCCCAGTGTTCGCAAGGCCCATGGCGTGGTGGTGGTCAACGTCCTGGTGAGTGAGGCCGGGGATGCCATGGAAGTGAGGCTGATCCAGGGACTCGCCGGGGACGGGGAATGGGTCGCCAAGGCCAACGAGGCATGCCTGGACGCGGCCAAGCGCCTGGTCTTCGATCCCGCCCGCGCCGCCGACGGAAAGACTCCCCTCAAGGTTTGGCAGGGCGTGGGTTTCTACCTGGAGTAGGGCATGTTCCAGCCCGTCTCCGACACCCGTAACGCCTTGCTGGACGGGGCCCTGGAGTGTTTTGCCCACTATGGATTCGAGGGCGCAAGCATCCGGATGATCGCCGACAGGGCGGGACGTCCCATTTCCCTGATCTCGCACCATTTCGGCAGTAAGGAAGGCCTATATATCGAAGTGTTCCGGAGGATGCTGAAGTCATTCCAGGAGCGTTACGCCGCCATTCCAGAACTGCAAAGGGAGGCTCCCAGCACCCGGGAGTCGGCTTTGGCCTCCCTCGGCGATCTGGTCCACTTCCTCTACCTCGATTCTGCCATCAAGCAGCGGAATCAGGATCCCGCCCTGGAGTGCGGCGCAGTCCTGTGGCTGCGGGAATACCGCTCTCCGAGACCTCTGCTGCGGGAACTCATCCGGGCCTACCTGGATCCGCTCACGGAGCGGCTGCGGGCCTGTGTGACCCTGATCTGTCCTGACCTGGACCCAGCGCAGGTGAGATTCCTGTGCATCTCCATTCTGGGCATGATCAACGGGCACTCCATGATGCTCGGTTTGAACGAGGCGCTCTGGGGCGCCGAGGACAGCCTGATCGATCCCCGGGAGCGTGCGGACCAGCTCGTCGGTCTATGCCTGCGAGGGCTGGAAGCTGCGCGCAGGGCTTAAGTTTTTTCTGGCACCCTGGCGAATGGATGGGAACGGACCCACCATGGGCCAACGCTCGCAATCCTGGGGCCGGAGGCCTCCATGGCGAGCCTGAGGGAGATACTGCTTCGCATCCGTGCCTTGGAGGAGGAGTGGGCCCAGGAACTCCAGCGGCTCAGAGAGACGCGGGGCTATCATCTGGATGGCCTGAAAGTCCGGATCGAAGCTGCCACGCGAAGGGCCCATCGTCTGAAGCGGAAGGGGCTCCTCCGGTATCTCCTGGAGATCCGCCTTTCGGCGCTGGTGACCGCACCGGTGATCTGGGGGGCCTTGCTCCCAGCGCTTCTGATTGATGGGTACGTCTACCTTTACCAGTGGATCTGTTTCCCGGCCTACGGGATTCCGAGGGTCAAGCGGAGCGATTTCCTGATCATGGATCGGCGTCATCTGCCCTACCTGAACGGCCTGGAAAAAATGAACTGCTTCTACTGCAGCTATTTCAACGGCATGATCGCCTACGTGCAGGAGGTGGCGGCCCGCACCGAGCAGCACTGGTGCCCCATCAAGCACGCACGGCGTCCCCGAACCCTCCACAGTCGATACCATCGATTCTTCGACTATGGGGATGCTGAAGCCTTCAGGGCCCAGTATGAAGCCCTGCGGCGGGACTTCTCTGACTCATCCCCTTCCGGCTCGGACCTCCCGCAGAAGCAGTAGAATGCTTCCATGGCCCCCTCCAGCCCCCTCTTCGAGTCCATCCAGGCCTTCCACCTCGAACAGCAGGCCAGGGGCGTATCTCCCCACACGGCTCGAGCCCAGGGAGGGGACCTGGAGAAGTTCCTGGCCCATGCGGTCTCCTTCAAGTGGGGGGAACAAGGAACGCCTGGTGCCCTTCCATCTGGAGGCGGAGCAGATCCTGAGGGCCTACCTCGGCTTCCGGGGGGCCTTCCTGGCCGAGAAGGGGCTTCCGCCCAGTCAGGCACTCTTCCTGAATCAGCGGGGGGGGCGTCTCACCCCCACCAGCGTGCGGACCTTCCTGTCCCAGGCCATGGATCAGGCGGCCCTGCGGGCCCGGATCAGTCCCCACGCTCTTCGGCACAGCTTTGCGACCCATCTCCTGAACCGGGGCATGGATCTCCGGGCCATCCAGGAGCTGCTCGGACACGCCTCTCTGAGCACCACCCAACGCTACACTCACCTTGACCTGGAACAGCTGTCCAGGACCTATGACCAGGCCCATCCCAGGGCCAGGAAGCAAGCTCTCAGTCAGGAGTGATATGGCCCGCATCAAGCTCGAACTGCCCCAAGCCCTCCCTTTCCAGACAAAGATCAGCATCCGGGTGACGGATCTGAACTACGGGGACCACCTCGGTAATGACGCCCTGCTGGGCCTGATTCACGAAGCCCGGGTGCGCTTCCTCCGTTCCCTGGGCTACAGCGAGAAGGATGTGGAGGGGGTAGGGCTCCTCATGGCGGACTGCGCCATCGTCTACACCGCCCAGGGACTCCTGGGGGAGGAGATCACCTTCCAGGTGGGGATCGGGGATTGGTCCAGGGTGGGGTGCGACCTGTTCTATCTGATGACCAAGGCCGATGGGACCGAGTTGGCCCGGGCCAAGACGGGGATCGTCTTCTTCGACTATGCCCTGGGCAAGGTCCGTCCCGTGCCCCCAGGCTTCCTTCGCAAGCTGGAGGGCTGAACGCGGTGACTCAGAAGCCTCCCAGGATCGCTGCGATCTTGGTGGCCAGGTCCTCCTGGCTGAATGGCTTGGTCAGGTAGTTGGCGGCTCCTGCCTGGATGGCCTCGATGATGCGGGCTCGATCCGATTCGGTGGTCACCATCATCACAGGGATGTTTTTGAACCTGGGGTCGGTCTTGATGCGCCGGAGGGTCTCGAATCCGTCCATCTCCGGCATGTTCACGTCCAGGATGACGAGATCCAGGCCATCGAGGTTCTTTTCCATCACCTCTAACGCCTGGAGGCCATTCTCGGCTTCCAGGAAGTCGAAACCCAGAACGGACACCGCCCGCCCGATGATGCGGCGCATGGTGGCGGAATCATCAACGGATAGGATCTTGCTCATGGTGCCCCCTTTGGGCGTGCATAGCGGTAGTAGGTTCCGTTGGCGTGGGATTGGGCATCGAAATCATCCACCAGCCCCCGGAGGGACTCAACCGCGCTGATGATCAGGTGACCACTGGGAGCCAGGAGCCGGGCGATACCGGAATAGATCTGGCGCTTGAAAGCTTCCGAGAAATAGATGGCCACGTACCGGCAGAAGACAATGTCCATCTTTCCCAGGGAGTCGATGGGATCCTGCAGGTTGAATCGTTTGAAGTTGATCATCCGCTTGACGGAGTCCTTGACAGCCCAGACCGCGCCCACCTGTTCGAAGTAGGTCTCACGATAGTAGTCGGGCAGTCCACGGGCCAGGGTGGCGGCGTCGTACCTGCCCGATTTTGCGAGGAAGAGGGCCGAAGGACTGATATCCGTGGCCAGGATCTCGAAGTGCTCAGGGCGGATGCCAGGGTTTGCCTTGCAGAATTCCAGGATGGTCATGGCGATGGAATAGGGCTCCTGGCCGGTGGAGCTTGCGGCGGACCAGATCCGGATCCGGAAGCGGGTGCCAGCCCGGATTTCTTCCGCCAGGGCGGGCAGCAGCTTTGCCTTGAGGATCTCGAAGGGGTGCTGGTCCCGGAACCACAGGGTCTCGTTGGTCGTCATGGCGTCCACGATCTTGTCCCGGAGGGTGGGGGAGGTATCGTGGGCGGCCAGCCGGTAGAAGGATCCGAAGTCCTGGCAGCCGGTCTCCACCAAGAGGCTGGCCAGGCGGGTCTCCACCAGGTAAGCCTTTTCCTCGCCAAGGGCGATGCCGCAGTTCAGCTCGATGTAGTCCCGAAGCAGCTTGAATTCGTTCGGGGTGATGGTTTCCTGGCTCAAGGGGTCCCCCCATTCCGCACAAGGCGCACCAGGCGTTGGGCGAGCAGGTCAAGGGGGACCTGCTCGTCGGAAAGTCCCGCCTCGTCGACGGCCATGGGCATGCCGTAGACCACGCAGGTCTCGGCGCTCTGGGTGAGACATCGGCATCCGCGACGCTTGAGGGTTCGGACCCCTTCGCATCCATCGTTGCCCATGCCTGTCATGATCACGGCCGCGACGCTGCCCTCATAGTGGGCCGCCAGGGAACGGAAGAGTACGTCCACGGAGGGGCGACAGGAATTTTCAGGTGGGTTTTCGTTGAGGCCTATGATCCGCTGGAAGGTATTGGTGCCGGGGATTTCATGACGTCGCACCACCATGTGCTTGCCGCCAGGGGCGATGTAGACGTTTCCGACCTCGATTCTTTCCCCCTCCCGGGCTTCGCAGACCCGCAGGGGGCTGCGGCGGTCCAGGTGATCGGCCAGGGAGGCGGTGAAGGAGGGGGGCATGTGCTGAACCACCAGGACAGGGACTGGAAAGTCGGCGGGCAAGTGAGGGATTACTTCGGTCAGGGCGTTGGGGCCGCCGGTGCTGACGCCAATGCCCACCACTTCTATTTGACCTAGGGG
>JAFNAB010000087.1 GCA_017859955.1 Holophagaceae bacterium
CGACCCCACCGTGCCGATGCAGGCGGCCCCCTCGCCCCCGGGCAGGCTGTGCAGAATCGCCAGGGCCGCCTCCGCCTGCTCCCCGGGCACGAAGGCCACCAGCCGCCCCTCACAGGCCACATAGAGCGGATCCAGGCCCAGGATCTCGCAGGCGGCGGCCACCGCCCCGGAGACCGGCACGCTGCCCTCCTCGACAGTCACCGAGACGCCGGCCTCTCCGGCGATCTCGTTGAGCACCGAGGCCAGCCCCCCCCGGGTGGGATCCCGGAAGCAGTGAGCCTCGATCCCCCCATCCAATAGCTTGGCCACCAGTTCATGCACCGGGGCGCAGTCGCTGGCGATGGGCTCCTCGAAGGCCAGGCCCTCCCGCATGGACATGATGGCGATGCCGTGGCGCCCCAGATCCCCGGACACCAGGACCGCATCGCCCGGAACCACCCGGCGGGGGGATATCTCCAGCCCGGGGCGCACCCGGCCGATGCCCGCTGTGTTGATGTAGAGCCCATCCCCCTTGCCCCTGTCCACCACCTTGGTGTCCCCGGTGACGATCTGCACCCCGCAGCGCCGGGCGGCGGCACCCATGGAGGCCAGGACCCGCTGCAGCTCCTCCAGGGGGTAGCCCTCCTCCAGCACGAAGGCGCAGCTCAGGTAGAGGGGTTCCGCCCCCCCCATGGCCAGGTCGTTGACGGTGCCGTAGACCGCCAGCTCGCCGATGTCGCCGCCGGGGAAGAAGCGGGGATGGACCACAAAGGTGTCCGTGGTGAAGGCCAGACGCTCCCCGCCCAGGGGCAGCACGGCGGCATCATGCCGGGTCTCCAGGGCCGGGTTGGCGAAGGCCGGCAGAGTCAGCCCCTCCAGCAGTTCCCGCATGACCCGGCCCCCGCCCCCATGGGCCATCTGGATCGTGTCGTGCCGCAGAGGCAGCGGGCAGTTCAGGGCGAAGGAATCGGGGCTGGTCATGGATTCATCCAAGGGATGGGGCGGCACGAGGGCTGCGAGTCTGATGTAAAGTCGGCCTTCGCCTGCGCGACCGCAAAAGCGTATTGCCTATGATCGCTGTCCATCGCTGTCCATCGCTGGCTGAAGAGCTTTTTGGCGGGGCCATGGGGCAGGAAAGAGCCGTTGGTGAATTCATTGCGGTCATGGCAGAGGCAAAAGAACCTGAGCCAGCGATAAACGGCGGTGGACAGCGATGAAAAGCCGGTAATCGGGGAAGTCATTTCCCATGCCGTCGGTACCGGTAATACGCTGCGCAGGCCCCTTCCCCACTCACCATGGTGGCCCCCAGGGGCCGCTCCGGGGTGCAGGTCCGGCCGAAGGCTTGGCATTCCTGGGGCTTGAGGAGCCCCTGGATCACCAGGCCGCTCTGGCACTCCGGGGACTCCTGGCCACCGACATCCTCCACGCCAAAGCGGGCCGTGGCATCGAAATCGGCGTATTCGGGCCTCAGGGCCAGGCCGCTTTCGGGAATGGCTCCGATGCCGCGCCAGGTCCGGGGCGAGACTTCGAAGATGCGGCGGATCAGATCCTGGGCCGTGAGATTGCCGTCAGCCTTCACCAGACGCTCGTAGGCGTTCTCCACCTCGCCGCGCCCCTCCTCCAACTGCCGGAGACAGAGATGGATGCCGTGGAGGAGGTCCAGGGGCTCGAAGCCCGTGACCACGATGGGCACCCCGTAGCGCTGGGCCAGGGGGCCGTATTCCGAAGTCCCCATGACGGCGCAGACGTGGCCCGCCGCCAGGAAGCCGTCCACCCGGGCCCTGCCGGAACCCAGGATGGCCTCCAGGGCCGGGGGCACCAGGACATGGGATACCAGGAGGGAGAAGTTGCGGAGCCCCAGCTGCCGCGCCTGGTCCACCGCCAAAGCGTTGGCCGGGGCCGTGGTCTCGAAGCCGACGGCGAAGAAGACCACTTCCCGCTCCGGGAACTGCCGGGCCAGGGCCAGGGCGTCCAGGGGGGAGTAGACCACCCGCACATCGGCGCCCTCGGATTTGGCCAGGAAGAGATCCCGCTCGGACCCCGGCACCCGCAGCATGTCCCCGAAGGAGCAGAAGATGACGCCGGGCCGGGAGGCGATGGCCACGGCCCGGTCAATGAGCTCCACCGGCGTCACGCACACCGGGCATCCGGGCCCGTGGAGCAGGGTCACTTCCGGGGGCAGCAGCTCGTCGATGCCGAAGCGGACGATGCTGTGGGTCTGGCCCCCGCACACCTCCATGATCGTCCAGGGGCGGGTCACGGTGCGCCGGATGGCCTCCACCAGGCCCCGGGCCATCCCGCCGTCGCGGTACTCCTCCAGGTGCCTCATGCCAAAGGGGTCCCGGTTTCATCGGAGAGCTGGCGCAGCACCGCCAGGGTCCGGCTGGCCAGTTCCTCGTCGATGACCTCCAGGGCCGTCCCGGCGTGGACCATGACAAATTCCCCCACCGCCACCCCGGGCACCAGGGCCAGACTCACGGCCTTCACCACCTCGCCGAAGGCCACCTTTCCAAGGGAGAAGGGATCCTCCGCCAGCTCCAGCACCTTCCCGGGTACGCCTAGGCACATGTCAGACCTCGTTTCCCCATTGTGCCGCGACCCAGGCCTGTCCGAGGGAGATTCCGCCATCGTTGGCCGGGAAAAGAGCCGGGCGATGGACCCGGAAGCCTGCGGCCCCCAGCTTCTCCTCGCAGAGCCGCGCCAGCAGGGCGTTCTGGAAGCAGCCCCCGCTGAGCACCACATCCTCCAGGCCCGCCCCCTGGGCCCAGGCCAGGGCCAGTCCCGCCAGGGCAAGGTGGAAGCGGCGGGCCAGAGCCTCGCCCCCCAGTCCTCGGCGCTGGTCCTCCAGCATGGCCTCGAGCAAGGGCGCCGGGTCGGCCACACCATCCTGCAGCCCGAAGGCGTAGGAATCATCCCCGGTCCCGGCCCGGGCTGCGAACTCCAGGGCCATGGCCGCCTGCCCCTCGAAACCGGGCCCGGCCCGGAGACCCGAGAGGGCCGCCACGGCGTCAAAGAGCCGACCGATGCTGGAGCTGCGGGGCGAGTTCAGGTTCCGTCCCAGCATGGTGAGCAGGGTCGTCCTTTCGGATTCGGCGAAAAGGGATCCCGAGGCTCCGGCCTCCCCCAGGAGTTCCCAGCAGAGCCCCAGGGCCGAGCGACGGGGCTCCTTCACAGCCCGGTCCCCCCCGGGCAGGGGGAAGGGCCGCAGGTGCCCGATGCGCTGGAAGCCCCAGCCCTCGATCCTCAGGGCCTCGCCGCCCCAGAGGCGGCCATCCGACCCGAAACCCGAGCCGTCCCAGATGAGCCCCAGAAAGGGAGGGGTCAGCCCCCACTCAGCGGCACAGGCCCCGGCGTGGGCATGGTGATGCTGGATGCGCCGCAGGGGAAGCCCCCTTTCCAGGGCCATGCGCTCCGCCAGGCGCGTGGAGGCATAGTCCGGGTGGAGGTCGCAGGCCAGGACCCGGGGCTCCACCCGGAAGAAGTCCAGGAGATCCGCCACGGTGCGCGCCAGGAGATCCTGCCCCAGGGGGCTGTTCAGGTCCCCAAGGTGCTGGCTCACGACGGCCTGGCCCTCGAAGAGCAGGGTGACGGTGACCTTCTGATGACCCCCGAAGGCCAGGATGGGGGGCCCCCCGTAGGGCAGGGCATGGGGCAGCGGAGCGAAACCCCGGGCCCGGCGCAGGAGCCGCAGGGTGCCGCCCTCCACCCGGCCCACCGAATCGTCCACGGGCCGGACAATGGGCCGGTCGTGCTCCAGGAAGGCGTCGGCGATGCCCCCCAGGCGTGACCGGGCCTCGTCCTCCCCGATGGCCATGGGCTCTTCCGAAAGGTTGCCGCTGGTGCAGACCAGGGGACGGCCCACCTCCGCCAGGAGCAGCAGATGAAGGGGGGTGTTGGGAAGCATGGCGCCCAGCTGAGGATTGCCGGGGGCCACGGCGGGGGCGATGAGCTCCCCCACCCGCTCCAGGAGCAGGATGGGTGCCTCCACCGAGCGGAGCGTGGCGAGTTCCGTCGCCGAGGCCCGGCAGGCGGACCGGAGACTCGCCTCGTCCGGGAACATGACGGCGAAGGGTTTGTCCTCCCGCCGCTTCCGTTCCCGGAGGCAACGCACCGCCTCCTCGGACGTAGCGTCCACCATCAGCTGGTAGCCGCCCAGGCCCTTGAGGGCGAGGATCCGGCCTTCCAGAAGGGTCTGGCGCGCATGGGCCAGGGCCTCTTCCCCCTCCAGCCCGCCGGAAATCAGGCGTGGGCCGCACACGGGGCAGGCGATGGGCTGGGCGTGGTAGCGCCGGTCCAGGGGCTCGCGGTACTGGCTCCCGCAGGCCTCGCACAGGGGAAAGGCAACCATGGCCGTACGGGGCCTATCGTAAGGCAGGGAGCGGATGATGGAGTAGCGCGGTCCGCAGTTGGTGCAATTGGTGAAGGGGTAGCGGTACCGGCGCTCCGAAGGATCCCCCATCTCGGCGGCGCACTCGGGGCAGAGGGCGAGGTCCGCGGGCACCGAGGGCCGGGGGGCCTGCCCGGCCTGACTGGGCTGGATGCGGAAGCCCGTTTCGACCCGCTCCGGGATCTCCTCGTGCTCCACGCCGAGGATCCGGGCGGGGGCGGGCTTGCGGGCCTCCAGATCCCGGAGGAAGGCCTGGAGGAGCTCCGCTGAACCCTGAACCTCCATCTCCACCCCGGCTGGAGTGTTTCGGACCCAGCCCAGGATGCCCATTTCCGCCGCAAGACGGGCCACGAAGGGGCGGAAACCCACCCCCTGCACCACGCCCCGGACCCGGATACCTAGGCGCACGCGTGGCGCTCCGCTTCGATCCAGGCGATCCATTCGTCCAGCCCCTGCCCCGTGGTGGCACTGGTCTGGATGATCCGCAGACCCGGATTGACCTGTCGGGCAAAGGCCAGGCAGCGCTCCAGATCAAAGGCCAGATGGGGCAGGAGGTCCACCTTGTTGAGGAGCATCAGGCTCGCCGCCGCGAACATGTCCGGGTATTTGAGGGGCTTGTCCTCCCCTTCCGTGACGGACAGGATCACCACTTTGTGGGCCTCGCCCAGATCGAACTCGGCGGGACACACCAGGTTGCCCACGTTCTCGATGAGCAGGACGCCCCCCGCAGCCAGGGCCAGGTCCTCGTGGGCCCGGAGCACCATGTCCGCGTCCAGGTGACAGCCCTTGCCGGTATTGATCTGCACCGCCGGGACCCCGGTGGCCCGGATGCGATCCGCGTCCAGGCTGGTCTGCTGGTCCCCCTCCACGACCCCGAGGGGGAAGCGCCCCTTGAGGCGTTCCAGGGTGGCGGTGAGGAGGGTGGTCTTGCCGGACCCGGGGCTGGAGACCAGGTTCAGGGCCAGGGTGCCCCTTTCCCGGAAGAGGGCCCGGTTGCGCTCCGCCAGGGCATCGTTCTTCTCCAGGAGGTTCCGCTCGATGCGCACCACACGCCGCTTGCGCCCCTCAAGGGCGATCTGCCCCGTCCCGCAGCCACATTCACCGCACATGCGCCCCCCAAGTCCCTATTCGGCACCCCGGGCCGGAATCCGCACCTTGGCGCCGCCCCGTCCCTTGATGATGTCCCAATCCATGAAATCCATTGCACCACGCTATCGCGGAATGCCAAGAGTCCTGCGATGATGCTAGCCATGCGAGTGTGGCATTACGAGCTGAGCTCTCCATACGGCCCCATGTGGGCGGCCCTTTCGGAACAGGGTCGCCTGAAGCAGCTGTCCTTCGGCGGCCTGGATCCCAAGGCCACCATGCCCCTGCCCCCCAAGGGCCACCAGGAAACCTTCAAGTTCCTTCAGCGCCAGCTGGATTCCTACTTCGCGGGCACCCTCCAGACCTTCACGATCCCCCTGGATCCCAGCGGTACGCCCTTCCAGATGCAGGTCTGGGAGCAGATCCTGGCCATCCCCTTCGGCAAGACCATCTCTTACCACGACCTAGCCAACCGCATCGGCAACGAGAACGCCTCCCAGGCCGTGGGCACAGCGGTGGGAGCCAACCCCATCGCCATCCTCATCCCCTGCCACCGCGTCGTGGGCACCGACGGCAGCCTACGCGGCTACGCCTGGGGCCTTGAGATCAAGGAATCCCTGCTGATCCTCGAAGGGGCGCTGGGGGGACTGGGGCTGTAGAAACCGGGATCAACCGGAATGAAGCCTGAGGCCCCTGGAAGAAACGGGCGCTCAACTGCCCACTTTTATCCCCGGCCAGGCCTCTTCATCCCAATCAAAAAAGCTATTTTGCCGGAGGTTAACGAGGATGATCCCGATTCGCAATCAATAAACAAAGCAGGCGTTCAGGCCTCCGCCATCGCATAGGATCGGTAAAAAAGCAGAATCAGCCGCGGATAAATTGGATAAACGCGGATAAAAAAATGGTCCATGGGCGGGGCACCTGGGCCTGCCCCGCCGCGCGGGGGCGGACGGCAAAGCCGCCCGCGTTGAGCAAGGGATAGGGAGGCGGAGGCAAGCGAGCTTGCCATAGTCTCCCTATCCCTTGCTCAACCAGCCCCAGGTGCCCTGGTCGACTTCTTTTGAGTCGGATGCATCCTGCGCGTCTGAGGCCGAAATGGGAAGGTAAAGCTTCGCAACGCTGTTAAGTGGCGCGTCTTTCGTCCGCGTGCATCCAATTTATCCGCGGCCAACATGCTTTTCTCCTCGGAGAAAGCGCGATTCTTGGCCCCCGAACCCCACCGAACTGGACGCTTTATCCCCGTCCATCCCCGTTTATCCCCGGCCACACTTTTCTTTTTGAGGCCTATGTCCTTCCACACACCGGGCACCCCTGCATGCTGAAGGGCTTCTCCAGGTGGCAGGCCTCCAGCAGGGCTGCATCGGCGAATATCTCCCGAGTGGGGCCGTCGGCCATGAGCTTGCCCTGGTGCATGACCAGGGTTCGATCGCAGAGGTCCAGCACCAGATCGAGGTCGTGGGTGGCGATGAGCTTGGTGTGCCGGAACTCCTTCAGGAGCCCGATCAACTGGCGCCGGGACCTTGGATCCAGCCCCGCGCTGGGTTCGTCCAGCACCAGGACATCCGGGCTCATGGAAAGGACCGTGGCGATGGCGGCCCGGCGCTTCTCACCCCCGGAAAGGCGGAAAGGGGGCTTGTGGGCGAGGTGCCCGATCTCCACCCGCGCCAAGGCCTGCTGGACCCGGAGCGCGACATCGGCCGCCGGGAGTCCCAGGTTCCGGGGCCCGAAGGCCACATCCTCAAACACTGTTGACATGAATAATTGATCATCTGGATCCTGAAAGACCATCCCCACCGTGCGCCGGATGTCCCGCAGGGTTTCCTTGCAGACCGTGACTTCGCCGACCTTAACCGCGCCCGAGGTCGGCAGGAGGGTGCCGTTCAGGTGCTGGAGCAAAGTGGACTTCCCTGCCCCGTTGGCCCCGACCAGGGCCACGCTCTCGCCATGGTGGATACAGAAATCGAGGCCCCGCAGCGCCTCGGTGCCATCGGCATAGCGGTGACAGAGCTGAATGGCTTCCAGGAGGTGATGGCTCAAGATGCGACTCCCTTCAGCAGGCTTTCCAGCAGGTGCGGCAGGTTCACCAGCCGCAGCAGGATCAGGACAGCCCCCCACCCCAGGAGGTAGACGCCATCCTTAAGGCGGAAGACCGGCGGGCGGGCCCCATGGAACTCCCCTTCAAAACCCCGGGAGAGCATGGCGATGTGGACCCGACGGGCCCGTTCCCAGGTCCGGAGGAAGAGGCTGCCCGCCAGGGAACCGTACTCCGCCAGCACCAGGGGCCGTCCGTTGGCCCGCATCTCCCGGGCCCGGGTGATGCGCAGGGTCTCTTCCAGCAGCACGAAGACATAGCGATAGAGCAGGGCGATCTGGATCGTGAAGACCCGGGGAAGGCCCAGTCGCTCCAGGGCCATGCAGACACCGTCCATGGAAGTGGTGGCGATGAGGATGACCGAGGCACCCACGCACAGCGCGAAACGCAGCAGGATCGAGACAAAGGAAAGCCAGCCCGCGGACAGGCTCCAGGAACCGATGAGCACCGTGGAGTGGTCCAGGAAGGGGTTCAGTATCCCGAGGACAAGGGCGAAGGGCAGCACCATGAGCACCCGCTTCCCCACCAGACCCCAAGGCACCTCCCCCAGGGTTCCCTGGATCACCGGAAAGAGCGCAAAGGGGAGGAGGCCCGAGACCTCGTAGCGCCCAAAGGAGGCCACCAGGAGGATATAGAAAAGCGTGACGAGGACCTTGGCCCTCGGATCCAGCCGATGGATGGCGGAATCCATGGAGGCCAGGCGGTCCAGGGCCCCCAGCTCCCGTAGGTGGTCGCCAAAGTTCGCCACTTCAGGCCATTTTGCGGCGGGGGCGCAGGGCGATTCCCACACCGCCTACGATGAGGAGGGTCAGGACGCCGCCGCCCACCCCAGCCAGGGAAGTGGCACCCCGGGACTCGCCCCCGCTCTTGAAGGCATAGTCTGGCATAAGGGCTGTCTGGGCCTGGGCCTGGGCGAACCGGCCATGCAGACTTTCCACCGGGGCTTCGGCCTCATGCTGACCCACCTTGGCCAGGGCCCATTCCAGGCCATCGGGTCGCTGGGAGGCGAACCAGGAGAGGCAACCCCCGGCCACCAGGGCCATCACGGCCACCACCAGGGCCCCCTTCCAGGCAGAGCGTGACCGAGGCTGGGTTTCCAGCAGTTCAGGCCGGGTCCGGGCCAGGAAACCCACCAGGGCCAAGGTGGCCAGTCCCTCCACCAGCCCGATGGCCAAGTGGATGGGCTGCATGGCGTAGAGGAAAGCCTTAAAGGGCAACGCCGTGCGCCCGGAGATCACGGTCTCCAGCACCACACCAAAGGCTCCGAACTGAAGGCCGAGCACGGCGCCCAGCAGGATCCCGAAGGCCCGCCTGCCCTGCCCCGGATTCCCCGCCAGCAGGGGCCGGACGATGAAGGGATAGGCCACAAAGGCCGGGAAGAAGCCGATGTTGAAGATGTTGCACCCCAGGGCCAGGAGGCCGCCGTCGGCGAAAAAGAGGGCCTGGACCACCAGGACCGAGGACACCGTGAGGAAAGCGGCGTGGGGCCCCAGGAGCAGCGCCAGGAAGAGGGTGCCCGCCAGATGGCCGCTGGAGCCGGTGCCGGGAATAGCAAAGTTGAGCATCTGGATGGCGAAGACGAAGGCGCCGAGGACGCCCATGAAGGGCAGACGCCCCTCATCCATGGTCCTGCGCACCTGGGTCGCACTGCGCCCCAGGGTGGCCGCAGAGAGGGCCCACATCGTGGCACCAACCGCGGGGGAGAGAAGGGCATCAGCCATGTGCATGGAATGACCTCATTGCGAATGAAGGATTTGAAACTTGTGCAAGAATCGGGGAGAACAGCAGGTCCACCAACCCTCGCCATGAAGCTAATGCACTTCGTAACACAAAACAATAAAATCGTACCACCGAGAGGTCGCCATGTCCCAGCTGGAGAGGTTCGGAGTGTCCATGGAGGGAGACCTCCTCAAGCGCTTCGATGAACGCATCGCCCTCAAGGGTTACCGGACCCGCTCCGAGGCCATCCGGGATCTGGTGCGCCAGGAACTGGTGGAGAGCGCCTGGGAACAACCCAATGCCCTGGTCTTCGGCACCGTGACCTTGATCTACGACCACCACGCCCGGGGCCTTTCCGAGGTGCTGGCCGAGCTGCAGCATGACCATCACGCCTCCATCCTCTGCACCACCCATGTCCACGTGGATGCCCACAGTTGCCTGGAGGTCATCATCGTGAAGGGCACCACCGAAGTGGTGCGTCGCATTGCGGATGCCCTCATCGCCACCAAGGGCGTTCAGCACGGCCACCTGGTCTGTTCTGCCGTGAGCTAGGCAGAGGGGCAGGCCGGGCATTGGGGGTTCGAAACGGGGGGGCATGGGCTGCTCTGGTATGATCACCATACCTATAACCCAGCCCCCCTCTTCGTGCCATCTATTTTCTTCGCGTAACACACGCACCTAGACCCGGCAGCGCTGAACCTCTCCACCTAGGCTGACTGGTTTCCACGATTAGATATTTTTTTCTCGAATAGTGTTACGTTTTATTTTTTGATGCTACGATCCCTGTCAAACCGCCCTCGGTCATGCCAGGAAGGAGCCACCATGCTTAAGCTGGGGCCAAGGAGAAGCCAGCCCTCCATCGTCTTCAAGCCCACCCCCCTGCGGCGTGAGGAGCCGACCCTGGAGCTTCAGGAACCCCAGCCAGCTCCAGGAGCCATGGATCTCCTTCTGGATGCGTCCCAAGCCTTACACCAGGTGCTGCGTCAACGGGGCATCCACTTGGAAAGGGAAAGCCACAAAGAGGTCCTGGAACTGTTGGTCCAGCGCTCCATCCGTGCCCATGAGCCCCCCGCTGCGGAACATGCCGCCCAGACCCTGTCCTTCTGGATCCTGCGGGATACGGAAAACGCAAACGTCCCGGAATCATCCCCTCACGAGACTCCGCAGATCACGCCAATTGGTGCAAAAATTTTGCTTAATGATGTTTCGATATAAAAATCACCATTGTTAGCACTTTTTCAATTTCCGTAACACACCACATGATATGGTCATACCAGCTTGACCCCTGATGCGGGCAGACTGTGCCCCTAGCCTCCACTCCCCAGCCACCGAAACGGGCCCTCGGAGTATCACCATGAGACTCACAACCATCGCTCTCCTCCTCAGCCTGCTCCCACCGGCCCTCCAGGCTGAAGAACCGACAGCCGAGGCCGTCCGTTCCATCGTCACCACCCCAGCGGGGCTGACGGACCCAGGCGTTCTCCAACTGGAACTCGGGGGAAGCCAGGCTTTTGCCAGGGACAGCTCCCGAGAGGGGAGCATCAAGGCCCAGATCGACCTCGGCCTCACCTCTTGGCTGGACCTCCGCTGCGGATGGAGCGGGCACGCCTGGTGGCGGGATGCCGAAGGCAAGCATGAGGAGGGCTCAGGCGATCCCTACATCGGAGGGCAGGCCCTTTTCGTGGGGCAGCCCAGGGCCGGGGTCGATATCGGCCTGGCTTACTCCCATCTCATTCCCCGGGCCAGCGTCCAGAAGGGCCTCAGCTCCGGATACGCCGAGGACACCCTCCTTCTCACGGTCAGCCGTTCTTTCGGGCGATGGTCCCTGGATGCGAATGCGGGGGTCAACCGGGCCCGGAAGCTCAACCGGAAGATGGGTTCCCTGGCCGTCACCTACGCCCCAGCCCAGGGCTGGAATCTGACCCTGGACAACTACGCTGTGGCCAAGTCCGAACTGGGGGATCGTGAGCTGGGCAGCATCCTGGCCGCCAGCTATGACGTTAACGACCAGCTGCGGGTGGATATGAGCCTGGAGCGCGGCTGGGCCGACGAATCCCCCCGATATGCGCTCCAGGCAGGGCTGATCTGCCGCCTCGGAAAACTTTGGTGATGGCACCCCGGCCCCCTGGTTAGCATCAGAGGTAACTGGTCATATCAGGAGAAGTCATGAGCATCAGCCTTGAGGGTTTGAAGGAGGCCCTGGCCCGCACGGGTTACATCGCCGAACAGGAAGTGGTGGTCACCCTCTTCCTGGCCCTCAAACTGGGCAAGCCGCTCCTCATCGAAGGCCCTCCCGGCGTGGGCAAGACCGAGATCGCCAAGGCCCTGGCCACCATCTTCGAGACGGAGTTGATCCGCCTCCAGTGCTATGAAGGCCTGGACGAAAGCCGGGCCCTCTATGAATGGAACTACCAGCGCCAGCTCCTGAAAATCCAATTGCAGAAGGAGCTGGGAGGATCCGGGAGCGAGCAGGACCTCTTCGGGCCCGAATACCTGCTGGAAAGACCCCTCCTCAAGTCCCTGACCTCGGAACAGCAATCGGTGCTTCTCATTGATGAAGTGGACAAGACCGACGAGCAGTTCGAGGCCTTCCTCTTCGAGATCCTGTCGGATTTCCAGGTCTCCATTCCGGAGTGGGGCACGGTCCGGGCCAAGCACATCCCCATCGTGATCCTCACCAGCAACCACGACCGGGAACTGTCCGACGGCCTCCGCCGCCGCTGTGTCTACCTCCACATCGGCTACCCCTCCATCGAGAAGGAGACCGCCATCCTGGAGTCGCGCCTGCCGGGCATCCGCCACCAGCTGGCGGCCGAACTGGCCACGGCCCTTCACCGCATGCGTGCCCTGCCCGAGATCGAAAAGAAGCCCGCCATTTCCGAAGGCCTGGACTGGGCCCAGGCCCTGGCGGCTCTCGGCCATGAGCAGCTCGACGAGCAGGCCCTCCAGGACACCCTGGGCGTGGTCTTCAAGCACGACCATGACCTGCGGAAGATGAGGGAGATGCCTGGGTTCCTGGAAAAAAATGATCCACCGCCAAGGCTCCAAGACTCCAAGAAAAGATAAAAAGCAAAAAATTTATAATTTATTTATTGTTTCTTTTTGCTTTTCCTTGGTGCCTTGGAGTCTTGGTGGTGAATCCTTTCCCGAACACCCCAACCATCCTGGTGGAGTTCTGCCAGATCCTCCGGGGCCTGGGGGTGCGGGTCAGCACTACCGAGGCCCTGGATGCCGCGTCGGCTCTGGCGCACCTGGACTGGAGCGACCCGGAGGCCTTCCGGACCGGCCTTCAAGCCACCCTCATCAAGCGGATGGATGATCGCCCCCTCTTCCAGCAGGCCTTCAAAAGCTATTTCCAGCCCGCCGAAAGGACCTGCGGATGCGGGGGCCAGAAGGCCCAGCCCCAGGAGGAGGGCGAGACGGAATTCCTCTTCCAGGGCAAGCCCCTGGACATCCCCGACGAACTGAAAGAGGTCCACAGGAAGCTCCCGCCGGAGGACCAACGAAGGATCACGGACTTCCTGGAGCGCACCTCCACGGGAAATAAGGTGACGGAGAAGTTCCAGTCCATCGCCGAGCGCATGGTCACAGGCTCCCTGGAATACTGGCGCCGCCAGCTGGCCGAGCAGACCGTCCAGAGCTTCCAGGTGGACTACACCGGGAACCCCCGCATCGATGCCGCCCTGGAGGCCTCCACCGAAGCCCTCCAGTCATCCCTGCCCGCCCTCATGCAGCGGGACTTGGCCAAGATCGCCGAATCCGAACTCCCCCAGGTGATTCAGCTCCTGAAGCGCATGGCCAAGGCCCTGGCCACCCAGCTCTCCCGGCGCCGACGGAGGTCCAGGGCGACCCAGCAGGTGGACCTGCGGCGCACCATCCGGGGCAACCTCCGGTACGGAGGCACCCTCCTGAAGGTGAGCTACCGGCAGCGAAGCCGCACCAAGCCCAAGATCCTCCTGCTCTGCGACGTCTCGGGCTCCATGGTCAAGTACGTGACCTTCGTCCTCCAGTTCCTCACCAGCGTGGCCAACCTGGCCTACAACATCGAGAGCTTCATCTTCGCCGAGGAGCTGGAGCGCCTTACCCCCAGCATGCGCACCCACCCCTCCCTGGGGGAACTCTCCGAGATCATCACCAACCGCAGTGCCCAATGGGGCAAGGGGACCCACCTCCAGCAGAGCCTGGTGAGTCTCCGCACCCGCCATCGGCGGGTGATCCAGCCCAGCACCGTGGTCATCGTCCTCAGCGACACCAAAACCATCCAGGCCGAGGCGGCGGCGGCTGAACTGGCGCAGCTGCGCCGCAGCGTGAAGCAGATCCTCTGGCTCAACACCCTGCCCAGGGAAGATTGGCCCAGGCACCGCACCACCGGGCTCTTCCAGGCGCACGCCCGCATGCTTCCCTGCAACACCCTGGCGGATCTGGCCAAGGTCGTGGGCTCCGAAATCTTTCACCTGGGTCAATAAAAATCAAGTAAGGCACTTGACTGATCATACCAGATGATCAACCATGATCCCTGGATCACATACCATAACCTGGCTCCTCACTGAGGAGACCATCATATCAATGCTTAAATACCTATAAATCTCCATTTACCCAAGCTATCAACGACAATCGCGACCTGGATATCGAGAAAAAATTCTCTTGATAACTCAAATTCAGCTTGACTGGTCATATCAGCATCGGTTTCCATGAAGTCGATCCAAATCCCCCAGCAACTCGAAGCACCACGGTCGTGAAAGCCCTTCATAGCCCTCAGCGCAAGCAGTGGAAAGCAAATCGAGAATTATGTGTCGAAAC
>JAFNAB010000088.1 GCA_017859955.1 Holophagaceae bacterium
TCTCAAATCCGGAAGGTGGAAAGCTGGGCTTGGCGGTCCGGTGGGGAAGGAGTGAGGGCGCTGGGGCCGCGGATGGGGGCGCCCGCTTCCATGCTGCTGGGGCGGAACTTGGCAACACTGGCGGGCCAAGGGAGGGACTCCTTGCGAACCTCGGCCGGGCTGGCCTGTTCCGGCGTGCTCGTGGGGGGAACCGCCACCAGGGTCACTGGGACCTGGGTCGAGCAGGGGGAGGGGCTCGGGGCTCTGGAGGGCATCCCGCAGCCTCCACCCTCACCGCAGCAGCAAGGCGGGGGCTCCGGGGCGGCCTCCAGGCGCACCTCGGGCACCGATCCCACCAGGATCAGGGCCAGAAGGGCAAGGAGGTGAAGGATGCGCCGCACGAAAGTCCTCTCCAGAATCCTATTCCTTAGTTGGATGCTTGAATACCGTGAAAGAGCTACGGTTTTGAATTCTTCCCGTGCATCAGCTCCACAACCGCTTCATTGAGGGCGTTGCGCGTGGTGTGGCGTTCGTAGGCCCGGGTGATGTAGCGGACATGGACTTCGATGCCCAGGACCGTGGGCACCACATTGATGCCGGGCACAGCGGAGAAGGTGCGAACCCGGTAACGGGTGGTGGCCTTGCGCCATTCTTCTTCTGCGAGCTTGGTATTGGCTTCGGTCTTCTCGCCAACCAGTTTCTGGATGCCCTCCAGAATGGGGTAGGGATCGGTGCCGGCGGGAATCAGGATCCGCAGCTCGTCCCACATCCATTGGCCGGAGGTCGAGAAGTTGAAGAAGTGTCCTTCGACCGCGAAGTTGTTCACGAAGGCGACTTTGCGCCCCGTAGGATGACCCAGCTCATTCCAGCTGCCGGTCTCCATGAGTAAGGTGCGAAGGAGACCCACCTCCACCACTTCTCCGCCTACGCCTTTGATCTCCACCCAGTCCCCGACCCGGATGCCGTTCCGCCCCATGAGGACGAACCAGCCGAAGAAGGCCACGATGAAGTCCTTGAGGGCCACGGTGAGGCCCGCACCCGCAAGGCCGAGAATGGTCGTGGTCTGGCTGGGGAGGCCGATGACCGTGAAGAGGATGATGATGAGCCCCACCACCAGGACGGCGAACTTGACCACCGCCTGTAGGGTGGCGGCCCGCAGTTTCTCCTTCGCCATGCCATGGAAGATGCGTTCGATGATGCGGTCCAGCACGAAGACTGCGAACAGGACCCCAAGGATCGTGAGGAGCCCCTTCAGGAGGAGGTGGAGGGCCGAACGCTGGTAGGTCACCGCCAGCTGGCTCCAGCTGTCATAGACCTCATCCAGGTCCTTCAGGTCCTGGATCCGCTTGTTGAGGGTGGTCAATCGATGCTGGGTGGCCATGAAGCGCTTGAGGGCCTCCAGGGCTGCCTGTTTCTCCTCCTTGGAGGTGGTGCCTTCGTACTGGGTTCCGCCCTTGGCGAAGCCCGAGGCCTCCTTCTTGGCGCTTTCCCGCTGATCCGCTTCCGCCTTGACCTGCAGGGCGATCTTGTCCCGGCGCGCCGTCATGCGTTGGAGCTTGGCCTGGAGCTCCTGCCGGGATTGGGTCAGCAGGTTCAGCTTGTCCCGCTGGGCCTTCCAGCTCCGAAACTTATAGAGAAGGCTGGCGCTGTGCCCCTTGGCAGCCAGGGCCGCGGCAGCCTGCCCCACCACACTGGGGGCCTCTCCCAGTGCGTCGTGGGCCTCCTTGAGGCGCTTAATGCGGGCCTGGGGGTCTCCCCCAGCCCGGTCCAGGTCCTCGGCGGAGGATTCCAGCTCGTCCTTGTCCAGTTCCAGTTGGGCCTTGGCCACCTCGATCTGGTCCTCCAGGGCGTCCTTCTCCGCCTCGGGGGCCTTGTCCAGCCGACGGGCCAGCTCCTTGAGGTTGCGTTGGTCGGCCTCCACAGCGGCTTCGGCCTTGGCCTTCAGGGCCGTCAGCTCCTGAAGCTCAGGGGTGGGCTGGGGCTTGCTCTCCAGGGCCTGTTGCAGGGCAGAGGCAAAGGAGATGTCCAGCTCGTGGTTGGCCAGGCGATCGGCCTGCCTGGCCAGGTCCTGCTCCTCCGGAGTGGCCGCAAGGGTCCCCAGCAGCCGGGCGGCCAGCAGGGGTTTGGTATCCACGGTGCGCTCCCGGGGTGGCGGGGTGCTGGCCTTGGTCTTCCGTCCCTTCAGGCGGGATGCCAGTCCCGCAGGGGGGCCCGAATCCCGGGTCCAGACCATGCCGCCGATGAGCGCCAGCAGGCACAGGATAAGGACGCTCGCCGTGATCCAGTGGGCGCGCCGCATCACAGGGTCACGCGGTGGATCAGGGCGGCCTCATCCCGCTGGACGGTCCGGGCGTAATGGACCTTGGGAAGGCCGAAGGGCATGGCGTAGTAGGCGTGCCCAGGGTCCAGGCCCAGGAGGGGCTTGAGCTCGGGCACGGTCTCGAGGGCGTAGAGGGTGAATCCTGACCAGACGGTGCCCAGGCCCGCGCTCTGGGCCAGGAGTTCAAAGGTGGCCAGGGTCAGGGCCACATCCTGGTGGGGGGTGGCCACGTTCTTGGGGGCTGAGACCAGCAGCATATGCGGCGCGCCCCGGAAGAGGATGTCGGTGCCGTTCTTGGCGAAGACCTGGTAGGCCGTGCGAAGCACGGCAAGCCTGTCGGGGATCCGTCCCTCCTGATCCGCCTTCTCCAGGGTGGCCATGACGGCCTGCCTGAAGCGGTCCATGACCTCGCGGTCATCGATGAGGTGGAAGGTGAGCTGCTGGGAATTGGTGCCCGTGGGAACATTGCCCAGGGTCGTCAGAAGTCGCTTCACCAGACCTGCCTCGACGTTCTCGGGCTTGTAGCTGCGAACGGAGCGTCGGCACCTCACCAGGTGATCCATGGATTCCAGGTCTGGTAGGCCGCCCACGGGTAGGCTGTCCTCCGGCCGTTTGCCATCGATGGAAAGGGCGGCGGATGGACAGATGGCCAGGCAGTGCTGGCAATGGATGCACTGGGCTTCCTTCTCAGGCTTCACGAAGGGGACTTCCTTCGGCTCCTGGGAAATCACCCGCATGGGGCAATCGGCGACACAAAGGCCACAGCGGGTGCAGCGGGTGTCGTCGATGGAGAACTGGAAGGTGGCGGGACGGGGCATGACGGAACTCCTTGAGCCTCGATTATCGCCGATGGAGGGACCAAGGAACGAATTCCACCATCTCTCTCAAAAGTCTTTCAGCCAGCGATGGACAGCGATGAACTGCGATAAAAGACAAACGGCATTCTCGCTGGCCCTGGCGTTCAATGCCTAACCCTGTATCAGCCGCTCCCGCCGGGCATGCTGGATCCGGTCCCGCAGCTTGGCGGCCTCTTCGAACTCCATGCGGGTGGCGTGCTCCCGCATCTGCTTCTCCAGCTTGGCGATTCCCTTCTCGAATCCTGCGTCATCCAGGTAGAGCAGGGGCTCATCGGCGACCTTGTCCTCCTTGGGGACATTGATGAATTCCCGGGCCAGGGCCTCGCCCATGACATCGTCCAGGTTGCGCTTCACGGTCTCCGGCGTGATGCCGTTGGCCTCGTTGTAGGCCAGCTGCTTGGCCCGCCGCCTTGCGGTTTCCTCAATGGCGGTGGTGAGGGAGCCGGTCATGCGGTCGGCGTAGAGGATGGCTTTGCCGTGGACGTTGCGGGCTGCCCGGCCGATGGTCTGGATCAGGGAGCGGTGGTTGCGGAGGAAGCCTTCCTTGTCGGCGTCCAGGATGGCCACCAGGGACACCTCAGGCAGGTCCAGGCCCTCCCGGAGGAGGTTGATGCCCACCAGGACATCGAAGACGCCCCGACGCAGGTTCTTGAGGAGCTCCACCCGCTCCAGGGTGTCGATCTCGCTGTGGAGGTACTCGGCCTTGATGCCCAGCTCCTGGTAGTAGGAGGTGAGCTGTTCTGCCAGCTTCTTGGTCAACACTGTCACCAGGACCCGCTCGTCCTTGGCCACCACCTGGCGGATCTCTTCCAGGAGGTCGTCCACCTGGTTGCCCACCGGGCGGACCTCCACGAGGGGGTCCACCAGGCCCGTTGGGCGCACCACCTGCTCCACCACCACGCCGCCGCACTGCTCCAGTTCGTAGCTGCCGGGGGTGGCGCTCACGAAGACCACCTGCTTGACCCGTTTCTCGAACTCTTCGAACTTGAGGGGCCGATTGTCCAGGGCCGCGGGAAGCCGGAAGCCGAAGTCCACCAGGGTGCTCTTCCGGCTCCGGTCGCCGTTGTACATGCCATGGAGCTGCCCCGTGGCGACATGGCTCTCGTCCATGAAGAGCACGAAGTCTTCGGGGAAGTAGTCCAGCAGGGTGTGAGGAGGCTCACCGGGCTTCCGGCCATCCAGGAAGCGGCTGTAGTTCTCGATGCCGGAGCAGTAGCCCATCTCCTTCATCATCTCGATGTCGTAGACCGTGCGCTGGTGCAGGCGCTGCAGCTCCACGATCTTGCCTTCGGAGCGGAACTGCTCCTCCCGGGCCTCCAGTTCCTCCTTGATCTGGCGGATGGCGATGGCCAGCTTGTCCTCGGGGGTCACGTAGTGGGATTTGGGCCAGATGGTAAGGGTGTCCAGCTTCTCGAGGACCACGCCCCGGAGGGGATCGAACTTGGACAACCGCTCGATTTCGTCGCCCCAGAGTTCGATGCGGTAGGCCACATCTTCGTAGGCGGGGTAGACCTCCACCACGTCCCCCCGCACCCGGAAGACTCCGGGCTCGAAGCTCATCTGGTTGCGGGCGTACTGGATGGCCACGAGATTGCGCAGCAGGAGTGCCCGATCCAGGGTGTCCCCCACGGACATGGACACCGAGAGGTTCAGGTAGCTGCTGGGATCGCCCAGACCGTAGATGCAGGATACTGAGGCCACCACGATGGTGTCCCGGCGTTCCAGGAGGCAGCGGGTGGCGTTGAGGCGGAGCTTCTCCAACTCCTCGTTGATCTTGGCGTCCTTCTCGATGAAGAGGTCCCGCTCAGGGACGTAGGCCTCGGGCTGGTAGTAGTCGTAGTAGCTGACGAAGTACTCGACGGCGTTCTCGGGGAAGAACTGCTTGAACTCGCTGAAGAGCTGGGCCGCCAGGGTCTTGTTGGGGGCGAAGATCAGGGCTGGGCGCTGGAGCCTGGCGATAGTGGAAGCCATAGCGTAGGTCTTGCCTGAGCCTGTCACCCCCAGGAGGGTCTGGAATCGGTCTCCGGCCTCGATGCCAGCTACCAGCTGGGCGATGGCCTCGGGCTGGTCCCCGGCGGGTTCATAGGGCGATACGAGCTTGAAGGGCAGGGCTTTGGCCATGGTTCCATTGTGCTCCGTTGTGCCTTGAAAATGAAAACCGGCCCTTTCGGGCCGGTTCCACGTGGCAGATCGCCGGGCTTAGTTGGCCCAGTAACCGCCCTCGACGGCGATGTTGGCGCCGGTCATGAAGTCGCTGGCGCTGGAGGCCAGGAAGATGCAGGGGCCGACGAAATCCTCGGGCTCGCCCAGGCGGCCGGCGGGGATGCGGCGCAGGAAGTTCTTGTAGACTTCGCTGGTGGGATCGAACATCCACTCGGTCAGCTCGGAGCGGAACACCGTGGGGTTCACGGTGTTGACGTTGATCTTGTACTTGGCAGTCCACTCACAGGCCAGGGACTGGGCCATGATGTCGATGCCGCCCTTGGCGGTGCAGTAGCCGGTGTAGCCGGCCATGCCCATCTTGGAGCGGGCAGAGGAGATCAGGATGACCTTGCCACCCTTGCCCTGGGCGATCATCTGCTGGCCGACATACTTGCAGAAGAGCCAGGTGCCCTGGACGTCGGAATCCATGATCTTCTTCCACTCGGCCAGATCCTGCTCGATGATGGGCTGGGCGTGGTTGTAGCCGGCAGCGGTCACCAGGACGTTGACTTCGCCGAACTTGGCGACGCAGTCGTTGACGACCTTGATGACGTCGGCCTCGACCGCGGGGTCGCCGGTGGAGAAGCCACACTCGATGCCCTGGGCAGCCAGCTCATCGCAGAGGGCCTTGCACTTCTCGGCGCTGCGGCCGGTCACGAAGACCTTCATGCCGGACAGGCCGTAGCCGGTGGCGACAGCCTTGCCGAAAGCGCCAGTGGCTCCGGTGAGAATGGCAACCTTGCCCTTGACATCAAACAGGTTGTTCACGAATTGCTTGTCCACCATGGGGACTACCTCCTATATGTTATAAGGAAAGTTGATTACGGATAGAATGGGAATCAATGACCATAAGGATTGGGTGCATTCTATTTCCGCTTTGCCTGTTCCAGTTTACGACGTTCCCATCTTCAACCAAGCTTCCAAGGCCTGTCAAGGTCTCTGATAAAAATTCAAGATCACTCGACATGGCAGGAAAAGGCTTGAGATGATTGGCGTCTTTGAGGGCAGGGCGATACAAAAAACGCCGACCCGAAGGTCGGCGCAGATATGTGATTCCGGAACGATCAAACCCGCTTGAGGACCAGGCAGGCGTTGGTGCCGCCAAATCCGAAGTTGTTGTTGAGGCTGTATTCCGCGTCGAAACTGCCCGCGACATTGGGGGTCACGTCCAGGTCGCAATCGGGATCCTGATTCACCATGTTGATGGTCGGGGGGATCTTCCCGGTGTAGGTGGCCATGGCAGCCACAATGGTCTCGAGGCCGCCGGCGGCGCCCAGGAGGTGGCCTGTCATGGACTTGCTGGAACTGACCTTGAGCCGCTTCGCGTGATCCCCGAAGGTCAGCTTCAGCGCGAGGCATTCGATGCGGTCGCCCGCTGGGGTGGAGGTGCCGTGAGCGTTGACGTAGCCGATCTGGCTGGGGTCGATGCCCGCGTCCTGGATGGCGGCGGTCATAACGCGCCGGGGTCCGTCTCCATCTTCGCTGGGGCTGGTCATGTGGTAGGCGTCGCCTGACATGCCGTAGCCTGCGATTTCTGCATAGATCTTGGCGCCTCTGGCCTTGGCGCTTTCGTATTCCTCGAGGACGAGGATGCCCGCGCCTTCACCCATGACGAAGCCGTCACGATCGACATCGAAGGGCCTGCTGGCCTTTTCGGGGTCGTCGTTGCGGGTCGAAAGGGCGCGCATGGCGCTGAATCCGCCAACACCCAACTCGTTGATGACCGAGTCGGATCCGCCGGCCACCATGCGATCGGCATAACCGTGCATGATCAGGCGGGCAGCATCACCAATGGCGTGGGTTCCAGTGGCACAGGCCGTGGCAACAGCGCTGTTGGGGCCCTGGAGGCCGTACTTGATGCTGACGTTGCCCCCTGCCAAGTTGATGATCAGGCTGGGGATGAAGAAGGGGCTGGTCCGTCGGGGGCCGCGGTAGCTCTTGGCCTCCTGCCAGATGGTGCCCAGTCCGCCGATGCCAGAGCCGATGTAGACGCCGAAGCGCTCACGTTCGGCCTTGGACAGTTCCACGCCATGGAAACCTGCATCCATCATGGCTTCCTGAGTGGCCGCCATGGCGTACTGGATGAAGATATCCATCTTCTTCTGCTCTTTTTTCTCGATGGACAGGTCTGGGTTGAAGCCCTTGACCTGGCCAGCGATCTTGCAGGTGAAGTCGGTGGTGTCGAATCGGTCGATGAGACCGATTCCAGTGCGGCCGGCCAACAGGGAATCCCAGGTGTCTCCCAGGTTGTTCCCGCAAGGGTTGACAGTGCCCATGCCGGTGATGACCACACGGCGGCGCTGGATGGATGTCATTGGCATCACCTCCGAGGAGTGGCAGATCCCTCTGCTCTGATAGCCTCCGGGCCTGCACCTTCACCAGCTTGCTGGAATGGGGGTGTCAGGAACGGCGGAAGCGCCGCAGAGCATAGGAATCGCGGCGCTTCGATCAGATGGCTAGACCCTTAGGCCTTGGCGTTCTTCTCGATGTAAGTGATGGCATCCCCCACCGTCTTGATCTTCTCCTGCTCGCTTTCGGGGATTTCGATCCCGAAGGCTTCTTCGATGGCCATGATGATCTCCACCGTATCCAGGCTGTCGGCTCCGAGATCATCCACGAAGTGGCTGGTCTCTGTGATGGAATCCTCAGGCTTGGCTAACTGCTCAGCGATGATCGCGATGACCTTCTTACGAATCTCAGCCATGTGCTCTCCTTCAAAACTTAGCGAGCCTATCACGCACCCGGGGCTCTGCCAAGCGACTAGGATGAAAGCTATGCATCAAATCCCGGAAGTCGTTGAACCAGAAGGAGGATGGCCCTTGGGTTGGGGAGGCTCCCTGCGGGAGTTCAGGACCTACCTAGCGGTCGAACGCTCCCTTTCCGCCCATACCGTGGCAGCGTATCTCTCGGATCTGCGCCTTCTGGCGGCCTGGGCCGTGGAGCGGGACCTGGCCCCGGTGGACCTGGACCGGGACGCCCTGACACGCTTCCTGGTGTCCCAGCAGGGGGAGGGAAAGGCGGCCCGCAGCGTCGCCAGGCTATCGTCCGCCCTCCGTCAGTTCCTGAACTTCCTGCGCATGGAGGGCGACGGAGGGGCCGGGCCGGAGTCGGTTGCCAGGCCGCCCCGGGCCCCCAGAATCCTCCCCCGGACCCTCAGTGAGAGCCAGGTAGAGGCCCTGCTGGCGGCTCCGGACGTGAATACACCCCAGGGCATCCGCGACAGAGCCTGGATGGAGCTGCTCTATGCCTCAGGGCTCCGGGTGAGCGAACTGGCTGAACTTCCGGCTCTCTCGGTATTCCTGGACGAGGGCTTTCTCAAGGTCATGGGCAAGGGCCGGAAGGAACGCCTGATTCCCTTCGGGGAGGGCGCTGAACACTGGCTTCGGCAATGGCTGGGAATCCGGCCTGGCTTCAAGGCCAAAGGGCCGGAGCTTTTCGTTGGGCGCCGAGGTGAGCCCCTGACCAGGCAGCATCTTTGGCGCCTACTCAAGGCCTTCGCGGTGAAGGCCGGGATTCCCTCGGTCCAGGTGAGTCCCCACGTCCTGCGCCACGCCTTCGCCACCCATCTCCTGGACCACGGGGCCGATCTGAGGGCTGTCCAGGCCATGCTGGGACACGCTGACATCTCTACGACCCAGATCTACACCCATGTGCACCAGGCCCGCCTCCGCCAGCTTTATGACCGTATGCACCCGAGGAGCCCGTCTGGCTAGTGTCAGCCCATGCTAGGATCGTTGCTCCTGCAGTTTTTTACAGGATGCGAGTATGGACCCCGTTGTATACATCACCGGTCACAGGAATCCCGATACGGATTCCATTTGTGCTGCCATCGCCTATGCCGAGCTGAAGAAGAAACTCGGTGTGCAGGCTGTGCCCTGTCGCCTCGGCGAAATCAACCGGGAGACAGCCTTTGTGCTGAATCACTTCGGGGTGAAGGCTCCGGAATACCTGGGCACCGTCAAGACACAGGTCTGCGATCTGGACATGGATCCCGCCAATGCGGTGAGCCCCGGGATTTCAGTCAAGTCGGCCTGGCGGATCATGCGCAAGCACAACGTCAAGACCCTTCCGGTGGTGGATGACCACCAGAAGCTGATCGGTCTCCTGACCGGGTCCGACATCACCACCCGCTTTCTGGATGCCATCGACAACAACCCCCTTGCCGCCAGTAGGACGCCTCTGGCCAACGTACTGGAGACCCTCAGCGCCCAGCTGGTGTGGGGGAGCGCCAAGGACTTCAATCCCGTGGGGAAGATTGCCATCGCCGCCACCCAGGCTGACGACATGCAGCCCTTCGTGGACCCCGGCGACATTGTCATCGCCGGTAACCGCATCGATGCTCAGCTGAAGGCCATAAGCTGCGGTGCGAACTGTCTGATCCTGACCTGCGGCTCCACCGTGGATGATGAAGTGCTTCGGGCCGCCGAGGAGGCTCGCTGTGTGGTGATGACCACCCAGGTCGACACCTTCACCGCCGCCCGGCTCATCAATCTGAGCATCCCGGTGAGCTTCGTCATGTCCACCCAGAACCTGATCAGCTTCAATGTTGATGATTATGTGGATGACATCAAAGACAAGATGCTGAAGACCCGGTACCGGAGCTATGCCGTGGTGGATGACAACAATGTCATCCAGGGCTTCATCTCCCGTTACCACCTCATCTCTTATCGCAATAAGAAGGTCATCCTGGTCGACCACAACGAGAAGAGCCAGACGGTCCATGGCATCGAGGAGGCGGAGATCCTAGAGATCATTGATCACCACCGCCTTGGAGATATCCAGACCGCGAATCCCATCTATTTCAAGAATGAGCCCCTGGGCAGCACCTCGACGATCATTGCCAACCTCTACTTTGAGGCAGGGATCCGGCCCGTCCGGAGCATCGCGGGTCTTCTCTGTGCGGCCATCATCTCGGACACCATCCAGTTCAAGTCGCCGACGAGCACCTATACCGACAAGCTCACGGCCGAGCGGCTCGCGGATATCGCGGGCATTCATATCAATGATTTTGCTTTGGCCATGTTCAAGGCCGGTTCCACCCTGGTGGGCAAGACCCCCCAGGAGATCCTGACCCAGGACATCAAGGAGTTCCGTTTCACCCGCCACAAGATCGCCATCGCCCAGGTGTACACCATGGGGGATTCCGGACTCGAGGACGTGCGAGAGGAACTGGTTGAATACATGAACATGTACTGCGTTCAGGGGGGCTATAACCTCCTGATGCTCCTCGTGACGGATATCCTGAGTCAGGGTTCCGAAGTGTTGTTCACGGGGGAGGACCATGATCTGGTCGGCAAGGCCTTCCGGGTTGAAACAGAGGAGGGAAGGGTGCATCTGGACGGCATCGTTTCCCGCAAGAAACAGGTGGTGCCCGTCATCTCCGCTGCGGCGGAAGAGGAATAGCGCATCCCTACACTGCTCCCGGGATAGACGTTTGGGCTTCCCGGGGCGATGATACTACTGGAGATTCCCCTTTATGGCCCCTCGCCGGAATACCAAAAAGACCTCGACCCCTGAACTCACACCCGAAAGCGCTGTGCTGGAGGCTCCGATCGTGGAAGAGGCGCCCGCCCCGAAGGTGCGTAAGGCCCCTGCCAAGCCTCGGAAAACCGCGAAGAAGGATGCGGAGGTTGTCGTTGAGGCTGTCGTCGAGGCCCCCGCTCCTGCCTCCCTCGTGGAGGGTGGCCTCCCGGCCCATGCCCAGACCCTTCTGGGCGCAATCCAGGCGGGCAAGGCCGTCGAACTCATCTTTGTGGACGCCGAGGCCAATCCTCCCCGCACCTTTGAACCCAGGCAGCTCTCCTTCGAGGCCCTGAACCAGGCTTGGTTCGTCTGGGGCTGGGATCGGCGCTACAACGCCGAACGTCACCATCGCCTGGATCTCCTGGCCGAAGTCAACGTGGTGGAAGGCGTCGGGCGTTCTGCCCAGGGCCCCTACAAGGACGGCGTCTCCCCCAACCAGATCGGGGGCTGGCTGGGTGGCGAGCCCATCCAGGTGAAAGCCATTCTGCTCAAGCAGTGGATCTTTGCCGTGAAGCAGGCCCCGGCCCCCTTCCCGGATTTCACGATCCAGGACCAGGAAGAAGGCAAGGCCCTGGTCTCCTTCACTGCGACGGACCTTAGGGCCATCGCTCGCTGGTGCATGCAGTTCGGGGATGGGCTCCAGGTGCTGGAGCCCCAGCGTCTGGTCGACCGCGTCAAGCAGGTGGGTGCCCATTGGGGCGGGAAGGTGGCCCAGGCCGCTCCGGCAGCCAAGGCCCCCGCGACTCCCAGGCATGAAAGAACGGCGGAACCCCGCCGGTCTGAGCACTCGTCCAGGCGGGAGAACCCGGAGTCGTCCCGCAGAGAGAACTCCGAATCTCCCCGTCGGGAGGCTGTGGAATCCACCCGCAGGGAGGCCCCTGAATCCGCGGCCCCCAAGGCCAAGCCCGGCAAGGTGGAAGTCCGTTTCGAGCGGCTCTGATCTGAATGCCCCCCAAAGCTCCTGCTGCGCCGGTTCTGTGTCTGGGTGTCGATCCCGGTTCCCTGGCCTGCGGCTGGGCCATCGTTTCCCGTTTCGGGTCCAGGCTTGAGCTGGTGGAGGCTGGTGTGATCCGCTCCCCTCGGGGGGCGGATTTCGACCAGCGGATCCTGGGCATCCATCTGCGGCTGGCCGAGGCCATTGAGCGGCACCACCCGCAATTCATGGCGGTGGAATCGCCCTTCGTTGAAAAGAATGCGGCCACTGCCCTGAAACTCGGGCAGATCCGGGGTGGCATCCTGTTGACCGCAGGCCTTCATGGGCTTCCGGTCGGCGACTACAACCCCATGCAGGTGAAAAAGGCCGTCAGTGGGTATGGCTGGGCCGACAAGACCCAGGTGGGGAAGATGGTGCAGATGCTCCTGAGCCTGAAGGAACCCCTGCCCACCGATGCGGCCGATGCCGCTGCTGTGGCCATCGGGCACCTTCTGGCGCACCGGGCTGATCCCAAGCCCCTGGGCTGATAGCCACAGCGGGGGCCCTTAAAGCTCCTTGATGAAGTCGGGTCCACCCAGGTTTCCCATCTGCCGCAGGATCCAGTCCTGGCGCGTACGGACATAGCCGCTGGGGGCGTTCGCCTTGTAGCGCCTTGGGCTTGGCAGGACTGCCGCCAGGAGGGCTGCCTCTCCGGGACGCAGGGCTTTGGCTGGCTTGTGGAAGAACCGCTGGGAAGCCGCTTCCACACCGTAGACGCCATCCCCGAACTCCACGCTGTTGAGGTAGACCTCCAGGATGCGGCGCTTGGACCAGACGGTCTCGATCAGAAGGGTGAAGTAGACCTCGAAGCCCTTGCGCACCCAGGACCGGGATTCCCACAGGAAGATGTTCTTCGCGGTCTGCTGGGACAGCGTCGAGGCGCCACGCTTGCGCTTGCTGCGCTCGTTATGGGCGACGGCCTTCTCGATAGCCTTCCAATCGAAGCCGAAATGGTCGGCGAAGTTCTGATCCTCGGCGGCGATGACCGCAAGTCCCATATTGGGATGGATGGCCTCCAGAGGCACCCACCGGTGCTGTATCTCATGGGGCGGGCCGGAGAACCATGAACCGACCTCGCGCTCCACCATCAGGGCTGAGTAGGGTACGGGCACGAACCGAAAGAAAAGGGCGACGGAGATGGTTAACGCAAACCAGGCTCCAAGGCCCAGGGCGAGGTATCCGAGAATTCGCTTCCAGAGGGACTTCCGCTTGCCCTTGCCACGTTTCGCCGCCAAGCTCCCTCCTCCTCATCCATTCACCCATGGGTGCATGGGCTCGGTCAACAGTACAAAGGAAGCGGGGCACTCCGGAAAGTGCCCCGCTTTCATCGGTCAATCGCTACGCTGCTGGATATCAGGCAGGCTTGGTGATGACCACCAGCAGGGTGCAGGGATTGGGGCCGGGAACTTCCATGGACCGCTCTTCACCGGGGCCGATGTAGATGCCGTCGTTCTTCTCCAGGGTGAAGACGTCGCCGGCAGGGGTCTTGATGATCAGGGTGCCTTCCAGCACGTGGTAGTACTTCTCGATGGGGCCGGCGCCATTCTCGCACCCACCACCGGGGATGAACTGGGAGATGTTGACGGTCACATTGCTGGTATCACGGCCCAGGAGGACCTTGTGGATGCCCCAGCAGCCAAAATGTCCGGGACCTTCATACACATCGCCTTCGGACCACTTCATAACTTTCATGATTGCCTCCTGTGGTGGATAAGAATGTCAAAGGCCCTGGTGGACAGAGCTCATGTTGGAAGTGAAAGCTTCAAACTGGGGGTATCAATGCAACTCAACAGTATGCGGGTATGGGATTTACGCTACGCGCCGGGTTGCAGGCTGTCAACTGCTTTCCCATTTCTCGGGACAGGTGTCCCACGATAGGGGGCCTAAAAAACAGCCCCGGAGGAATCCAGGGCCGTTTTAACAGGTTTAGGTCGACTACTTCTTGAGGCCGAGGATCTGGCGAGCCTCGTCGGGGGTGGCGACTTCCTTGCCGAGGGCCTCGATGATCTTCTTGGTGCGCTCGACGAACTCGACATTGGACTTGGCCAGCACGCCCTTGGACAGGAAGATGTTGTCTTCCATGCCGATGCGGACGTGGCCGCCCAGGGCGATGGAAGCGGCGATGATGGGCAGGTGCATCTGGCCGATGCCG
>JAFNAB010000001.1 GCA_017859955.1 Holophagaceae bacterium
GGCGAGGGGGGCAAGGGTTTGGGAGCCGGAGCTTGAGGCGCAGGATTGGGCTGCGGACTTTCCTGAGGCTTGACTTGGGGAGGCGGCGCCGGGGGCTCCCAGGGTTTACTGAAGTCCCAGCGGGCCAGCAACTTGCCAGTCCCATTCCGGAGCTCCACGATCTCCCCCTTGGGGGGAAGATAGCGCTCCCAGCGAACGGGTCCGAATTCCACATGGCGGGAGTCGTGAACGAATTGCCCATCCAGGAAGAGGTCCGTGGGGCAATCCACTTCACCCTCGATCACCACAATGCCCCCCAGGACGTGATAGGACCAAGGTGCAAGCTCCACCGCAGGGGGTGGAGGCGGGGGCGGAGGCACGTGCTTTTCGCAGGCCAGGGTCAGCAGAAGGGCACAACCAACCAGGGTGGAGCGAACCCTCATGCCCGCTCCAGACAAGCGGCCCAATAATTGGCCTTTTCGCGGATACGAACCCGACGGGGACGGAACCCAGCAGCCTCCAGATGCTCAAAGGCCCATTGGGCGAGCAGTTCAGCCGTGGGGTTCTTGCCATTAAGCCAGGCGTGATCATTGAGCAGGGTGTAGTCGAGGATCGCCACCCAGGCATCCAGAGCCTTGGCGAAATCGGCCTCGGAGGCCGTGCCCTCCTGGATCACTTCCGCCTCCACGGCCCAGTTGTGGCCATGCCTGGGCTCCACAAAGCCAGGCAGGTCATGGAAGTGGTCTGAGACGAAAGATCGTTGGAGGGTCAGGGTGAACTGGGACACGAGGCCAGTGTATAAGCGAAATGCGAAAAGACGAGATCGGAATATCGGGGAGCAGAGCCCAGCTCCGGCACGGGCGCATTGACGCTCAGGCCGGGGGCTCCTGTCTTTTATCGTCGTTCATCGCCGTCCATCGCTGGCCCATCGCTTTGCTTTTCACTGCAAGGAGATGGGCATCGGCCTTGGCGTGCTCCCTCAGCCCTTCGGCAAGCCTTTCAGCCAGCGATGAACGGCGATGGACAGCGATGGGGAGGCCGATTCAGGGAACCTTAGCGCCTTCAGGGGCTGTCATCCCAGCTCCTCCTTGAGCCCCTCCAGGTAGCCCAGCATCCTGTCGTTTCTCCGCTTCGCCTCCCGTCGGCCCGCCTGGGTGTTCATCCCGTCAGCGAGCTTGAGGAGTTTCTTCTCAAAGTGATCCAGGCTGTAGCGCTTGTCGTCCAACTCACGATCCAGGCCCCAGGGGTCCGCCTCATCCCACATCCCCGCTCCCATGGAACCACCGGTGGCGAAGACCCGGGCGATGCCGATGGCCCCCAGGGCATCCAGGCGGTCGGCGTCCTGGAGCACGGCCCCCTCAAGACTCCGGGGCGCCTTGCCACCAGAAAAACTGTGGGTTTCCACGGCCTCGGCCACCGCTTCCGCATGGGGAGCAAGGTCCGGGTATTCCAGACACCACTCCCGGGCTTCCAGGGCAGACAGCTCGGCGGTGCGTGGCGAGTCCGGATGATTCTTGGGCAGGTAGACCAGGTCATGGAGCAGGGCCGCCGTCCCGCAGACGAACATCAAAGCCCCCTCCTCCCGGGCCAAGCCCATGGAAAGCCGGGCAACCCGCAGGACGTGACCCAGGCCGTGGGCGCCATCGCGCTGCTCCTGGGCGATCCTCTGGGTCAATCGCCTCACAAGGCGAGGGTCAGGGGACTGGGCATCGAATATCATCATCAGGCGAGGTTAACCGATGCGTGTGCTCCGTTGGATGCTCTTCCTGGTCCTGGCGGCCCTGGTGCCCCTGGCGGCCAGAGCCCCCCAGTCCTTCGATCCCGAGAGGGACGTCTCCGTCGTCTTCCTAAGAGGCGCGTTGAGGCTGGGGGTTCCCGAAGGAGCTCACCTGAAGAAGGCCTTCATGCAGGTCACCCCCAAGCCGGGCACCCCCGGAAAGCTCAGCCTGGGCAAGCTGCCGGCGGCCAACGGGAAGGATGAGCTCGGCGATCCCATCTGGCGGGGCACCGTGGCCATTCCCCTCCACGGAGAGGGATTGAAGGGCGAGGTGGAGGTCACCGTAACCTATCAGCCTTGCACCGAAGGCGAGGGTGGAGTCTGCTTCCCCCCCACCGACCGCGTCATCAAGATCAAGGCGACGGATATCCCCGTGGCGCGCAAGGAAGCCCGCCCTTCCATCCAGGGAGCGAAGCCCCAGGCGCCACCCCAAGCGCTGGTGCCCACGCTCCCCCCACCTCCCCCGGCGATAGCCCCTCCGGCCTGGCGAGGCTTCCTGTGGAGCCTGCTCCTGGCTTTCGGCTTCGGGCTCCTGGCTTCGCTCACCCCCTGCGTCTATCCCATGATCTCCATCACCATGGCCATCATCGGGGCCAAGGGGGGGGGAAAGCTGCGTGGCTTTGCTCTGTCCCTGGTCCTGGTGCTTGGGATGGCGGTGACCTATACCCTCCTGGGGGTCCTGGCTGCCCGCACCGGGGGCGTTTTCGGCGCCGCCGCCCAGCGCCCCGCCTTTCTGATACCGGTCTCCATTCTCTTTGCCCTTTTCGCCATCAGCCTTTTTGGAGCCTTTGAAATCCGCCTGCCGGACGCGATCCAGTCGCGGCTCCAGGGAGGTCCGAGGCGGGGATGGCTGGGGGCCTTCCTCATGGGTCTGGTCCTGGGGCCCCTGGCCGCTCCCTGCGTAAGTCCCTACCTGGGCACCGTCCTGCTGACCGCAGCCCAGAACGGCCATGTGGTCTCCGGCGCCCTCCAGCTCTTCACCTTTGCCCTGGGCATGGGCGTGCTATTCGTGGCGGCCGGCACCTTCACCGCCGCCCTGCCCCGGAGCGGGGAGTGGCTGGTTCGGCTCAAGGCCTTCATGGGTCTGGTGATCCTGGGCTTCGCGGTCTGGAATCTCCGAATTCTCCTGCCCACCTGGGCCAATCAGGCCCTCTGGTCCCTCACCCTCCTGATCGGCGCCCCCATCCTGGGAGCCTTCCGCGCGGCCGAGGACCTCAGCGCGGGACTCCAGAAGGGCCTGGGCATCCTGGCCTTGAGTCTGGCGATCCTGCTGGGGGTCCGCTCCGTGGAACAGGGCCTTGGCCTGGAACTGCTGCCCCGGGCCAGCGTCGCCGCCCCTGCCCAGCCAAGCCTCTGGATGGCCCAGGATCTGGAAGGAGCCACTGCCAGGGCCAAGGCGGAAAGGAAGCTGGTCCTGGTGGATACCTATGCGGAATGGTGCGCCCAGTGCAAGGAGCTGGATGAGAAGACCTGGCCTGACGCGCGAGTGCAGGCCTGGATCCAGGAACATGCTGTAGCGGTGCGAATCGACACGGACCGGGTCCGCAAGGATCTGGTCAGCCGGCTGGGCATCCGGGGTTATCCCACGGTTCTACTCTTGGATGCCGAGGGACGCGAGCTCCGGCGCAGCGATGGATTTCAGGGTCCGGAGGCCATGCTGGCCTTTCTCCAGGAAAAGGGACGTTCCTGAATCCAAGGAAAAAACACCGATTCACCAGCAATTTTACCAACCGCCGAGCTAAGCTGATGATCTAAGGATTCAAGCGGAGGACGGCGTGGCCCTGATGAACTGGTCCAAGGATCTGGAAGTGAATTTCCCGAAGGTGGATGATCAGCACCGCTCCCTGGTGGATATCGTCAACAACCTCCACGACGCCATGAAGCTGGGCAAGGGACGGGACGAAGTGGGCAAGGTGCTGCACTTTCTCGCGGACTACACCACCAGCCATTTCAAGGCCGAAGAAGAGCTGATGACCCGCCATGCCTACCCTGAGTTCTCCACCCACAAGCAGATCCACACCGAACTCCTGAAACAGGTGGGAGATCTGGTCAAACAGTTCGACGGCGGCCAAGCCGTCCTCACCCTCAAGGTCATGAGCTTCCTCCAGGAGTGGCTCACCAAACACATCAAGGTGGAAGACCTGAAAATGGCTTCCTTCCTTCGGACCCGGGTGGCATAGCTCCGCTTCCGATAGAATGGAAGCATGACGGAACTCGCCCCATCCGCCCGCGTCCTTCGGGCCCTGACATCTGACCACCTGATCCGGCTCGCGGCCATCGACGCCTCGCCCCTGTGGGATGGCGTGCGCCGGGGCCACCCCGGCCTGGAGGCCGAGGCCTGCGCCAGTCTCGTGGAAACCCTGACCTCCGCCCTGCTCCTCCAGTCCCGGAGCTTCTTTTCTGAGCGCCTCCAGATCCTCATCAAGGGCTCCGGAAGGGCCAAAGCCCTGGTGGCCGACTCCTGGCCTGAAGGGGATATCCGCGGAATCCTCGATCTTTCCCCGGACGTGCTCCAGGGCGATTGGCTCCTGGCACCGGGCCTGCTCTCGGTGATGCGCTCCAACCCCGGTGGAAGCCCTTACAACGGCAACCTGGAACTGGTGGAGGGCCCCATCGCCACCCAGATCGAGGCCTACCTCCAGCAGTCCGAGCAGGCCCAGGCCAGCGTGACCCTCTGGTGTGACCCGGCGACCGGCGAAGCCGGTGGCCTCCTGGTGGAGCCCCTGCCGGGCTGCCCGCGGGAACGCCTTCAGGCCCTGGTCCACGCCATCGAAGGCCTGGAGGTCGTGCCCCATTGGGAGCGGACTCCCGACTTCCTGGTGCGCTGGATCAACCAGGGAGAAGGCGCCGAAATCCTGGCTTCCACCGAGGTCCGCTACCAGTGCCGCTGTGCCAAGGATTCCCTGGTGGGCACCCTGGCCGCCTGCTCCTCCGAGCGGATCGAAGAACTCTTTCACGGCCTCGATGCGGTGGAAGTGCACTGCGACTACTGCGGCAAGGCCTTCCAGATCCAACGTTCTGAACTGGGAGACGCCGCCCATGGCCAGGATTGAGATTGTCCAACGGGGCCGCCCTCTGGGCTCCCCCTTCTCCATGTGGATGAACTATCGAATGGTGCCCTTCTTCGCGGCCCATCTCATCAAGCTCCTGGCTTACACCTGGAGGGTGAAGCGTCTGAATTTCGAGCCCGTCGCGGAGCTCGTGGCCTCGGACACACGCTTCATCCTGACGTTCTGGCACCGACGCCTGATTGCCATGCCCCTGGCCTACCCCTTCAAGCGGAAAGGCCCCATGGGCGAGACCCTTGGCGTTGCAGCTCTCCAGAGCGACAGCAAGGATGGGGAACGCAGCACCGCCACCTTCCGCTGGTTCGGCGTCGAGGCCGTTCGGGGCAGCGCGGGCAAGACCGGCACCCAGGCCCTGGTGCGCATGATCCAGGCGGTCAAGCAGGGCTGGGACCTGGGCATCACACCCGACGGCCCCCGGGGCCCTCGACAGGAGGCCAAGCCCGGCACCATGTCCGTGGCCCGGAAGACCGGGGCCTGGGTCGTCCCCGTCTGTGTCGCCTTCGATCGGGCCTGGACCCTCAAGAGCTGGGACCGGATGCTGGTAGCCAAACCCTTCGCCAAGGTGACCGTGCGCTATGGGCAGCCCTACCAGGTGGGTCCTGGCGAGGAAGAAAGCCTGCGATTGGCATTGCAGGAAGAACTCAATGAAATGGAAAATTGGGCAGAGGAGGTCCAGCATGGCTGATCTTGCAATCGTTTCGCTCTCCGGCGGGCTCGATTCATGCGTCACAGCCGCCATCGCCAAGTCCGAAGGCTATGACTTGGCGCTGCTCCATGCGGACTACGGCCAGCTCACGGAAGCCCGGGAACACAAGGCATTCCTGGACATCGCCGACTTCTTCGAGGTTCCCCAGGAACGCCGCCTGGTCATCAGTTTCGACTACCTGCGCCACATCGGCGGCTCGGCCCTGACAGACCCTCGGATCGCCCTCCCCGAGGGTGACCTGGAACGCCGAGGAGTGCCTTCCAGCTATGTCCCCTTCCGGAACGCCCATCTGATGGCCACCGCCACGAGCTGGGCCGAGGTCCTGGGGGCCAGCCACATCTTCGTGGGCTTCGTGGAGGAGGATTCCAGCGGCTATCCCGACTGCCGTGAGGTCTTCCTCAAGTCCTTCGAGCAGACCGCCAACCTGGGCACCCGCCCCGAGACCCGGCTCCGCTTCCAGGCCCCTTTGATCCACATGGACAAGGGCCAGATCGTCCGCCGTGGTCTGGGGCTCGAAGCCCCCCTGCACCTCACCTGGAGCTGCTACCAGACCGAAGACAAGGCCTGCGGCAGATGCGACTCCTGCCTCCTGCGCCTCCGGGGATTCAAGGAGGCGGAAAGCCCAGACCCCATCCCCTACACCTTCATCCCCGACCAGTTGAAGGTCTAGAAAAAGGGCGCCATTCGGCGCCCTTTTTCTTTGGGGAAACAGCCGACTAGCAGCGGAAGGCCTTGGGGGGCTTGAGCCACTGAGCAATAATGGCACCTACAACCGCAATGGCCGTCACGACATAGATGGAGGCGTGGTAGTTGCCGGTCTTGGTCAGGAGCGCGGAGCCGATCCCGATGGCAGGGACACCGGCAAAGAGGCCAATGCCGAACCAGAGACCGATCATCTTGCCGACCAAGTGGGCAGGGTAATGGAGGGTCACAAAGGCGATGCAGACAGGAACGACCCAGGCGAGGAAGAACCCTGCAATGCCAAGGACCGGGTAGAGGATCTTCATATTGGTGTAGACGAAGGGCTGGCTAATGGAAAAGATGAAGACCGCGAAGACCAGGAAAGCAACGGTTACCGTGACCCGGGCATTCTCCCGGAAGATCTTCTCAAAGATGGGTGCAACGGCAGCGGCACCCAGCATGAAAAGAACCTGGAGGGTGGTCATGAGCTTGCCCGCGATGACGGGGCCGTAGCCTACGCCCATGGGCTTGCTCACGGCGAAGTAGCCGGGGGTCAGATCGTTGGTGGACACAAAGCACCAACACATGAACAGCATGACGAGGATGCCCACATAGAAGACGGGCTCGCTCGTGGCCAATTTCCAATCCCTGGCCATGGAGGCTTCGTCCTGATGGCTCTCCTTGGCCTTGGGGGGCTTGGGGCCGAAGGGAATCACCAGGGTCATGATGAGGGCGATGATGGGCACGATGGCCATGCAGGCCATCATGGCCAGCCAATTCTTGTTGGTGGCGAGGTAGGCCGCGGGAGCCGCGCCAAAACCAATGGCCACACCCAGGGAGGTGGCAAAGCCCTGTAGGCCTGCCACCATGCTGCGCTGGGCAGGGGGGAACCAGATGGCCGCCAGCACAGGCGCGGTGGCGTAAATGGGACCCACGCCCAGGGGCTGGAGCACCCGGAGAACGATGACCGCCGGCAGGTTGTTGCCCACCACCGGGTAAAGGAGACTCGGAATGATGAGCAGGGCGCAGCCCAGCAGGAACATCCGGGTGATGCCGACCCGGTAGACGAAGAAGCCCGCGACGATGGTCCCCGCAGGTCCCACGAGATTCCAGGTGGCCATCATGAGGGCGGTGGTGGGACCCACACCGATGTGAAGATCCTTGGCGATGAACTCCACCATGGAGGCCGGGGCGATCATGACGACCGTCTGGGCCGCCGTGGCCACCAGCATCACCAGCATCAGGTACCAGCGGAAAGCTGGATAACTGATGGAGGGTTCGCCTGTGGGATTGAGGGCGTGCTCACTCATCGGCATTCTCCTAATTTGGCTGGGGGCAACCCACGCCGAAGGGGTCCGGGCCTTGGGGCCCATCACAATTGGCAGGCTCTAAAAGCCTGAGGAAAAAGACTTGGGAGGAGATCTGACCGCAGGCTACCACCGAATCCGCCTCACAATCATCAATTTTTCGCATCGCCAAGATCAAAAAGGGCGCCTGATCGGCGCCCTTTTTAGTTTCGTCACGACTCAACCGACTAGCAGCGGAAGGATTTGGGGGGCTTGAGCCACTGGGCCACGATGGCGCCCACGATGGCCACACAAGTCACCACGTAGATCGAGGCGTGGTAGTTGCCAGTCTTGACCAACAGGCTCGCTCCTACGCCGATGGCGGGAACCCCCGCAAAGAGGCCGATGCCAAACCAGAGGCCGATCATCTTACCGGTCAGGTGCGTGGGGTAGTTCAGGGTCACGAAGGCGATGCAGGTGGGGATGATCCAGGCCAGGAAGAAGCCCGCAATAGCCAGGACGGGGTAGAGGATCTTGAAGTTCGTGTAGACGGCGGGCTGGCTGATGGAGAAGATCGCCGCAGCGAAGACCACGAAGGCCACCGTGACCGTGCCCCGGGCATTCTCCTTGAAGATCTTCTCGAAGATGGGGCCCAAGAGGGCAGCACCCACCATGAAGGAGACCTGCACAGTCTGCATGAGGTGGCCGGCGACCACCGGTCCATAGCCCACACCCAGGGGCTTGCTCACTGCGAAGTAGCCAGGAGTCAGGTCATTGGTGGACACGAAGCCCCAGCACATCAGGAACATTACCAGGATGCCAATGTAGAACACGGGTTCCTTGGTCGCCATGGACCAATCCTTCTTCATGGCGGCCTCATCCAGGTGTTCTGCCTTAGCCCGGGGGGGCTTGGGACCAAAGGGCACCACCAGGGTCATGAAAAACGCCAAGGCCGGCACTACGGCCATGCAAGCCATCATGGCCAGCCAGTTATTGTGCATGGCATGGTAGGCGGCCGGAGCAGCCCCGAAACCGATGGCCACGCCCAGAGAGGTTGAAAAGCCCTGAAGACCCGCCACGGCAGCCCGCTCCTTGGCAGGGAACCAGGAGGCAGCCAGGATGGGGGCGATGGAGTAGATGGGGCCAACGCCCAGGGGCTGGATCACCCGAAGGATAAGGACCGGCACCAAGTGATTGCCAACCACGGGATAGAGCAGACTGGGGATAATGAGGAGGGCGCAGCCCAGGAGCAGCATCCGGGTGATGCCGACCCGGAAAACGAAGAATCCTGCCACGATGGTGCCCGCCGGGCCCACCAGGTTCCAGGTTGCCATCATGAGGGCCGTCGTGGGTCCCACGCCAATATTAAGGTCCTTGGCGATGAACTCCACCATGGAGGCGGGCGCGATCATGACCACGGTCTGGGCCGCCGTGGCCACCAGCATCACCAGCATCATGTACCAGCGGAAGGCCGGATAGCTGAGGGAGCTTTCAGCGGCCTTTTCAAGGGCCGGGTTTTCAAGCACACTTTCGTTCATTATCTTCCTCCTAAAATGGTAATAAAAAGACATGTTAAGACATGCAAAGCCATGCCTTAACAGGCATGAGGTTCGGACTCGGAGTGATTGCGAGGCCCAGGCTATCACCAAATCCTAGATGACCGTCATCGAATCTATACATACTTCCATAAACCCATTCGATCACCTTATGAATGCCATTGACAACCAGCAGGAGACCATCTCAGGAAGCACCGGGCAAAAAAAGAGGACACCCAAAAGAAGGTGTCCTCGGGACCTGAAGGCGGAAAGGAGCTACTTCGCCTTTTCAGCGGGGGGGGCCGGCTGGGGCACAGGCGCCTGGGGAGCCTGGCTCACGGGCAGGGGCTTGTAACCCTCAGCATAGGTGACGGGGGACTTCTGCTGAGCCTCCTTCAGCAGGGTGTCCACCAGGGTCTGCATCTTGTCCTGACGCCAGAGGTTGACGAGCTGGGGTTTGACGGCCTCGAAGGGGGGCATCTGGGGCGCGGGCTTGCCGGGCTCGGCCTGGGACTTCATGAGCTTCTCCAGCATGGCCTTCAGTTCGGCATCGCTGGGCTCGCCAGCGCGCTTCTCGATGAGGGACTGCATGAAGACGCGGGCCGTGACCTGCTCAAGCTGGGCCTTCACCTTGGGGTCCTGGTCCAGGCCCTGGGACTTGGCCAGGGCGATGACCGCCTTATCCTGGGCCAGGGACTCCAGGAAGCGGTTGCGCTGCTCGCGCATGGCTTCCCCGGTCAGGACTTCCTTGGTCTTGGCATCGTCGCCCGCGGCGGCCCTTACCAGAGTGGTGAACTGATTGAGAGTGATCTTCTCCCCGCCAACGCTGGCCAACACCTGGCTCGTGTCCTTGGAGACCTTGCCGCACCCAAGGGCCAGCAGGACCGCGAGGCCTGCCATTCCGGCCATATGCGCCATGCGAATATTCATGCTCAACTCCTTTGCATTAGACGATCCAGGATGACAGCCTACGGTGTTTTGTGGGAACCCCAGTTCCGTGGCATCCTTGAAGGTCCCTTGGAGTTGACGTGCCCAACCCTTTTCAGACTCAATTCTGGTCGAACCTTTTCACCTCAGATCTCGCCATCGATCTGGGTACGGCCTCGGTGCTGGTGCATACCAAGCAGTCGGGGAGGATTGTAATCTATGAACCTTCAATCGTAGCCCTCAACACTGCCACCCACGAAGTGGAAGCTGTGGGCGATGAGGCCAAGCAGCTCCTGGGGCGTGCCCCCCAGGGTGTGATCACCATCCGCCCCATGAAGGACGGCATGATCTATGAGGTGGATGCCGCCGAGAAGATGCTGGCCGCCTTCATCAAGAAGGCCCGCCCCAATCGCGGCCTGGCCCGCACCCGCATCGTCGTGAGCGTCCCGCCCCGGGCCCACCAGGTGGCCCGTCGGGCCGTCAAGCAGGTCTGCTACGACGCCAAGGCCGGCGAGGTCTTCCTGGTGGATCAGACCATGGTGGCCGCCATCGGCGCCGGTCTGGCCATCAACGAGAAGCGGGGCTGCATGATCGTGGATGTGGGCGGCGGCACCACGGACGTGGCTGTCATCTCCTACAACGGCAAGGTCTTCTCGGACTCTCTCCTCATCGCGGGCGACGAGATGGACGAAGCGATCATCACCTACATCCGTGAGAAGTACAACGTCCTGATCTCCGAAGCCGCGGCGGAAGAGGTCAAGTGGAACCTGGGCTCAGCCTTCCCTTCGGACAAGAGCCGCACCATGACCGTTTCCGGCCGCGACCAGTTCGAAGGCCTGCCCAAGACCCTCACCCTCAACGACAACGAGATCCGGGAAGCCCTGGCGGATCCCATCAGCGCCATTGTCGATCTGGTCCGCAAAGCCCTCAACGAGACCCCTCCCCAGCTGGCGGCGGATCTCATCGAGCGCGGCATCTGCCTCACCGGCGGCGGCTCCAAGATCCAGGGGCTGGACATCCGCATCAGCAAGGAAACCCACCTTCCCTGCTACCGAGCCGAGAATCCCGAGACGGCCGTGGTCCGTGGCACCGCAGTGCTCCTGGAGGACATCCCCTTCCTGAGGCGCATCCAGATCCTGGACTGAGGGCCATGACGCTTAGTCGATTCTGTCGCCGCCCCTCAGGGCCAGCCTCATGAGGCCGCGCCCCTGGGGCTGGAACCCTGTCGGAAGGCGCCGATACGCCATCCTGGTCCTGTATGTGGGCCACCTGGGGTGGATCACCCTCGGCCATGGTCACGGCAGCCGCTGGCAGGCCATGCTGGAAACCCTCTCCTGGCCGGTTCAGAAGATTTCGGCGCCCCTCCTCCGGAGCCGCGCCCAGCGGGCCGAGCGGGCCGGATCCCTGCAGCGGGCCCAGTACGAACTTGCCATGCTCCGCCAACGGCTCGAGAGCATTCAGAAGGAGAACGCCCAGCAGGCCCCCCGACTGATTGAAGCCGAGGAGGCCATCCGCACGCTGGCGCTCAAGAAGCAAGTGCCCCTGGAGATGAAGGCTGCCCGGGTGCTCGTCAATGTTCGTTCTGCGCCCTTCGGGGGCATGATTCTGGATCAGGGCCTGGATGCCGGACTGGTCCGGGACCAGGGCGTCTTCTGCCCCGAGGGCGTGGTGGGGCGCATCTGGGAGGTCTCCCAGCGGGAGTCAAGCCTCCTTCCCCTGGATGCCTACAACGCCTCCACCGCCGTCATGCTGGCCCAGAGTCGCGCCACCGGCGTACTCCAGGGTGTGGGACCAGGCCGGGCCGAGATCCGCTATATCGGCGGCCAGGAGGTGGTCCAGATAGGCGAGCCGGTGTACACCTCTGGCCTGGACCGGGTTTTCCCGAGGGGACTCCTGGTGGGTCACGTGGTCGGCACCCGCCCCCAGGGTGCGGAGCTCCAGGTGGACGTTGCACTGGCTGCCCCCCTGAACCGGGTACATCAGGTCCTTATCCTCCCACCCCAGCCCAGAATTGACCTCGCCGTGCCCGCCGCCCCTCCCAAAGAAGGGAAGGTCAAGCCATGAGCCAGCCTGCCGCCATGCCCACCCTCTGGCGCTGCATCCTCGGCGCAGCCTGTTTCGGTGCCATTCTCCTCTCCAGCCCCTGGCCTGGCCCCCAGGCGGTCTTCCATGCTTTCCTGGTCCTGGCCCTGGCCTCAGGCTTCGAGTCCCCGCTGGCTGCCATGCTGTGGGCAGCCGCAGGGGGCTGGATCCTGGAGGGAAGCCTTCGGATGTACCCCCACCTGGGAGGCACGGCGCTCGCCAACATGACGCTTTGCCTTCTCGCGCAGTGGCATTTCCGGAACCGGCCTCCGGACAGCCGCACGGCCTACTGGGGTCAATTGGCCGCCTTTTCGCTTGGACATTTCGTCCTCATCCACCTCCTGGTGCGCCTTGCCGCAGGCCCCCACGCCTGGGGCTGGGGCTGGCTTTGGACCCTTGTGACCATTCCCGTCTGGGGCACCCTCTCCCTGCGCATGCACCTTCCCGCCCGGCGGAGGTGACCCCTTGGATGCCCGCGGACGTCATATCATTCTCAAGCGCCTGGAACTAGGCAAGGCCGCGGCCTGGGTCATGATCCTGGGTCTGCTGGGGGCCTATGGCTGGGTCCAGCTTGTGAAGCGCAGCGAGATGCGTGAAATGGCCGACCGCCAGGCCATCAAGACCCGCACAAGTCCGGCCCCCCGGGGACTCGTATACGACCGCAACGGCAATAAGCTGGTGGACAATCGCCGCGCCCTCCATCTGGTCATCCAGGCCGAGGAACTCCCCAAGGATCCAAGCCAGATCGAAGCCCTGGCCATGGCCTTGCAACGGGAGCCTGCGGACTTGAAGCGCCGAATCCAGGCCAGCCGCCAGGCCGGGGGCAACCGGATGGTCATCCTCCAGGACAACCTGGATGAATCAGGCTTGGCCCAGGCAGAGCTCCTGAGGGCCAGATTCCCCTTCCTGAGCATCGAGGCCGCCCCCAGGCGGGTCTATCTCGGCCAGGACCTGGCCGGTCACCTGCTGGGGTACGTGGGCGAGGTGGACGAGAACCTGATGAAGAAGGTCCCGGGGAAGTTCCAGCTGGGGGAAATCATCGGCAAGACGGGCCTGGAGGCCAGTCACAACGAAACCCTCAAGGGCGTGGATGGCGAACGACGCACCGTAGTGGACCACCTGGGCCGCGAGGTCGCCCTCCGGGACATGGTGGAGTCAGTGCCGGGCAAGAGCGTGTACCTCACGGTGGATGCAGGTCTCCAGCGGGTGCTCCAGGAAGCCTTCGGCAAGGAGAACGGTGCTGGCGTGGTCATCGACCTCAGGGACGGGGGCATCCTCGCCATGTACTCCAGCCCCTCCTACGACCCCAACATCTTCCTGAACCGTCTCACCCAGGACCAGGTGAAGGAGTTCTGGCAGAACCCGGTGCGCCCCATGCTGAACCGCGCCATCCAGGGCCTCTACCCCCCCGGTTCCACCTTCAAGCTTCTGACGGCGCTGGCCGCACTGGACAAGGGCATCGTCACCCCCAGCACCCGCTTCTCCTGCAGCGGCCATAAGAACTTCTATGGGCGGGACTTCCGATGCGACGGCGTCCACGGCTCCCTGGATCTGGTCCAGGCCATCGCCGTGAGTTGCGATATCTACTTCTACGAACTGGGCCAGCGCCTGGATATCGACGAGATCCATGCCGCCGCCGTGAAATACGGCCTAGCCGACCGCACTGGCATCGATTTGCCCCATGAGTCCGCCTCCCGGGTACCCAGCCGGGAGTGGGCCAGGAAGGCGCGCCCTAAGGACCCGAAGTGGTACGCCGGCGAAACCATCAGCGTATCCATTGGCCAGGGGGCGAACGGCGTCACCCCCCTCTCCCTGGCCCGCTTCTACGCCGCCCTGGCCACCCGGGGCAAGCTCCTGACCCCCCACCTGCTCTACGGGATGCGGGACGAGGCCACGGGCAAGCTGGTGACCTTACCCCCCCCCGCCGTCCAGGACTCCGGCATGGATCCAAAGCACTGGGAGGTCCTGGACCAGGGCCTGTCCGAGGTGGTCCGCAGCGGCACCGCCAAGGGCATCGCCCTCCCCAATCTCGCCATCGCAGGCAAGACCGGTACAAGCCAAGTCACCGCCTTCGTGGACCGCTCACACTATGCCGGGCTGGCCAAGAAGCTCAGGGATAACGGGCTGTTCGCAGGCTATGCCCCCCACGACAAGCCTGAGATCGCCTTTGCGGTGGTGGTGGAGAACGCAGGATTCGGCGCCAGCAGCGCGGCCCCCGTCGCCAAGAAGCTCTGCGAGTACTGGTTCCTCCAACGTCCCGTAAAGCCCCTGCCTCCACCCGCCGTCAAACCCTTCTCCACCTTCCAGTCAGAAACGGAAGGAGAGATGCCATGAAGATCTCCCTCAACACCCTGGACCGTCGGCTCCTTGTCGCCATGGGCCTCCTGACCTTCATGGGGCTCCTGACCATCTTCTCGGCCGGACGCGGGAGCGTCAGCCAAGGACACCTCTGGATCAAGCAGGGAGGATGGATGATCCTGGGCTTCGCCGCCATGGTCGGGGTGGCCCACATGAACCCCGCACGGATGTTCCGCAGCAGCGCAATCCTATACGCATTGGGCATTCTCAGCCTCCTGGCGGTCTTCGCCATCGGCAGGAAGCTGGGGGGTGCCCAGCGCTGGATCATGATGGGGGGGCTCACCTTCCAACCTTCGGAACTCATGAAGTGGCTGGCTCTGCTTTTTGTAGCCCACCGCCTGGGCACCAAGCCTCCTACAGAGATCCTGACCTGGGAGCTTTTCGGCGTGGCAGGCCTCGTCTTCTTTCCCATGCTCCTGGTCCTCAAGCAACCCGACCTGGGGATGGCCATCAGCTTTCTCCCCATCCTGCTCCTGGTCCCCCTGATCCGTGGTCTGAAGGCCAAATGGGTGGCCCTGGGACTCGTGGCCATCGGACTCCTGGGAGTTTTCGCCTGGCAGAAAGTCCTCAAGCCCTACCAGAAGCAGCGGGTCATGACCTTCCTGAACCCGGAGGCGGACCTCCAGGGCAAGGGCTACCAGATCAATCAGAGCCGAATTGCCATCGGGGCAGGTGGATTCCTGGGCAAAGGATTCACCAGCGGCACCCAGACCCAACTCAACTTCCTCCCCGTTAAGACCACGGATTTTGTCTTCTCCGTCTGGGCCGAGGAGCGTGGATTCCTGGGGGTTCTGATCGCATTGGGGCTCTTTGGACTCCTGTTGAACCGCATCCTGGATATTGCCCGCGCGGCGAGAAAGGCTTCAGAAGTCTATTTCTGCGTAGGGGCCGCAGGCATCTTCGCGCTGCACATCTTCGTAAATGTAGGCATGGTCATCGGAATCCTCCCCAACAAGGGCATGGTTCTGCCCTTTTTCAGCGCAGGCGGCAGTAGCACCATCAGTTATTTCCTGGCCCTGGGCGTTGTCATGGGCATCCACCGCAGATCCCTTGGGCAATAGACACTATTTTCCAAAGTGGACGATATGGTTCTTGAATCCGCTCTTACCTAATTGTAAAATCCCCAAGCCATCTAAAAAAATTCATGTCCACCGACCTCGCAGTCGATGGATGATTCGTATCGGCAGCGTTGCCACATGCCAGGAGGTACCCATCATGGCCATGTCATTTCTACGCAGAAGCCTTACTCCCCTAGTCCTGGGCCTTGTCAGCCTAACCATCGCCCAAGCCCAGACGCCCCAGCCCCTTGTGGCCAAAGGGTTCCAAGGCATGTTCTACATCTCCGCGGTCCTGACCGGAGCCTTTGCCAGCAAGAACCCTGGCGTTGCTCCGGATGTCCAGATCACCGGTGAGTCCCAGGCCATGAGGGAGCTTACGGAGGGCAGCACCCAGATCGCCCTCATGGGAAGAGACCTCCAGCCCGAGGAGGAGGCCGCCTTCATCGCCAAGTGGGGGTACCCCCCCACTCGCGTCGCCATCGCCATGGACGCACTGGTGGTGCTGGTCAACAAGAACAATCCCATCAAGGAGATCAAGGTCGAGCAACTGGACGCAATCTACAGCATCGACCGGCGGCAGGGCTGGCCCAAGGACGTCATCACCTGGGGTGACCTCGGGCTCAAACAAGGTGCCTGGGAGAACCGCCCCATTGAGCGCTTCGGACGCCCCGCCGACTCCGGCAACTACTGGCTCCTCAACGAATCCCTCACCCTGAAGGGGCGGCCCCGCCTCCCAATCCGGGGAAACATGGACGCCACGACCCTTACCGAGGAGCTGGCGGCCAATCAGGCAGCCATCGCCTACGGCAACATGGTCGAAAAGTTCTCTTCCACCCGGATCGTGCCCCTGGTGCCCAAGGGCTCCAAGGATGCCGTGGAAGCCAACGCAGCCACCGTCACCTCCGGGGAGTACCCACTCTGTCGCTTCCTTTACGCCTACATCAACAAGGACCCCAAGAAAGGGACCTCCCCGCTACTCAGGGGATTCCTCTCCTTCGTCCTCTCCCCTGCCGGACAGGGCATCATCAAAGAGTGCGGCCAGGTGCCCCTCCAGCCTGATATCAATGCCCTGAACCGTCTCAAGGTGACCGACCGCTTCGACGGCGATTCCAGCACTCTGCGCTGAGCGCCGGCTGGATCAAAGAAAGGCCCGGGACGCCCAAGGCTCCCGGGCCTTTTGTTTTTTCGCTTGGGCTATAGCCTTCCCCGTGATCTTCTATACCATTGCGCTCAGCGTTTCCATGAACGCCGGGCTAGGAGGACACCATGGCAAGACTGAACAAGTCCTGGAAGGCCGAGACCGATGGAACGGCCCTGGCGACGGAACTGCACACGATCCTGGAGGTGAGTCACCGCCAGGCCAAGGGCATCATTGATGCGGGCATGGCCAAGGTGAACGGCGAGGCAGTCCGCGCCGCCGGGCATCGCCTCAAGGTCGGTGACGAACTGGCCGTGGCCTTTGACCCCGATACGGCCTATTCGGCCATCCCCAAGCCCCGGAAGCGGGGTCCCGGGGGGGATGTGGAGATCCTCTGGGAGGACAAGCACCTGATCTTCGTCAACAAGCCCGCCGGGCTGTTGACGGTTCCCACGGAGCGCACCCACGAGGCCTGCCTGGCGGATTCCATCACGGATCTCTACCGGCGACGAGGATTCAAGCGATTCCATCTCTACATCGCCCATCGCCTGGACCGCTTCACCTCAGGGGTCCTGGTCTTCGCCAAAACCCCTGAGTCCCTGAACGGCCTCAAGAACCTGTTTGAAGAACATAAATTGAACCGGGTATACAAGGCGATCCTGGTGGGTGAGCTCCCGGAGAATGCAGGAACCCTCACGGGCAAGCTGGTGGAGCACAGCAAGAGCCTCAAGATGTCCGTCGTCCAGCCCAAGAAGGGCGAGACCAAGGGCGCCAAGCACGCCATCACCCACTATCGCGTCCTGGAGCGGCTCCCGGGCTACACCGTCGTGGAAGTCCGCCTGGAGACCGGGCGACGCAACCAGATCCGCGTCCAGTTCGCGGACCGGGGCTTCCCCATCCTGGGGGACCAGGTCTACGGCGAACCCAGCCCCCTCATCGACCGCCAGGCCCTGCACGCCGAGCTGCTTGGGATCCGCCATCCCGTCACCGACGAAAGCGTCACCGTCACCGCCCCCATTCCCAGCGATATGGAAAAGGCCTTGAAGGCCCTGAGAAATATCCATCGGGTTGTGCGGGCCGAGGCCGGGGTCAAAGGCGAGGAAGGCATCTTCAAGCCCAAGATCACCCGGGAACGGAAAGAGGCCCGGGTGGACCGGGCCGAGCGGTACACGGCCCCTAAGGGGGACCGCCCTGCGGAACCCCGACGTGAGCGAGCCGACGCTTCATCCAAGCCAAGGACTTCTTTCGGACGCCCCCGCCCCGCTCGCCCAGGCGAAGCGGAACCCAAGCGTTCCCCTCGCAAGCCCTCTGAGGGCAGGCCTGCCAGAACCCCGGCCAAACCCAAGAAGTAGGCTCCACGCCTGACGAGAAGGCCCTTTGCCCCCATGGGGTAAGGGGCCTTCTCGTATATTGCTAGCCTAAAATTACTTAAAATCATCAACAAAACCGATGGGTATCATTGCCAGAAACCATTAGTCTCTTGCCGGAGACAGGTTTAGGGTCTAATCACACCATTGCCCATTGGGCCAGTCCCCAAAGCCGATCAGATAGCACCCCTTAGCCGGGGGTAGGCTTTGCTTGGCCACTCGTGAGCGACGCATTCCACCCATGGCCCCCGGGCCATCTGCCAACCCACCCCAGGAGGTGAACCGTGCCTATCAAGTTGATGGCCGCATCCCGCAAGCGCCCCGGCCTCACCCGGGCCGAGTACCAGCGCTACATCGAGTTCTATCACGGCACCATTGCCCGCCAGGAGCGTTTCAAGATCGACTCCTACGTCCAGAACCACGTCATCGACGGTGCCTTCGGCCTCCTGAGTGATGCCGACCACCAGAACAAGGTTGTGGATCGCGATGCCGTGGTGGAGATCAGCTTCAAGAATTTCCGCGAAATGATGGAGACTCTGGAGCCTGCCGTTCCCTCCGCCGCTTCCCAGGACGGCAAGTTCTTCGCCAACGAAAGCACCAACATCATCGTCATGGCTGAGGAGGAGGAGATTCCTGTCCCCACCCCCCTGACCACGTTCAACCCGGGCCTGGGCATCGTCAAGGGCGTGGGCGCCATGAAGGTCCTGCAATACATCATGCGGGACGAGGATGTCTATCCCGAGGACTACAAGAAATATTGGCGCATGGCCCACGAGGAGGCCGTGGAGAAGGCCCCCTACTACAAGGAACAGGCCCGCCGGGTCCAGGCCAACTGGCGCTGCCGCGCCAACGACAACGACGGCGCCGCCCGCAAGCACTTCAAGATGGTCGATCCCCCGGTCTACGACCTAGTGGTCACCCACTGGTTCGACACCATGGAGCAGGTGGGCGCATTCCGCCAGTATGTGGAAGCCATGCAGAACAGCGCAGGCCCCAAGTTCGCCAACTGGTCCAAGTCCTTCTATCTCTATACCAAGCAGATCGTGATCATCCGCGATACGCCCCTGAGCTGAGCCCATCGAACGACAAGGAGCCCACATGTCCACGCCCGAAACCAAGCAGTACACCTACAAAGAGTGGTACCCCACCACCAAGGCCAAGGCCCAGCAGCCGGACCTCAGCCCCGAAGAGAAGGCCCGCCCCTTCGCCAAGTATTACTACGAAGAGATCCCCCAGCCCGACCCTGCCCACTACGCCATGATGGAAAAGCCCTGCGACCCCGCCAAGGCCCTCTACCCTGAGCAGATGAACGATCTGCTCAACCCAGGCTACCTCGACGTGGAGATCGGCTGGTGCAATCTGGCCAACGGCGCCGGTTTCATTGCCAACAAGATCGTCTACCCCGGCGTCACCGCCGAGATGATCGACTGGTGGTTTGCCTGGCACCCCCTGGAGGATCTCCGCTACCGCATCTGGTATCCCCCCCAGCACGGCGGCATCCACCTGAGCCCCGAGGGCCGCAAGCGGATCCTGGATGAGAGCATTCCCATGTCCGAGCGCAACTGGGGCGTGGTGCACCACGTCACCGAGAACTGCGACTGCGGCATGGAGAACATCACCATCAGCTTCTTCTCCCCCAAGGACTACGGCTTCGACATGACCCGCTTCAAGCAGCCCTTCGTCTCCACCTTCGCCGGTGGCCAGGGCTGGGCCGTCACGGTCGACAAGAACGATGAGTCCATCACGGCCCCCGCCATGATGTGCCACATCTTCCGCGACACTCCCGAGGGCCTGGAGCACCGCACCCGCTTCTGGCTGGGCTACCGCCTTTCCAACGGCGTCCCCGAGTGCACCCTGCCCCCCGGCGTGGCGGTACCCCAGGTCGCCGTCCAGGGCCTGGCCCGGCACAACGTGAAGGAATTCACCCGATTCAAGCACTTCCTGCCCCGCATCTATGCTGAATTCGGCGGGAAGATGATCGTCTGAACCTAAGTTCCACAATGCGAGAAGCCGCGGCCTTCCCCTGGGAGGCCGCGGCTTCTGGCTGGAGACAGCCAGTTCAGGAAAGCGCCACCACCGGGGAGGCTTCAGGGTGGATGCCCAGGCTCTTCAGGAACAGCGGGATCGCCGCATTCCCGGTTTCAGGATTCCAGGCGATGCACCCCTTTAGGGTCCGCTTCCAGTCCTCAATCTCTTTGAAGACCAGGTTCGGATGGGCGTTCTGATCGAACATGTACCGGGGCAGCAGCGAAAGCCCGACACCCGACTCCACCAGCATGAACAGCGTGCCGAAATCCTGAGGACGCTGCACCACGTGGGCCTGCCCCCCCAACCTCGCCCAGAACTCCTGGTGCGTGGTCAGCGAGGGGGGCGCGAGACTGGCTGCGGGTTCCACGAAGGCCTCCTCAGCGAGGTCCTCGAGCCTGAGGGATCGCCCCACCTTGGGGTGATCGTTCCCCATAATGACGCCGATGGGCGCCTCAAAAAGCTGGACCGCCTTGAGGCCCGGAAGGTCGGCCACGGCCCGGGCGTGGGTGAAGACCACGTCCAGGGTGCCTTCCACGAGCTGCGCCCGCAAATCTTTGAGGGAGTAGTGGGCAATCAGAACCTTGATCCCCGGGCATTCACGCTTGAAGCGCTTCATGAAGAGGGGCAGAATCCGCTCTTCGTAGCCCCCCAGAAAGCCGATACGGAGCTCACCGGAAGCCCCCAGCCCAATGCTCCGGGTGCTTTGGAGCAGCCCGCCATAGCTTGCGAGGATCGGCTTGATCTGCCGGAGGAAGTGTTCTCCAGCCGCTGTCAGCCTGACGGAGCGGGAGTTACGGTCGAATAGCCTGGTGCCGATCTCGCTCTCCAGGGCCGCCACTTGGTAGCCCACCGCGGAATGGGTCAGCCCGAGCTCCTTGGCCGCCTTGGTGAAACTCAGGTGTTCCGCGACCCCAAAGAAGCATCTGAGCTGTCGCGTATCCACCCTTTGATCCCCTCGAACCAAGACCGGCCCTCAAGGATAGCCGCCGATCTGTAAAATTTTTCGTCCGCTCTGGCAAAAGTTTTAATTATTTTTCAAATTCGCGGAACCCATTACCCTGAATGGAGTTCATACGAAATTGGCGGCATTGGACAGAGCAGTTGCCATCAGAAAGCCATCAGTGGCGTCTGGGCCAGATCGCTCAATTTCAATAAATAAACCTCGATATGCCCCAATCCAGAAGGAGTATGCCTGTGACATCCTATCCCCACCTCAACAGTCCCATCAAGGTCGGCAAGTTCACCTACCGGAACCGCATCGAGGGCGCCCCGACCATCTTCTCCAGCCTGGCCCTGGTTCCCTTCCTGACCGACAAGATCCTGCGGATGCAGGAGGATCGGGCCAAGGGAGGTTGCGCCGCCGTCGTGAACGGCGAGATCTCCGTCAACTTCGACGACTCCCTGCGCCCCATCGTGGCGGGCGAGGGCAAGATGATCAGCCTCAAGGTGGACTACAAGGACTTCAGCTCCCCGGCCTTCGCCATCTTCCAGAAGAACGCCCAGGTCATCAAGAAACACGGCGCCGTTGCGGTGGCCGAACTCTCCCACTTCGGCATCGAGAAGCCCCTCCTGGAGGACGGCATCCAGCCCCTGGGACCCGTGGCCTACACCAAGCCCGATGGCACCCCCGTCCGCGCCTTCGATGCCGAGAGCATGGCCAAGGTCGCCCAGGACTTTGCCGAGTCCGCCGCCTTCATGCAGGCCGCGGGTTTCGACGGCGTCTTCGTCCACTGCGGCCACGGCTGGATGATCGGCCAGTTCCTCTCCCCCCGGAACAACACCCGCACAGACGAGTTCGGCGGCAGCATCGAGAACCGGGGCCGCTTCCCCCTGCAGATCCTCAAGGCCATCCGGGAGCGCTGCGGCCAGGACTTCCTCATCGAGATCCGCCTCAGCGGCCAGGAGAACCTCCCCGGGGGCATCACCCTGGAAGACACCGTGGGCTTCTGCAGGCTGCTTGAAGGGACCGGACTGGTGGATCTGATCCACATCTCCGCCGGCCACTACTATAGCCCCGCCCGCTCCAACGAGTTCTCCACCATCTTCCGCCCCCACGCCTTGAACGCGGACTACGCCGCCGCCGTGAAGCAGGCCGTCAGCATCCCCGTGGCTGTCGTGGGTGGCATCACCACCGCCGAGGACGCCGAGCGGGTCATCGCCGAGGGCAAGGCCGATATCGTCTCCATGGGCCGCCAGATGATCGCCGACCCCGCCTTCGCCAACAAGGCCGCCGCCGGGAAGGGTGATGAGATCCGCGCCTGCCTGCGCTGCTGCATCTGCTACCCCGGCCCCTCCGGCGAGCACAGGACCGACCCTCCGGGCCGCCATTTCCCGGGCCTGGGCTCCTGCACCATCAACCCCTATAACGTGAACTCATTCTCCCACCACAAGGTGCTGCCCGAAGACATGCCCAAGCCCACGGGCTCCCGCAGGGTCCTCATCGTGGGCGGCGGCCCCGGCGGCATGCAGGCGGCCATCGACGCCTGCGACCGCGGCCACAAGGTGACCCTGATCGACAACTCCGAGCGCCTGGGCGGCACCCTGCGCCTGACGGACTGCGACTTCTACAAGCAGGACCTCTTCCAGTTCAAGGAACTCCTGGTGCGGGAAGTCAGCAAGCGCCCCATCACCGTCACCCTCAATACCCAGGTCACGCCTGCCACGATCAAGGAATTCGCCCCCGAAGCCCTGATCCTCGCCATCGGCGCCGATCCCGCCATGCCCCCCATCCCCGGCATCGAGAAGGCCGTGAAAGCCTTCGACACCTACTTCCTGCCAGACACCCAGATCGGGAAGAAGGTGGTGATGGTGGGTGGCGGCCTGGTGGGCTGCGAAGTGGGCCTGGAGCTGGTCAAGAAGGGCCACGAAGTGGTGGTCATCGAGATGCTGGAGCGCCTGGTGAATGAAGCCATCGGCATTCACCGCACCGCCCTCCTGGACAAGATGGATGAGGTGGGCATCCGTTCCATGGTCAAGACCCAGTGCAAGGCCATCCAGGACGATGGCGTCCTCGTCGTGGACGCCGAGGGGAAGGAGAGCTTCCTCTCCGCCGACACCGTTGTCATTGGTCTGGGCTACAGGGCCCGCACCGAGGCCGCCAAGGCCCTGGGCGAAGCCGCCGGCGGGATCCCGGTCTTCGAGATCGGCGACTGCCTCAAGGCCGCCAAGGTCGGGGAAGCCATTCAGCAGGGCTACACGGCGGCCATGTCGATCGTTTAAGGCTCCAATCTCCATGAAAATGGCCACCCACTGAGGTGGCCATTTTCATGGATCAAGGCCGTTTCAGCCCTTTGCCAGCACCTTTTTGATGGCCGCCACCACCTGGTCCTGATCCTCCTCCTTCAGCCCCGGCCACAGGGGCAGAGAAAGGAGCCGCTCACCACTCCAGTCCGTGTGGGGCAGACCGTCCTTGGGAAGGGCGTGGGGGTGCCGGGCGTAGAAGTCCTGGTAGTAGCTGTGCTGGTGGGTGGGCTTGTAGTGGATGCCCGTGCCGATGTTCTCCTCCTTGAGGGCGGCCACGAAGGCGTCCCGGTCCATGCCCGCCTTCTCGGGCCGGATACGGGCCACGAAGAGGTGATAGCAATGGGCGTGGGCCTCATCGCCCTCCCAGGGCATCACCAGCTCCTCCACGTCCTTGAAAAGCTCCAGGTAGCGATTGAAGAGCTGGCCCCGGCGAGCGTTGAAGCCGTCCAGCTTCTTGATCTGGTGGAGCCCCATGGCGGCCTGGAGATCCATGAAGTTGGCCTTGCGGGCGGGCTCCACCACGTCGATGTGGGGGCTGCCCTCCTTGCTGGCCCGCTTCCAGGCGTCCCGCTCGATGCCATGGAAGCGCAGGCGCTGGATACGCGGCGCATAGGCGGCATCGTGGAAGGCCAGGGCCCCTCCCTCGCCGGTGGTCATGTTCTTGTTGGGATGGAAGCTGTACGCGGTCATGACGGAACGGGGGTCGCTGCCGATCTTCCGACCCTTGTAATGCGCACCCATGGCCTGGGCGGCGTCCTCCACCACCCAGAGTCCGTGCTTCTCGGCAATGGCCCAGATCTCATCCATGGGACAGGGCAGCCCCGTGAGGTGCACCGGGATGATGCCCTTGGTGCGAGGCGTGATGGCCGCCTCGAGCTTGGCCGGGTCGAGGTTGAGCGTCTTGGGGTCGATGTCCACCAGCACGGGGATACCCCCCTGGAGGATGACGGTCGACAGGGTGGAAACCCAGGTGAGGGAAGTGGTGATGACCTCGTCGCCGGGCTGGAGCCCCAGCACCTGCATGGAGATCTCCTGGCCGGTGGTGGCGCTGTTCATGGCGAAGCAGTGGGGCACGCCGTTGTAGGCCTTGAGTTCCTCCTCAAAGCGGGCAGCCTTGGGCCCGGTGGTGATCCAGCCCGACTGAATGGAGTCGATGATCTCCTCGATCTCCTCCTGGCCCACCATGGGGCGGGTAAAGGGCAGGAACTCGGAACGGCGGGTGTAGGACATGGAAACTCCGTGGCCCTTCAGGATAGCGCGGCCCGGAGCCGCGTCAGGATCTCCCCGACGGTAGGCGCCTGGGCGGGTAGTGCTTCGGGGTCCAAGTAGGTGGTCCGCGCCCATTCGAAGAGCAGCGGCCCGTTGGCCGGGCCAGCCTGGCATTCTCCATGCTGCTCCCAGTAGTCCAGGAGCATCCACCGGGTGCGGGGGAAGAGGTGAACATGGAAGCGCCGATCCATTTCGGCGAAGACCAGGGTGTAGACCCGGTCCGCCCCGGCGACCTCCTCGATGGCCTTCACGGTTCTGGCATAGAGCTGGCCGTAGCGGCCCGCCTCCTCCGGGGAGAATTCGCCGATGGAAGTGGCGCCACTCTTGGCCCGCAGGATCAGGTACCCGGGGATGGCGCAGTAGTCCGCCCCATCGATGGTGAAGAACTCATCTTCGAAGACTCTATGCGCCGGACTCATGCCTGCCTCCATACCAACTACAATGAAACCTCACGAGGAGCTTCATGCACCCCATTCTCTTCCGCATCGGCAACTTTCCCATCGGGACCTATGGCCTCATCCTGGTCATCGCCTTCTTCTCCGCCCTGGCCCTGGCCAAGCGGCAGGGACGCATGGACGGGCTTCCAGGGGATGCCCTCGTGGATCTCAGCATCACCATGCTGCTGGCTGGCGTGGTGGGAGCCAAGGTCCTCATGGTGGTCGTAGACGTATCCGGCGGCGCGAGGCTGGCGGACGCCTTCAGCCTGGACACCCTGCGGGCGGGGGGCGCGGTCCACGGCGGCATCATCGCCGGAGCCATCGCCCTCTTCTGGCGGGCCCGGAAGCTCAAACTGAACCTCCCCCTCACTCTGGACGCCTGCGCTCCCGCCGCGTCCCTGGGCCAGGCCATCGGGCGCCTGGGCTGCTTCTCTGCCGGCTGCTGCTACGGGAGTGAATCCCACGGACCGCTGTCCGTGATCTTCACCAGCCATGACGCCAGCCTGCTCTCGGGCACTCCCCTGGGCCTGCCCTTGCACCCCGTCCAGCTCTACACCTTTTGCATGAATCTCGTGGTGATGGCCCTGCTCCTGCTGATCCGCAAGCATCGCCGCTTCAAGGGACAGGTCCTGGCCTCCTACTTCATCCTGGAAGGCCTGGGACGGGCCCTCATGGAGACTTGGCGCGGGGATCTCGACCGCGGGGTCTGGTTTGCGGGACTCTCCACCGGAAGGGTCACTGCCCTCCTTTTCATTCTCGCCGGAATCGTTCTCGGGTTCTGGTTCCACCGCAGCAACGCGGCCCCTAAGGAGGCTTGAGCCTTGAAGATCATCCTGGAACAGGATTACGCACGACTGGACCGCTTCCTTACCGAACGCTTCCCCGAAATTCCCCGCTCCCAGTGGGACCTCTGGATCCGTTCCGGCAAGGTCGCCGTGAAGGGACAGCCCGTCACCAAGAGCGGCACCAAGCTCCGGACCGGGGATGAAGTTGAGACCGAGGTCCCGGATATCACGCCCCCCGGGGTCCATCTGCTGCCGGAAGACTTCGATCTGCCCACCCTCTATGAGGACGAGCGGATCTGGATCCTGGACAAGCCCGCCGGGGTCGTCGTCCATCCCGGACCCGGCCACCCCACGGGCACCGTGGCCAATGCCCTCCTGGGGCGCCTCCACAAAGAGGCCCTGGCCCTCCAGGCAACCCAGGAGGCCGAAGATGACGACGAGGAAGCTGCGCCCCTGTGGCCGGGCCTCGTCCACCGCCTGGATCGCTACACCACCGGCTGCCTGGTCACCGCCAAGGACGCCCAGGCCCAGGCTTCCCTCCAGGCCCAGTTCAAGGCCCGCACCGTGGACAAGCGCTACCTGGCCCTGGTCCGCAACTCCCGCCGCCTGCCGGAACTAGGGAGCTTCCTCATCGACGAACCCATCGGACGCCATCGCCTGGACCGCCTCAAGATGTGCATCACGGGGTCCGGACGCTCCGCCCAGACCAGGGTGAAGGTTCTGGCCCGGGTGGCTGGTCTGGCCCTGGTGGAATGCGAGCTCCTGACGGGCCGCACCCACCAGATCCGGGTCCACCTCGGGCATTTAGGCGCCCCCATCCTGGGCGACCCCCTTTATGGCGGGCCCACCCGCTGGCAGGACGAGGAGAAGCGCGCCATCACATGCGAGCACCCCATGCTCCACGCCTGGAAGCTTTCCCTGGACCACCCGGGCAGTGGCGAACGGATCGCGGTGGCGGCTGCCCTGCCCGAGCCCTTCCGCACCCTCCTGGATCGCCTTGGGATAGAGCTGTAAGGACTTGACAAGGCAGGTGGCGTGAAAGCGCCACTTGGCAAAGGTGAAAAAATTCCCATCATTGGTTCAGGATCTCCAAACTCTTATGAGGAAGGCACGATGTTGAACCAATCGGTGGCGTTGTTGGCCCAGGCACAGCCCTGGTGGGAGGAGTCTGGTTCGCTCCACCCAGGCCTCCTGATCCCCCTGGGATTCACAGGAATCGTGGTCCTGGTCATTCTCTATCTCAAGCTGCGGGAATTGCCTTCGGACATGAGGGCCCGCAAGGCCCCTACCATGACCCCCCTGCAGTTGGAGGCCCTCATGCTGGGCTCCCCACCAAGGATCCTGGATCTGCGCCCGCGTGAGATCTATGACGGCCCTGGGGGGCACATCCGGGGAGCCATGAACATCCCCTTGGCGGAACTCCGGACCCGGCTTTCCGAACTGGATGCCCAGCAGCGGGACGCCATTATCCTTGTGGACGACACCGACGAGCTCTCCCATCTGGCCCTCCCCCTGATCGCCGGGGAAGGCCACACCTGGGTTTATGCCCTGCGGGGAGGCATGCGAGCCTGGCGGCGGGCCAAGCTGCCGGTCTATACCTCAAAGACCAAGCCGCAGTCCAAGTAATACATCACAATAAAACATTAATTCACTCCAACTAAAGTCTCAGGCGGTAACCCACTCCGGGCTCCGTAATGAGGTGCTTGGGCCTTGCGGGTTCCAGCTCCAGCTTCTGCCGGAGCTGAGCCATATAGACCCGCAAGTAATGGGGCTGGGCACCGGCCACATCGCCCCAGATTTCCTTGAGCAACTGGGTGTGGGTGAGCACCTTGCCCGCATGGGCCACCAGGGTGGCCAGGAGCTTGTATTCGTTGGGCGTGAGGTGGACCCGCTGGCCGGACACCGTCAGTTCCCGGCGAACCCTGTCGAGTCGCCATTGCTCCAGCTCGAAGATGGGTTCCTCGACGGGAGCCTGGCCGTGGACCCTGTGACGCAGTGCCACCCGGATCCGGGCCAACAGCTCGCCGGTGCCAAAGGGTTTGGTCAGGTAGTCATCCGCCCCGGCATCCAGAGCCTGGATCTTGTCCTCCTCCTGGCCCCGGGCGCTGATGACGATGATGGGAGAGGAACAGGTCTCCCTCAGGGTGCGTGTCAGTGCCAGCCCATCCCTGTCCGGGAGGCCCAGGTCCAGCAGGATCACATCCGGGCGCCGAAGGCCCACGGCCTCCTCAGCTTCCCGGGCCGTGCAGGCTTCAGCCACATCGTAGCCATGGGTGCCAAGCGAGGCGCGCAGGTAGCGCACCATCTGCGGCTCATCGTCCACCACCAGGATCAGGTTAGGCATGGGCGGGCCCCTCCGTCGGCGGCTGGGGCGGCTGAGCCGCCAGCGGAAGACTCATGAGGAACTGAGCACCCCCCCCAGGGCGGTTGCTGGCCTGGATGCGACCCTCGTGGGCGTCCATGATCCCTTTGCAGATGGCCAGCCCCAGACCAGCCCCGGGGCGGGAGCCCGGCTGATTGAGCCTCACCAGTTTCTCGAAGATCCGCTCCTCCTCACCCGGGGGAATGCCCGGCCCCAGATCGAGAATCGCCAGGGTCACGGACTTTTCCGTGGCCCAGGCCCGGACCTCGATGGGCTGTTCCAGCGGTGAATACTTGTGGGCATTCTCCAGCAGGTTGATGAGCGCCTGGGCGGCAAGGATCGGGTCCACCGGAACCAGGGGCAGGTTCTTTGGAAAGACCAGCCTGACCTCCCGGGAACCCAGAACCGGGCCCAGGCTGTCCAGGGCAGATCCCACCAGCTCCTCCACGGGCACCCACTCCTTCCGGAGTTCCATGACACCGGATTCAATGCGGGTCACATCCAGCAGGTTGGACACGAGACGATGGAGGCGCTGGGCCTCTTCGTGAATGGTTTCCAACAGCTCCCGCCGGTTCTCCTTCGTCAGCCGCCCTTCGTCTTCCAGGAGGGTGCTGGCGGCCCCGGTGATCCCTCCCAGGGGAGTGCGGAGGTCGTGGGATACGGAGGACAGGAGCGCGTTGCGCAGGTGCTCCCGATCCGCCTGTCGCTGATTCTCCACCGAACGTTCAGCCAGCAGGATGCGCTCCAGGGCCAAGGCCGTCTGATTGCTGAAGGCTTCCAGGAGGTGCCGCTGGTCAGGCTCGGTCCAGCGCGGGACATCCTCCGGCAGAACCCCCATGACCCCGATAGGGCCCTTGGCCCCGGTCAAGGGGAGGTAGAGGGCCCGGGCACTCGACAGGGTATCGGTCTCCAGGCCCGCCACTTCATGGTGATCAAAGGCCCATTGGGCGACCCCCAGTTCCTCCGGACGGAACTTGGCGGCCAGATCGGCCGGGGGCCACTTGAGGCGCCCCTGGGCATCCGGGAGGAAGATCAGGACATGGCTCTGGAACTGGGCCGCCACGCTGCGGATGGCCTGGGACACCATGCGGGCCGAGTTGCCGCTCCGCGCGAGATCCGCACTGAGCTTGAAGAGGGCCAGAGTGCGCTGCTCCCGGAAGCGGGCCAGCTTGGCCTGCTGTCGGATCCGTTCGGTCAGGTTTCCAATCACGACCCCCATCACCAGCATCACCAGGAAGGTGGCGCCATGGCGGGGATCACTGACCACCAGGGAATATTTGGGAGGGACGATAAAGAAGTCGAGAGCCAGGGCGCTCAGGATCGCGGCCAGGAGGCTGGGGAGGCGACCCACCCTGGAGGCCACCACCAGGATGGCCAGGATGTACACCATGATCACATCGGCCAGTTCAAAGTACCGGGCCATGAGGACCGCCAGGCCGGTGGCCACCGCCACCACCCCGAAGCTCCACATGAAGTGGCTGAGGGGCGTGCGCCCGGCATTGCGTCGCGCAGGCTTGGTCCCAGCCGTCTCCCCCTCTCCGGCGATGACATGGATATCGATGGCACCGCTGGCCCGGATCAGATCATTCAGGAGGGAACCCGCGAAAAACTCGACCCAACGAGGCTTGGAGGGCTTGCCCACGAGGATCTTGGTGACATTGCGACGGAGGGCCAGGGCTACCAGATCCTCCGCCAGGGCTAGGCTTCCCTGGAGCACTACGGTTTCGGCCCCCAGGCGCTCCGCCTGCCGCAGGTGTTCCTCGATCTGGACCCGGCTGGCTTCCGAATAGCTCAGGTACCTGGGGGATTCGATATAGGCGACGATCCAGGGGGCATCCAGGGATTCGGCCATGCGCTTGGCCGCACGGATGAGGCGGGCGGACTCGGGCCGGGAGCTGACGCAGACCATCAACCGCTCGCCGGCAGCCCAGGTCTTGCCGATCCCCTCGGCCGTCATGTAGCGGCGCATGTCCGCATCCACCTGTTCGGCGGTACGCCGCAGGGCCAGTTCCCGGAGGGCCAGCAGGTTGCCCCGTCGGAAGAAGCGGTCATTGGCATGACGGGCCTGTTCCGGAACGTAGACCTTGCCCTCCTTGAGACGCTCAATAAGCTCCTCGGGGGGAATATCCACCAACTCGATCTGGTCCGCCCGACTCAGGAGCTTGTCCGGAATGTTCTCCCGCACCAGCACGCCCGTGATCTGGGCCACCACATCCCGGAGGCTTTCCAGGTGCTGCACATTCAAGGTGGTGTGGACATCGATGCCCGCATCCAGGAGGTCCCAGACATCCTGCCACCGCTTTGCATGGAGGGCACCCGGGGCATTGGTGTGGGCGAGATCATCCACCAGGATGAGCTTGGGGCGCCGGGCCAGGGCCGCCTCGAAATCGAATTCCTCGAGATAGGCCCCCCGGTATGGATAGGGCTTGCGGGGAAGCAGTTCCAGGCCAGCAGTCAGAGCCTGCGCCTCGGGGCGCCCATGGGTGTCCACGAAACCCGCCACCACATCCACACCATCCATGAGCAAGCCCTGGGCTTCGGAGAGCATGGCGTAGGTCTTTCCGACCCCCGGGGCGGCTCCGAAGAAGATCTTGAGGCGGGCCCGGGATTTCCGAGCCGCTTCATCCTTCGTCTGCTCCGTGGCTTCATCGGGACGGGTATCCATGGACTCAAGCATGGAGTGATAAGCGGCCGGATGCCAGTCACCCGAAAAGGATTTCAATGCGGGTGCACCCCATTGACGAGGGGAGAGAGCGGGCCCATCCTTATACCCCACCCCCCCTGGGGTGGGATATAAGGAGAATCCCCCATGATCCGTCTCAAAATCGAAGGAATGACTTGCGGCCACTGCGTCCAGCACGTGAAGACGGCCCTGCTGGGAGTGCCCGGCGTCCAGGCCGCGGAGGTGGATCTCAAGTCCGGCAGCGCCCAGGTGACGGGCCTGGCGGACCCCACGGCCCTTATCGCCGCGGTGGTGGAGGAGGGCTACGAGGCCTCCCAGGAGGCCCTCTGATGGCCTGCTGCCGGGGCCTCAACCTGGACACCGAGGTCCGGGAGGATGTCCGCCGTCGCCTGCTGTCCGTGAAAGGGCACGTGGAGGGCGTGCTGCGGATGCTGGAGACCGACCAGGTTTATTGCGTGGATGTCCTCAAACAGCTCAAGGCCGTGGGGGGCGCCCTGGGGAAGGTCGGCGACCAGGTCCTCCAGAGCCACCTCAAGAACCACGTCGTGACAGCCCACGAGCGGGGGGACGAAGACCTCATCGTGTCCGAACTGATGGAAATCCTGAAATACCGATAGCCCCCCAGAGTGAATCTTTTGGCAGGAAGGGAATACCGCATGAGCATCATGAGCTTCCGGGTCGAGGGCATGAGCTGCGCCAGTTGCGTGCGACGGGTGGAGAAGGCCCTGGCTTCCGCACCTGGGGTGACCCAGGCCCAGGTGAACCTGGCCACGGAAGAGGCCCGGGTGGAGGGGACCGATCTCACTCTTGAGGCTTTGGCCCAGGTGCTGCAGGCCCGGGGTTACCGTCTCGTCCCCCCCAGCGCCGGACCGGAACCGGAGGCCACCCGAGGCGCCCTGCTGCGCCTCTGCCTGGCCTGGTGCCTGACCCTGCCCCTCATGCTGCCCATGCTGCCTGGCATGCACCTGCACCTGTCCTGGCCCCTTCAGGCCCTCCTCTCGGCCGGAGCGGTCTTCGGAGCGGGATGGCCCTTCTTCAAGCGGGCCTTCGGCCAGCTCCTGAAGCTGGAGACCACCATGGACACCCTGGTGGCCCTGGGGGCCCTGGTGAGTTGGGGCTTCGGCCTCTTCGAGGGATGGCGGGGAAGTCCCCATCCGCCCTTTGAAACGGCCGCAGCCCTGGTGGCCTTCCTCCTGGTGGGGAAATACCTCGAAGCCAGGGCCAAGCACCGGGCCACCCACAGCCTGGAGGCCCTGTTGAAGCTGGCTCCTGCCACGGCCTCCCGGCTCAGTGAGGACGGGCAGGAGGAAGAGGTTCCAACCCGTCTCCTAATGCCCGGGGACCGGGTCAGGGTCCGGCCGGGGTCCGCCATCCCGGTGGATGGCACCGTCCTGTCGGGGTGGGCGGAGGTGGAGGAGGCCCTGCTTACGGGTGAACCCCTCCCGGTGCCCAAGGGGCCGGGAGATGGGGTCCAGGTGGGGGCTATGGTCCACGGGGGAGCCCTGGAGATCGAGGTCCAGGGCGTAGGCCAGGGCACTTGGCTGGCGCGCCTGGCCCGTCAGGTGGCGGAAGCCCAGGGCAGCCGGGCCCCCATCCAGGAAGTCGCGGACCGGGTCTCGGCGATTTTCGTCCCCGCCATCCTGCTCCTCGCCGCCTTCACCCTGCTGGGCTGGTGGCTGGCCACGGGCAGCCTCCTCCATGCCTGGCGTCCAGCGGTAACGGTCCTGGTGATCGCCTGCCCCTGCGCTCTGGGCTTGGCAACCCCGGTGGCCATGGCAGCCGCCCTGGGGAGCGCGGCAAGGGGCGGCCTTCTGGTCCGTCGGGCCGAAGCCATGGAGCGCCTGGCGGAGGTCAGCGATCTGGTCTTCGACAAGACCGGCACCCTGACCCTGGGGCGCCCCACCCTCAAAGAGACCCTCGCCATCCGACTCCCCCAGGAGGAGGTCCTGAGACTGGCCGCTGCCCTGGAGCTGGGTTCGGAGCATCCCTTGGCCCGTGGCATCCGGGATGGTGCCCGCGCCCTTCCCCTGCCCGATGTCCAGGACTTCAGGGCCTTTCCCGGGGGTGGAGTGGAAGGGCTGCTGGAAGGCCGTCGCCTGCGGCTTGGCAACGAATCTTTTCTGAACACACCCTTTCCTACGATCCCCGAGGGCAGCGTTGCCGTGGGTCTCGCCGAGGGTTCCAGCCTACTGGGCCTGCTCCTCCTGGAAGACGCCCTCCGCCCCGAGACACCCCGGGTGCTCGCAGCCATGAGGGAGCTGGGCCTGCGGATCCATCTCCTGAGCGGGGACCGGCCGGAGGCAGCGAAGCGCCTGGGGGTTCAGCTCGGTATCGAGGAGGCCCGGGGTGGCTGCAAGCCCGAAGACAAGCAGGCCAGGATCCGGGAGCTTCAGGCAGCGGGAGCCGTGGTGGCCTTCGTGGGGGACGGGGTCAACGATGCCTCAGCCCTGGCCCAGGCCGATGCCGGGATCTCCCTTCCCGGACTCGAAGCCACCCAGGCCGCGGCGCCTCTGAACCTCCTCCGGGAAGGCCTCGAGCCCCTGCTCCAGGCCCATCGCCTAGCCCGTCGCACCCGAAGGGTCGTTCGCCAGAACCTGGCCTGGGCCTTTGGCTACAACCTGGTCCTGGTGCCCCTGGCAGCCTTCAACCTCCTGGACAGGTTCGGTGGTCCCGCCCTGGCCGGGGCTGCCATGGGGCTCAGCTCCCTGACGGTCGTTCTCAATGCCCTGCGTTTGAGAAGCAGACAGTGACGCCATGATCCTTATGGTCTCCCCACGAAAGCCGAAAATCAGATAATGGGGCTCTGGAGGCAGTCGTGACCCTTTCCGCGTTCTTCGCCTGCATGCTGGCCCTGGCCGATCCTGCGGCGTCCACGGCCATTCAGCGCCCGGGGTGGATCGAACAGCTGCCAACCGGGCCAGGGCGGATCTATGCGCTGGGGACGGCGGATCTTAGCCCGAGCAGCCCGGAAGGCCGGGCCCTGGCCCAGGCCTCGGACCGTGCCCGCCTCGAAGTCATCGCTCGCCTTCGGGTAAGCGTAAAGGGCGAGACCAGCACCACGGCCAGAACCACCCAGCTGGGCTCAGGTGGTCGTTCCTACGGCTACGGAGACCGAAGCAGCAGGGATACGGTCAAAGTGGGCACCCAGGCGGAGGATCTCCCGGGGCTTTCCGTGGAACAGACCTACGTGGACGCCTCAAGCCACACGGCCTACGCCCTGGCGGTTCTGGATCTGGGGCTGGCCGAAACCTCGCTGCAGGTGCGCCTTCGGGGCCTGGAGAACAGTCGCCGGAACCTGGAGGGGGAGCGGAGCCGTCCAGCCCGTTGGCGCCTTCGCAGACTTCAGGGCGATCTGAGCCGCCTGGCGGAACTGGCCTCGCTCCTGGCCCTGGAGGCCATGGGAGACCGGATTCAGTCGGAACGGACCATGGTGGAGAAGCGTCTTGCCGCTCTGGAAGCGGAGGAGCTCCCGCCCCTTGACCTCGCCAAGTGCGCCATGGCTCTGCGTCCCAACATCACCCTCCCTCCGGCCCTGGATGCCTTCCTCAGCAGCCGCATCACCGAAACGGGGCTCAAGCTCCGGGATGCTGGCGCAGATTTCCGGCTGGAACTGACCTTCAACGGCCCCTCCCAGGGACCGGCCCTCATCTTTGCCGAGCCCCAATTCGTCGGCACCATCCTCTATCGCATCGAGGCCTCGGCCCAGATCACGGACGCCGGAGGTGTGGTCCTGGCCAAGGCCCCACCCATTTCCCTGTGCCAGGAGGGAAGTGCCGAAGGCCTGACCACCCAGTTCCAGCGGCAGTTCGAACGGCGATGGGGCATGCTGATGGACCAGCTTCTGGGCGAACTGAAATAGTTCGCTACATCCGGCGCTGAAAGGACTCACAGCAGTTGCGGAGCGCTTTGGCCAGGTTCTCGTGATCGGCCTTGAAGCGTCGGGTAGGGGATAGGATGGAAACGGCCGCCATCTCGCCGTCATGGCCGCGCAGAGCCATACCAAGGGAACAGATCCCGACGATGTTCTCTTCCCGGTCATAAGCGACCTGGGTCTCCCGGATCGAAGCAAACTCTTGTTCCAGGCCATCCCAGGTCGTCTGGGTGTTCTTGGTCAGGGGATTCAGCACGATCTGATGACGGAGGGCCTCCAGGTCCCGGCTGGGGAGCGCCGCCAGCATGGCTTTTCCGATTGCCGTCGCGTGCAGGGGAAGGGAACTGCCCACCGCGCTGATCACCCGGAGTGGATGGATTCCATGGATCTGGGCTACCACCACGGCACTGCCATGGGAAAGGATGGATAGCTCCACGGTCTCCCCGGTCTCCCCAGCCAATCCGACTAGAGAGGGCTGCAGCATCTTCACGAGATCGAAGGGCCGCACGGAGTCCGCGAGGAGGGTCAGCGCTGGCCCCAACCTGAAGCCGCTTTTCGCCGAAGCAGCAATCACCAGGTTGGATTCTTCCAGCGTTTTCACAATGCGCTGCACGGTGGAACGCGGCAGGTCCATGATCTGGGCCAGGGCCGCCAGGGTCAGGCCATCGGGATGGCGAGCCAGGACAAAGAGCGCATCTGCGGCACGGGCGACCACCTGGATCACTGGACATCCGGCCTTTTTGACTGGGGGAGGCATCGAGATTCAATCCTTGGGAAATGCGCGAAAAACCCGACTCGCCGACTACCCTATCCTAAGCAGAAAAAGCCCTGAAATTCAGGGCTTTTCTTCGCAGCAGGAGCAGAGGGTTACTCCATCACCACCCAGACGCGGCGGCCATCCTTGACCCCCTGAACCAGGACCATCATGGCTTCGGAGAGCTGCTTGCTCTTGGAGGAACCATCCTTGAGGTCAACGATGGAGATGACATCGTCTTCCTTGATGGGGGGCAGAGCGACGCTACGAGGGATCTCGCCCCGGGTGGGCTTGGCATTGGGATCCATCTTGGAGGGGGGATCAGGCACCACAAAGCCCTCACCCTTTTCCAGCGCGTCAACACTGGTGCGGAAAAGGGCGGCCAGGGCCACCATGGCGGACCCGGAGGGAACGATCTTGTCGCGTTCCCAGAAGGAGATGGAGGCCTGGTCCACACGCAGGGCCTCAGCCATCTCTTCCTGGGACCAGCGCCATGTCACGCGAACAGCCTTGATGCGGCCACCCAGGGAGTCAAGGGAAATGGGGTTTTCGGGACTGGATTCAGCGCGTCTCAAAGGAAGTCCTCCTGTATGAAGAATGCGACAAAGTATGCAGAAATTGCAATCACGAATTCATGAGGCCCATTCAATTTATAGGTCCAACTCGTAGAAAAACACCCTTTTCGACATGCTCCACCCAACCTCGATCAGGAAAAAACAAGGGCCAACCCATGAGCAATATAGGCTCTTTTCCCAAGGGCGCTCGCAAAGTAATGCACCAGACAAAGGCATAAGGCAACTCCAGTGAGTTCACAAGATAAGGATCACTAATAGATTCCATCCCATTCAGCAATGCCGATAACGGATCCAGCCAACCACGTCTCTTTTATACTAATGCACAGCTTTCAAGAAAATGATACACATGTCCCATTGGACGGTATTCCGACCGAACAGAAGTGCCGGGACGAACGCCACGGTCCATGCCACAGCCAGACCTATGCAATTCGCCGTCAGCCCGGAAGAAAAGTTCGCCCAAGGGGCCGGACCTGTCGCAGCAGCCTGGAACACCCGGGCGGAAGCTCCCAGAGAGCGATCGCCAGCACCTCCTAACGCATGGCTTCCATGGGGCTTAGGCGCATGGCCCGCAAGGCAGGGTAAAGACCGAACAACAGCGCCAGGACGAGCGCCACGATCCACGCCACAGCCAAGCCGACGAAATTCACCGGAAGACCGAAGGGGAAGTTCGCGGAAAGGGCCTGGCAGACCGCAGCCCCCGCCAGGGTCCCGGCAAAAGCCCCCAGGGAGGCCATCACCAGCGCCTCCAGCAGGAACTGCAGGAAGATCTGGTGGTCCGAAGCCCCCAGGGCCTTCCGCAGACCGATTTCATACCGGCGCTCCGAGAAGGAGATGAGCATGACGCTGAGCACCCCCACGCCTCCGACCAGGAGGACGGTGCCCGCCAGACTCAGGAGCACCACCCGCCAGCCGTGCATCTGGGACTGGAACTGGCGGTATCCCTTGGCCGCCTCGGCCCCCAGGTCCAAAATCTCCGTGTCCTCGATCCCGTGGTGAGCCTGCTTGGCGCGCCCCAGCATAAGGGCCGAGACATCCTTGATGTCACGCATCGCCTTGAGCTTGACCCCCACCTGGCTGAGCTTATGAGTGGGATCCAGGCGGTCCATGTAGGCTTCCAGGGGCACCAGGATGCCGTTGGAGTCGATGTAGGTGTCCTCACTGAAGATCATCTGGGGCGCCAGCACCCCCACCACCCGAAGCTGGACGCCGTCGACCTTGACATCCCTGCCGACAGGGTCGGCCCCTCCCATAAGCTTGGAAGCCATGCTGGCCCCCAGCACCGCCACGGCACTGCGCCGCCGCTGGTCGTCCTCCGTGAGCCCCCGGCCACTGGAAATCTTGCGGTTCATGGTGGGCAGGTACTCCGGCGTAATTCCCGCCACAAAGACCCGCTCTGTCCCGCCCGCGACCTTGACACTCACCTGCTTGGTGGCCCTGGGCATGAAAGCCGCGACCTTGTCATAGGGCGCAGTGAGACGTGGCACATCCTCCATGCGCAGCCCGGGGCTCATAACGAAGCGCTGCTGCTCCTCGGAAGTCACCGCCTCCTTGGGGGCCAGAACCACCGTGCCGTCCCAGCTCATGCCCTCGAAGCCCGTGCCCACCTTGTCCACGAGGCCATCCAGCACCGAGGTCATGACCACCAGAGCGAAGACCCCCAGCATGAGCAGCGTGAGCGTCAGCAGGGAGCGGGTCTTGTGGGCCCAGATCTCATGAAGGCTGCTGGTGACCACCTCCCAGCCGAGGGCGAGACGCCGCAACACCCTATTCATAGCGGAGCGCCTCCATGGGCGAGAGGCGGCTGGCCTTGAAGGCAGGATAGAGGGCGAAGAGGAAACCGAAGGCTCCCGCCAGGACGAAGGCCCAGAGGAAACTGGAAGCCCGCATATAGAGGGGCACGTCGAGGCTGGCGGTGATGATCCAGGAGAAGATCACGCCCGTCACCATGCCCATGGCACCACCCAGCACCGTGAGCAGCAGGGCCTCGGTCATGAAACCCTTGAAGACCTCCCGGCCCGAGGCTCCGATGGCCATCTTGAGGCCCACGTCGTGGATGCGTTCCCGCAGCGAGGCCAGCTGGATGTTCACATTGACCAGACCGCCCCCCAGGAGGGCCAGGACCCCGGAGAGCATGAAGACCAGGTTGTAGACCTGCCCCTGGCTGCGGGCACGGCGTATCCGGGCCGCCACATCATCCAGGCGGAAGTCCTCCTGCAATCGATGGTTGGCCTTGACCAGGGAGTTCAGACCGCCGGTGAAGTCCGCCATGGCCTGGAGGTTGGGGATCTTGAAAGTCACCCGGTCCACCTTCTCGAAGGCATCCCCCTGCATCCGCCGCTGCACCAGGAGGGCAGGAAGGACGATGAAGCGGTTGCGCCAGGCGAAGACATTCTCGCCCTTTTCCTGGAAGCGGAAGACCCGTTCCTTGAAGACGCCGATGACCGTGGTGGGCACATCTCCCACCCGCAGGGTCTGGCCCACCACCTCCCCGCTGGGAAAGAAGGTAGCGGCGGCCTGGGAACCCAGAAGGGCCACGGGAGCGGCCTGGGCGAGATCCGCGGAGGAGAAGGCCCGCCCATATTCGATCTCGAAGCCCTCCAGGGGCATCCAGTCCGCACCGGCCCCGACGACCTGGCGGTCCTGGTCCGCCCAGGGAGAGCGCACCCGGGCCTTGATATTCTTCCGGCTGGCGGTGGCCAGGATGCCTTCGCCACCGAGTCGGGTCCCGTCCACCGCATCCTTGTGGGTCAGTCCCCGGTTGGCCGCCTGAAGGGCGCCGATGTTGCCTTCCTTCACACTGGCGTTGGGCTGGATGTTCAGCTTGTCGAGCCCGCCGATCTTGACGTAAAGATCATCGGAACGCCGTCGCATGGAGTCGGAAATGGAGAATCCCCCCAGCACCGAGGCCACGCCCAGCACCACGCCAATGGCCTGGAGCACAGAGCGCCCCAGGTTCTCCCGGATTTCGACCCAGGCTTCCTCCAAACGCTGACGGAAGGCCCCGCTGAGCATCAGGCCCCCTCGGCCATTTCGCCATCCCGGATCACGACCCGGCGCGCCGCCTGCTGGGCGATGCCCTGATCGTGGGTCACCAGGATGACGGTATTGCCCTGGCGGTTGAGCTCCCGGAAGAGCTCCAGGATCTCGGAGCCGGTCTTGGAATCCAGGGCGCCCGTGGGTTCATCCGCCAGGAGGATGGCCGGGTTGTTGGCCAGGGCCCGGGCCACGGAAACGCGCTGTTTCTGGCCCCCGGAGAGTTCCCCCGGCAGCTTCTGGGCCTTGTCCAGGAGCCCGACGCGCTCCAGGAGCGTCAAGGCCCGCTCCTTCCGTTCCCGCCGCCCCACCCCGGCGTAGAGCATGGGCAGCTCGACATTCCGGAGCACGGTGGCCTTGGGCAGGAGGTTGTAGGCCTGGAAGACGAAACCCACCTTGAGGTTCCGGATGGCCGCCAGTTCCGCTCCCGAGAGACCCTGGACCTCAACGCCGTCCAGCTTGTAGATCCCATCCGTGGGGCGGTCCAGGCAGCCCAGGATGGCCATGAGGGTGGATTTCCCGGAACCCGACGGCCCGATGAGGGCCAGGAACTCCCCCCGCGCCACCTCCAGGTCGATCCCCCGCAGGGCATGGACCGCGTTGCTGTTGCTGCCATAGACCTTGGTGATGCGCTGGGTTTGGATGACCGGGGACATCAGATGTTGTCCTCATCCTTTTCCACCTTCTTGCGGGTCGGGTCCTCCAGGCAGACCTGATCCTCGGCCTTGAGGCCTTCCAGGATCTCCACCCGCTCCAGGGTCGCCACCCCGGCTTTCACCGGCACCACCTCAAAGTAGTCCTTCCAGTGATCCGCCAGCCACACAAACTTGCCCCTGCCCTGGAGCCCGGCCTTGGCCAGGTCCGTGGCCTGCTTGCTGATACCCGGCTTCAGGCGGTAGACCACCGGCTGCCCGTCCTTGCGCTGCAGCGCCTCCAGGGGCACAGAGAGGACCTTGCTGCGGCGCTCCCCCAGAATCTCAACATTGGCGCTCATGCCGGTCCGGAAGGCCTCGGCGAGAGTGTCCAGGGCCACTTCGACCTCGAAGACCTTGATCTTTTCCACCACCTTGGCGGCCGGGGCCACAAAGCGCACCTTGCCCGTGAAGGTCTTCTGGGGATAGGCATCCAGACTGACGCGGACCTCCTGGCCCACTTTGACCTTGGCGATATCCACCTCGTTGAGGTTCACGCGGATGATGAGGGAGGCCAGATCCGCCACCGTGAAGACCACGGTGCCCGCACTGTAGCTGTTCACACCACTGGTGATGGTGTCGCCCAGCTCCACGCCCTTCTTGATGACCACGCCATTCATGGGGCTGGTGACCCGGGCCCGCTGGGTGCTGGCGTTGCCGCTGATGGGGATGCCCCGGTCCTCGACGATCTGGTAGCGGGTCTGGGCAGCCTTGTAGTTTTCCTGGGCGAGATCGCGGGTGGTTTTGGCACCCCGGTAGGCCTGCTCGGAGATCAGCCCTTCTTTAAAGAGGGCGGCCTGCTGCTGAAAGTCCTTATCGGCGTTGTGGAAGCTGAGTCGGGCCTGGGCAACGCTGCCCTGCACATCCGACAGGCTCTGGGCCTGGTTCACATCGGGTTCGACCTCGGCCATGACGGAACCGGCCTGCACCTGGTCCCCCTCCCGCACTTTGAGACCCACGATGCGTCCGGATACGGAGGCCTTCACGTCCACCTTGCTGACGGGATCCACCACGCCCACCTCGCGGACACTCACCTGGAGGTCCTCAGCCTGGACCTTGGAGAGGCGGAAGGGCGAAGCCTGCTCGCCCCCCTTGTCCTTCCCATGGGCGCGCACCAGCACAGCCCCCACTACCACCGCGAGAGCCGCGGCTCCAAGAATCCACCAGCGCTTCTTCATGCCCTGCACCCCAGTACGAGATCCGTATATGCCGGATCTATAACGCTACGCTGCAACAGGAGCCTCGTCTATAGAGGTATGACTCAGACAGCGAGGGGCATTGCCTTCCGCGCGGCCCCCCGGGCCAGGGAGGCGAAGACACCGACAAAATTCAGGATGGCGAAAACAATAAAGCTGGCCTTCATCCCCAGCAGGAAGTGCCCAGAGTAGCCTGCGCTTCCCACGGTCCGGGCGCCCACGAAGTGCGTGGTGATCAGGGAGACGATCGCCATGCTCAAGGCCTGGCCCACCACCCGGGCCGTGCCCATGGCCGAGGAGGCGACACCGTACTGGTTGCGATCCACCGAGCCCATGATGGCGTTGGTGTTGGGTGCGGAGAAGAGGGCATAACCCAGGCCGATGAAGGCTAGGTTGGCCATGATCAAAGCCAGGCCGGAGCCCTCCCCGAGGAACACGAAGATCAGGAGGCCCGCGGTGTTGACCCCCATGCCGAGGGAGGAGAGGATCCTGGGTTCGATGCGGTCCGATAGCTTGCCGACGATGGGCGAGAGGATCGCCATCACCACAGGCTGCACCAGGAGGATTCCCCCCGCAGAACGCAGGGGCACCCCGCGAACCGTCTGCAGGTAGAAGCTGAGCAGGAAGGGCATGGCGAAGATGGAGCTGTAATTGATCACCGACGAGAGGTTCGAGAAGGCGAAGACCCGGTTGTGCGTAAAGAGGCTGATGGGGAGGATGGGGTGGGCCGCCTTTGCCTCATGGACCACAAAGGCCACCAGGAGGGCCAACCCGAGAAATGTGAGGCCCCAATAGGCCGAAGACAGCGAAAGACTGCTGGACCCATAGAGGAAGAACACCAGGCCCAGGATGCAAAGCAGGCTCCCGAGGGGGTCCATCTGGGAGAAGCCGGGCCTGGTCCAGGGCCCATGGAGTTTCAGAAGCGTCATGACCAATACCGCCAGGGCGATGATCGCCAGGAAGACAAAGATCCCCTGCCACCCGAACCAGCTGCAGATCGCACCTCCCAGGATCGGGCCTGCGGAGTAGGCAAAATAGACGATGCCCACATTGATCCCCATGGCCTTTCCCCGCTCCTGGGGAGGCACGACCACGGTCAGCAGGGCCACGGCGGTGGAAAAGATCATTGAGGCCCCGATACCCTGCACGACCCTGAAGGCGATGAGCCAAAGGATCGTCGGCGCGAGGACAGAAGCGACCGAACCGATGAGGAAAAAGGTGAGTCCCAGTTTGAAGATCCTGACCCGCCCCGTCAGATCCGCCAGCTTGCCCATGGGCAGCAGCAGGGACCCGGTCACCAGGAGGAAGGAGGCCGCGACCCAGTTGAGCAGGTACTGGCTGCCATGGAAGGCGAGGCCAATGGATGGCATCGCCAGGTTTAATGAGCTAATCATAAATGGCACAAGAAAGGAGGTCACCATGCAGATGGCATAGACCCACTTGGCTTCTTTACTGGCAAGCGACATCACCTTCTCCCTGGTCGGTTGAGTTTCCAGACTAAGGAGTACCGCTGCAGGATGGAAAAGGGAAATCGAAGCTTTGGGTTGCCGTGACAACTTTGGCGGTTATCGGCATCCTTCCAGGATCCTTGCGATCATCCCGACCCGGTTGAAGGGGGTCATGAAGTAGAATCCGTCCACGTGGGGCCTGAGCCGCCGGGCGGTCTCCACCGCCAACTCGACTCCGACGGCCTCCGCCTCCTCCTTCGGCATATCCGGATGGAAACGCTCGATGGAGGCCTGGGGGACCTGGATGCCGGGCATCTCATTGTTCAGGAACTGGGCATTGCGGTAGCTCACCAGGGGCAGGATGCCTCCGAGGATCCGGACCCCTTCGGGCCTGGGCATGACCGCCAGATAGTCGACCACCTCCTGGGAATAGATGGGCTGGGTCAGGAAGAAGGTGGCCCCCCGGGCGGCCTTGGTGGCCATGCGGGCGACTTCGGCGTCCCGGTTGGCCGCGTTCAGGTTGAGGGCCCCCCCGATGAGGAAGGGATCCCCTTGGAATGGACCCCGGTTGAGTTCGGCCAGGAATTCGATGAGCCGAAAGGAGTTGAGGTTGAAGACGGCCTTGATCTCCGCCCGGTCCCCCGCCGGGATGGCATCCCCCGTCACCGCCAGCAGGTTGCGGAGTCCCTCAATGTGCCCCGCCAGGAAGCCGGACTTGAGGGCGTTCAGATTCTTGTCCCGGCAGCAGACATGGGGCATGGTCTGGATGCCCACCTCCCGCTGTACCTTGGCGGCCATGGCGAGGGAATCCACCCGGGCCCGGGCCATTGGGGAATCGGCGATGGTCAGGAGGTCCACACCCACCTCCCGGCAGCGCCGGGCCCCCTCCATAAGCTTGCTGGCATCGGTATCGAAGGGGGGGTCCAGCTCCACCGCCACCACGAAGTCGCCACGCTGGAGCTTTTCCGCGAAGGCATTGGAAGCGGCGGCGGGCTTGGCTACCTGGATCTCGGCGCCCCGGAAGGCCACCCGTTCCACCGGAGCGCGACCCATCAGTTCCGCCAGGGCCCGGATATGGGCGGGGGTAGACCCGCAGCAACCGCCGAGGATCCGGGCCCCGAGGCGGTGGATATCCCTCATCCGTTCGGCGAAGTACGCGGGATTGGGGTGGTAGATGGTGCGCTCGTTGACCAGTTCGGGGTAACCGGCATTGGGCATGACCGAGACCAGGTCCTCCCCCAGATCCAGCCGCTGCAGGGTCCTCAGGAGGTGGGTGGGCCCGATCCCGCAGTTGAAGCCGTAGGCATCAAGGGTGCCGAGGGCCTTCAGCTCGAGGATCAGCCGCTCGTTGGGGACGCCCTTGCGGCTCAGGCCTTCGGGCGTCGTGGCGAACTGGGCCAGGACGAAGACCTGCGGGCAGCGTTTCCGAAGGTAGGCCGTGACTTCCTTGAGGGGCTCCAGGCTGCTGAAGGTCTCGAATACGAAGTGCTCCACACCCTCTTCCAGGAGGGTGTCCACCATGAAGCGGTATTCCGCCTGCGTGTCCACTGGCCCCCCGTCCAGGCTCAACTCCGGGATGGGGCCCACGCTGGCCGCCACCAGCACCCCGGTCCCCTGGGCGGCCCGGCGGGCGATCGCCACCCCGGCCCGGAGGATGCGAGCAGCCTCGTCCCGGGAGCACCCGAGGGCGAGACTGCTGGCTCCGAAGGTGTTGGTGCGGATGAGGCGGGCACCGGCGGCGATGTACTCGGCGTGGATGCCCTGGATCAGTTCCGGGCGGTCCAGGTTCGCCCTCTCCACGGCGCCGCTGTCCTCCCCCGTGAGCTGGGTGAAGTAGGTACCCATGGCACCATCGGCGATCAGGAAAGGCTCGGCGCCCAGAATCCGCTGCATGTCGTCCCTCCCAGAATCGAAAGTCTACCCATGGGACTGCTTAGATGTAGTCCGACGAGAGGGCAAGCCCCTTCCTTGCCTTGGAACCCGATTCGTGGAATTCTGGTCATACAACACGTGCTGGTTAACGGGAAACAGGTGCGAAACCTGTGCTGCCCCGCAACGGTATGCACCTCGGCGCAAGCCGGGAGACTAATCCGGAACCACTGGGACTGCGATCCCGGGAAGGTTTCAGGGGGCCTGAAAAGGACCCGTCGCGTGCGAGCCCGGAGACCGATCCAGCATTCCCCAACACCCGCCGTGGGAGCGGGAAGGGACGGCGGCTTCTGCCCCCTTCCTCCACTCCACGGACCCATGCGTGGAGGCATGAGATGGGCCAGACCCGAATTGCACTGCTGCTCGCCCTGGGGGCGACGCTCATGGGAGCCAACGCCGCCAACGAAGGCGAGGCGCCCAAGACCAAGGCTGAAGCCAGCGCCACGGTGACCGTGACCGCTGAGGCCAGCCCCGTTGAACTGGTGAAGACCCCGAATCCTGTGACGGTGGTGACGACGGAAAAGCTCGAAACCATCGGCGCGAGCAACCTTTCCGACCTCCTGCAGGCCGTCTTCCCGGGTCAGGTGAGCCGCACGGGCGGCATCGGCAGCACCTCCTCCTTCATGCTGGGTGGCGCCCGCCCCCAGGATGTGGCCGTGATGGTGGACGGGATCCGGGTCAACGACGCCTCCGGCCTGGTGGGAGCCAACGCCAGCCTGGTGAACCTGGTCGGCATCGACCGGGCGGAAATCCAGCAGGGGCCCTGCTCGGCACGCTTCGGTTCCAGCGCGATGGGTGGCACAGTGGCGCTCTACTCGGCTGGTTCCACCAAGGATGGCTTCAGCGGCGATTTCCGCCTGAAGGGCGGCACCCAAGGCATCGTGGGCACCACTTTCGCCCCGGCCTACAGCTGGGGGAGTGGCTGGGTCCGCACCAGCGTGGATCTCCAGCAGCAGGACTCCAACCTCGAATCCCAACTGGACTACCGCTCCACCGGAATCTTCCTGGGCGGCGGACAGCAGATCGACAACTGGGGCCTGGCCACCTTGAGCTACCGGAACGCCTATACCGGCACGCCGGTCCCCATCGTCTATGCCTCCATCGGAACCTCCCGGTACCCGGACTCCTACTACGACGAGACCCGCGAAACCCGTAGCCGGGACCAGGTGCTGAGCGCTTCCCTCCAGGCTGTCATCCTGCCCACCCTCAAGGGTTCCGTCACCCTCGGCGGTCATGAACTCAACCGGTGGGAACCCGGTATGTACACCGGGGCCGCCCCGGTCCCCTTCCTCAGCCGCAACAAGCAGGCCACGGGCAACCTGACCTGGGATCCCACCCGCATCTTTTCCCTGAACGTGTCCATGGAAGCCCTCGACTCCCTGGCCAAGGCGCCGGATCTCGACGGCACGGCAACCCTGGTGGGCAAGGACAAACACTTCGCCACCACCACCGATGTCCAGGTGGAGATCGCCTCGATTCTGCGACTCGTGGGCTCTGTCCGCTGGGAGCACGACACCCAGAATGTCCCCATCGATTCCGATGGGAACAGCATCGAGCGCGCCTCCTCCCAGTACACCGGCAAGGGGGGCTTCAACCTGCTCCTGCCCGCCGGATTCCGCATCTATGGTTCCGCCGGTTGGGGCTTCAGCAACCCCCAGCTCTACCATTCCATCTTCAACGCTCGCTACGGCGGCGAAGCCCTCGAGAACGAGAAGAGCAAGTTTGTCCAGGCCGGGGCCAGCTATGAGCAGGGCCCCTGGAAGGCCAAGCTGGAACTCTCCAGGACCCTCTTCTCCAGCCTGGTCTACTACGATGGGAACGGCGGCGTCCCGGTGGAATCCTGGGGCGGTTGGCTTTCCGGCATCTATCTGAACGGCAGGGGCATCCGCATCCAATCCGCCCAGATCTCCGGTGGCTACGAATCCAAGCACTGCGGCCTCACGGGCTTCTACCGGAACCAGGAAGCCCGGGACACCGGCGCGGCTGAAGGTCAGCAACTTTCCTCCTCCGCCGTGCTCCGACGCCCCTTCCAGAGCCTGGGCCTGGCCACCTATTGCGTTGTGGGGGATGTGCGCCTGGACGCACGCTGGTCCTGGACCGGTTCCCAGTACGAAGCCGGAGGCAGTGATCCGGTCACCTATGCCTACACGCCTAACTTCGCCTACCGCACCCACTACAACGACTTGAGCCTCTCCGCTGCCTGGGCCGTCCAGAAGAACCTGACCTTCATCCTGAGGGGCGACAACTTGATGCAGCCCCACGCCAACAAGGAAGCCTGGATGTCCCGGGTCAACGACTTCCGGAACGATGCCTCCCAGGTCTACGGCTATCCGGCACAGTCTCCTAGCGCCACTGCGGAACTGCGCTACCGTTTCTAGATATGAAACGCCTCCTCTGCCTCCTCGCCCTGATGCCCGCCCTCCTCTGGGGGCGGCCACTCAGGGTGGTGAGTCACACAGTGGGCACGGATGACCTGCTGCTGGCGGTGGCGGATCCGGGGCAGATCGCCGCCCTGAGCCACCTCAGCCGGGATCCGAAATTCTCCGTGCACGCCAAGGAGAACCAGCGCTTCCCGGTGATCCGGGACAGCGAAGCCGAGAGCATCCTGCGCTACAAGCCGGATCTGGTGCTGGTCACCAACTACTCCCGGCCCGAAGTGGTGGAGCTGCTCAAACGCTCCGGCATCAAGCTCATGCTCTTCGACCGCTTCGAGTCCCTGGAGGACGCCTACGCCAACTTGCGGCGTCTGGGCCAGACCATGGGCCACCCGGAGCGGGCCGAGGCCATCATCCAGCAGACCCGGACCCGGGTAGCCGAACTGGAGCGTCGCCTGGCCGGGGTCAAGCCCCGCCGGGTGATGTCCGCCGCCGTCTACCCCTTCGTGGCGGGGGCGGACACGACCTTCCATGACATCTGCCTTCATGCCGGAGCCATCAATGTGGCCGCCGAAGCTGGCCTCAGGGGGCACCAGCCCATCCCCACGGAACAGGTACTCCGCTGGAACCCCGAGGTCCTGGTGGGCCCCAAGGATGAGGAAAAGGACCTGGCCTCCATCCTGCGCCAGACCCCGCCCTACAAATACCTGCCAGCCCTGAAGTACGGCAACCTCATCCTCATCCCCGGAGCCCTCCTGGCCAGCACCACCCACACCCGGGTGGATGCCTACGAATGGATGGCCCGAGCCCTGCATCCTGAGCGTTTCCGATGAAGCGCTGGCCGGCTCCCACCCTCTTCCTGACCCTGGTCCTCCTGGTGGCGATCCTTGCCTCCCTGGGGATTGGCGAGATGGGCTTCTCCCCCCGAGAGATCCTTCTGGCCCTGACGGGACGGGGGGATGAACTGACCCGCACGGTGCTTTGGGATGTCCGCATGCCCAGAACCTTGGTGGGCATGGTCGCAGGTGCTGGCCTGGCGGCTTCCGGCGTGGCCATGCAGGCCTTCTTCCGCAACCCCCTGGCCAGCCCCGGCCTCCTGGGAGTCAGTAGCGGCGGGGCCATGGGGGCCGTGCTGGTGCTGGCCTTCGGCATCGGACAGGCCTCCCTCTTCACGGTGCCCCTCGCATCCATCCTGGGGGCCTTCCTGGCCACTGGGGCGGTGATGGCCCTGGCCCACCGCGGGGCCACCACCGAGCACCTTCTTCTGGCGGGCGTTGCCCTCAACGCCCTCTTCGGGGCCGTCACCAGCTTCCTGCTCAGCCTCACCGCAGGCCAGTTCCAGGTCAGCGGACAGATCCTCTTCTGGCTCATGGGGGGCATCGAGAACCGCACCTGGGGGCACGTCTGGATGGGTCTGCCCGGGATTGTCCTGGGCTGCCTCCTCATGCTGCCCCTGGGTAAGCGCCTCAACATCTTCTCCCTTGGAGAGGCCAGCGCCCAGAGCCTGGGGGTGGACGTCAAGCGCCTCCGCTGGGAACTCATCGCCCTTTCCACCATCCTTACCGCCCTGGCCACCGCCGTGGCAGGAGTCGTGGGCTTCGTTGGCCTGGTGGTGCCCCACCTCCTGCGGCTCCTCTTCGGCCCGGACCACCGCCAGCTGGTGCCCCTTTCCATGGTGGGCGGTGCGGCCTTCGTGCTCATCTGCGACCTTCCCACCCGCTACCTCTCTTCGGGGATGCGACTGGGGGTGGTCACAGCCATTGCCGGTGGCCCCTTCCTCCTCTACCTGCTGCGGAGGCGGGCATGATGGCCATTGAAGCCACGGGCCTGACCGTGGGAGAGCGCCTCAAGTCGCTGGATCTGGCGCTGCCCAAGGGCTGCCTCGCCGCGGTGATGGGGCCCAACGGCGCAGGCAAGTCCACCCTGCTCCAGGCCCTGGCCGGTCTCCTGCCCGCCAAGGGCAGGGTCCACTGGCAGGGCCGCGACCTCCGGAAGATCCCCATCCTGGACCGGGGCCGCCTCCTGGCCTGGCTCCCCCAGGAGTCCCATGCGGAGTTCGCCTTCCCCGTGCGGGATGTGGTGGTCCAGGGGCGCTATGCCTGGGACGACGAAGACCAGGGTGTGGACCGGGTCCTGGAGCGCCTGGATCTCTGCCATCTGGCCCAGCGGCCGGTCACCCGCCTTTCGGGTGGCGAACGCCAGCGGGTCTTCCTGGCCCGGGCCCTGGCCACCGAAGCCCCCATCCAGCTCTGGGACGAACCCGTGAGCCAGTTGGACGCCCGCCATGCCCTGGAGGTCCTGCGCATTGGCCGTCAGCTCGCCGACCAGGGGGCCACGGTCCTCATGTCCGTCCACGACCTGCGCCTGGTGCGCTTCATGGACCAGGTCCTGGTCCTGAAGAATGGCGACCTGCGGGCCTGCGGCGCCCCGGACAGCGTCTTCACCCCCGAGCTCATCCTGGAGGTCTTCGGCGTCCAGGCCCGCTGGGAGACCGCCATGGTGCTGGAACTCCCCTGATTGAGAAAGGGCCCGTCAGAGACGGGCCCCTCCTTTAGCTGCCAACGTCCTACTTCCCGAGGGCCTTCAAGGCAGCTGCAGCGGCCATGCGCCCGGAATTGACCGCGAACCCGTATGTGGTTCCCGGAACGTCCAGGGGGTAGGTGTCGCCGAAGAGACCACCCACGGCATCATTGCCCACCACATAGAGACCGGGGATCACGTCCCAGTTCTTGTCCAGGGCCTGAAGCTTGGGATTGACGGTGACGCCCCCCAGGGAGGTCAGGTAGTAGGGATCCAGCTTGACGGCGTAGAGCTTGCCGCTGAACCTGCGCATGATTTCCTTGGGCTTCAGGAAATCCGCATCGTAGTGGGTATCCACCGCGCGGTAATAGGAGTCCATGGTGGCCTTCAGGGTGGTGGCAGGAACCCCCATCTTGGTGGCCAGTTCATCCAGGCTGTTGGCCTCCACGAAGTTCTTGCCTTTGAGGGCTGTCTGACAATCCTCTTCCAGCTTGGGAATGGGAACGGCGTGCTGGACCAGCACCCCGATGCCCCAGTCGGGACCATCGTTCTTGACGTGTTGACGCATGGTCTCGTCGAAAATACTCCAGCCGAAGCCCTGACGACGGATGGCGTTACCGGCGATGCTGAAGTTGCGGAGGATCTCTTCGTTGCAGAATCGCTCACCCCGCTTGTTCACCAGGATGTTGGTGGGCTGCCAGCCGAGGCAGCTCACGGTCAAGGGCGTGGTCTTGGGATCGGCGGCCGGGAACCACTGCATGTGGGACATGCCTTCCACCGCCGCACCAGCCTCCATGGCCATGCGGATGCCGTCTCCGGTCTTGTTGAAGGGTACGGCCGCCCCAGCGCCGGCATCCCCGCAGTACTTGGTGACCCACTCCCGGTTCTCGGCATAACCGCCGGTAGCGATGATCACGGCTCCAGCCCCGATGCGGATGGCTTTGCCCGTCTTGTCCTTGGCCACCACGCCCACGACCTTCTTGCCGTCCATGATGAGTTCCTGGCCGGGGGTCTGCATCATGATGGTGATGTTCTTGTTGGCTTTGGCATTGCCGAAGAGGACCTTCACCAGGGTGTGGCCCTTGCCCTCGATCAGGTGCCAGGTGCGCAGTCCCCTGGCCTCCGGGGCCGTGGTCCCGGTGGTGACGAAGGGCACCCCCTGCTTGCGGCGGAGCCAGGAGAAGGTCCGGTCGGATTCGTTGATATAGGCCCGGATCAGGGGGGCATTACCCTGCCAGTGGTTGGAATCCTCCATTTCGATGCGGAAGACCTCATCCTTGGTATTGAGGATGAGCTGTTCCCGCTGCATCTCGGTCTCGGCGCCGAAGATGCCTTCCGCTGCGTTGGAGGTGCCACCGGGGAAGGGGTTCTTCTCGAGAAGCACCACCTTGGCGCCCCCCTCGGCGGCGGTCAGGGAAGCGCAAAGCCCCGCACCACCGGAACCCACTACCACGATATCGGTCTGGGTATCAAAGGCCGGGGCGGCGAAGCCCCATACACCGGCCACCGCCAGAGCGACCAGCCGTCCCACTGAAGAAATGCGTGTCATGACTCCTCCTTGGAGTTGGGTTATTTGCGTTCGAATTTCAGATCGATATGGCAGGTGCTGCAGTACAGCTCGAAGGGTTTGTGGCCCTTGTGACAGAAGCCGCAGTCAAGGTCGATCATGTGGTTGTCGTGGGGATTAGGCTTCAGGCCCTTGGTCCGTTCCGCGACCTTGGCGTAAGACTCGTGGCACTGAAAACACTGGGCCGCCTCCACGGGTTTCCTGGGCCCCTTGCCGTGGCAATCTTCGCAAGCCATGCCCTTGGCCTTGTGGCTGTCCGCCAGGGGGACCGGGGCCGTGGCGACGGCCCCAAGCTGAAGGAAGCTCAACAAGGCAAGCGCACTAGCAATCAAGATTTTTTTCTTCATTTACCCTGCTCCATACCCCCGAGACTCTAAGGGGTCTCCTTCGTCAAATGGCCACAGCGCGAACCAGAACTCGATCCGAAGCCCATTCGACGGTTTCAGCACGCCCAATCGCGAGGGGCTTCTGACAGAAACCCCTCGCAGCCGGGTGATATAGGGACTACTTACCGGTCGCCGCCGAGATCATGGCTTTGACGTTCTCCACCTTGGCGTTCGGGGGGCAGGAGCAGCCACAGGAGAGGATGAAGCCGGGCCCGTTGGCCTTGATCATGTCGGTGCAGTATTTGTGGACCTGGTCAGGATTGCCCAGGACCAGCATGCCCGCCGGAACATCCCCTTTAATGGCGACGTGGCCCCCGAGCTTTTCGCGGATCTTGGCCATGTCCGTCACACCGTCGGACTCGAAGATGACGGAGCCTGGCTTGAAGGCCCGGAAGTAGTCAAGATCCCGCTCCCAGTTGCCATCCGCATGGATATCGCAGACGTACCCCTCCTCATTGACCATGTCCACCGTCTCCTTGATGAACCGGAAGACAAAGCGTTCCCATAGCTTGGGGGAGTAGAACTCGCTGGCACCGCGCGCCGGGGACACGAAGACCACCGGCGACTTGCCCTTGCTCGCGCGGATCATGCCGCGGAGCTGTTCAAGGTTCTCCTTCTGGATCACATTCAGGACCTCTTCCACCTTGTCGGGCATGGTGAAGATGTCCCGCATGAACTTGCCCATGGAGCGGCCACCGCTCAGGTATTCGTTGACGGTGATGGTCACCAGTTCGGAATAGACATACATCCCGTTGGCTTCAAATTTCTGGACCGCGGTGCCCGCATTGGCCAGATCCGCGCCCAGAGTCGGGAGATCGACGCCAAGGCGACCCATCACATAGCCCGGCATGAAGTTGTTCCAGCCCCCGGCCAGGATGGTGTCGTAGTCGGCCTGGGTCATCACTTCACGCTCGTCCAGCTGCCAGAGGGCATCGTCGGGAAGCTCACGTCCCGGGAGCTTGACCTTGGTCATGAAGATCAGCGGGAAGAGGGGGCCGGCCGGGAACGCTGAGTTCACGCCATCCAGGTCGCCGCCCAGGGCCACCGCAGACTCACACATGATGTCGCTGGCCAGATCTATGCCCTTGCAGAGATCCGCAATCTTTCGACCTCGCTCCTTGGCAAAGAATGAGTCAGCCATGAGCACCACGGGGGTGCGGTCGGTCTTCTCGAGCCTGATGGTCTTCTTGAGACGGTCCAGCCGTTCGTTCAGGAGTTCTTCCGGGGTCTTCATAGACAGGTCTCCTCCAAAGGGGGTGGCAGGCCGCAGGGCCTGGATGGTGAGAATGGAATTGAGGATGATTCGGGAGATGGCAACAGGGATGCCAAACCCGGTTCTCCCCGGCGATGAACGTATAAAGAATGGCAATACCAACAAGGTAGGCATTTGAAGCCACACGACCGGTGGTGGCGACAAAAAACGCTCTTCGGATTTTTTTGTTCAATTCCGTACCAGATCCGCGCATTCTTGGTACAAACCAGAACAAATGAGGGACATGATGCTCCCGCCCCCAGTCTCCGGAATAAACCTGGAAATGGAGTCCAAGCTCCGCCTTGAGGTGGCAGCCTCCTGGATGCGCTGCCAAGCGGCGGGTCTGGACCCCCAGGTCCTCGGCGATCCCCTCGACTTGTCGGATGCTGAGGTCCTGGACCTCATCGGGAAGAAGGCCGAACTAATCCGACATGCCCGCCCCTTCATGGTCCAGCTGCATAAGTTCCTCACAGGCACCAGCTTCGTCCTTCTGCTCTTCGACGAAACCGGACATCTGCTGGAGACCGTGGGGGATGCCAGAATGCTGCGGGGCACCCGCCACTTCGCCCGGGGCGCCTCCTGGGCCGAGTCCAGCCTCGGTACCAATGCCGCCGGAATGACCCTGACCAACGGCCACCCCTTCCAGGTCTCTGGCTCAGAGCATTTCCATCGCCTTCTGCAGAGCTGGACGAGCTCCGCCGCCCCCATCTTCAGCGAGGGGGGGAAGCTGGTGGGTATTCTGAGCCTCGTCGGGCCTGCTCCCGAGGCCCATGCCCACACCCTGGGAATGATCCTGGCGTCGGCCAAGGCCGTTGAACGGGAGCTCAGGGTCCGCCTCAAACACAATGAAATGGTCCTGCTGGACAACCACTTCTCCAGCATCCTCCTCACGGTGTCCGATGCGGTGATCGTGCTGGATGTGGATGGCATCATCCTCCAGATCAACCCCGTGGCCGAGCGGCTCCTGGGCACCACCAATCGCAATGTGGTGGGAAACCGGATGGACGATCTCACCCGAGACAGCCTCCCCATCCATGGCCTCCTGGGGCGGGGGGTGGAATTCAACGACCGCGAGATGGAGCTCCACTGGGGTCGGGGCCGCTACAACTGTCTGGCCAGCGGACGCCCTATCCGGGATGAGTCCTCCACCGTCATCGGGGGCGTCTTCTTCTTCAACCCCATCCACAAGATCAAGCAGCTCGTGAACCGCTTCAGCGGTGCCGAGGCCACCTTCCGGTTCGAGGACATCCTGGGTGAGGCCAAGGTCCTGAAGAAGGCCATCCAGCTTGGACAGCTGGCCTCCCAGAACAACAGCAATGTCCTGCTGACCGGCGACAGCGGCACCGGCAAGGAGATGTTCGCCCAGGCCATCCACAACCGCTCCAGACGGGCCGGGGGACCCTTCATCGCCGTGAACTGCGGCGCCATTCCGCGGGAACTCATCGCCAGTGAGCTCTTCGGCTACCAGGAGGGCTCCTTCACAGGAGCCAACAAGGGAGGCCGACCCGGAAAATTCGAGCTGGCCAGTGGAGGCACCCTATTCCTGGATGAAATCGGGGACATGCCCATCGAGCAGCAGGTGGCCCTGTTGAGGGTGCTTCAGGACCGCACCATCACACGCATCGGCGGGGAGGGCCCCCTGGCCGTGGATGTCCGCATCATCTGCGCCACCAACAAGGATCTCCCGGGAGCCATCCAGAAGGGTACCCTCCGCGAGGACCTCTACTACCGCCTCAATGTCTCCCCCATCCCCCTGCCCTCCCTCAAGGAGCACCTGGAGGACATCCCCCTTCTGGTAAAGGCATTCCTGAACAAGCTGGCCCCCCAGCCCAAGGGACTGTCCCATGTGGTGGATCCGGCCGTCGTCGAAACCCTTCAGGCTTACTCCTGGCCCGGAAATGTCCGGGAACTCCAGAATGCCGTGGAGCGCATCGCCCACGCAGCCAATGGGAGTCAGATCACCCTGGAGCACCTGCCGGAAGAGTTCCTATCCCGTCTCCACCCTGCGCCCGAACACCCGGCCCCTCCCCCTTTGGCCCAGCCCCTGGGATCGGGCACCCTTCGCCAGCAGCTGGATCATCAGGAAAAAACCGAGCTGATGTCCGTTCTCATGCAACAGAAGGGATGCCTCACCAAGTGTGCAGCAGCACTGGGCATAAGCCGTAACACCCTCTATCGGAGGCTGAATTACCACGGCATCGAGATGGGAAAACGGAAAGGCGCCCAGGCCTCCGCCATGGAATGAGATCGGTGTAGCAAACCGGGTACGTCGATCAAGCAAAATGTCGCTGCATTCATTTTTAAACGCCGATTATTTGCAATTCAAATTGACGATGGCCACCTCGCCAATTAGAGTATTCAATGTTTTAAACATCAATTTCACGAAAAACAATCCGACAAACTGCGACAAATACGACACACATGCATAGGGCCATTCATGGATTACGATTCCCTTCGCCTGGCATTCCATCCAGCCGTCCTGCGAGGAAGCCCCGCCGAAGAATTGCTGCTCGGAACCCTTTCGAAGTTCATCCGATCCGTCCCTAGGCCCGGTGAAGTGGCGCTGGTGGTGAACCACCCTGACGAGATCTTCCTCTCTCTCGAATTCCGCCTGATACCCGGCCCCGAAACGGATATCGCCCAACGGACCCGGGACCTACGGGACTTCATCCACCTGGAACTGGCACCGTTGAAGGCTGGGGTCTACACCCTCCCCGCTGAAGCCATGTGCCCCAAAGTCATCCATGAATTGCAGTAAGTCCTGGCATAACCCTCGCTCCTGACTGGGTCGCTGTCAGGAGAATGTCGTGGTCCGCCGTGCCTTGATCTGTTTCGGAATGCTGCTGGGAATGGGACTTTGGGCCGAGGCGCCCACTCCACCCCCCTCTCCGGCTCAACAGGAATTGCAGCAGAAGTTCACCCTGGATGACGGGAAACCGACGCAGGGCCAGAGCGCCCCCCCTTCCCAACCGTCGGGCTGGCGGGCCATCGGCTCCACCGTCTTCGTCCTGGCCCTCATGGGTGGCGGTCTTTGGGCTTTCCGAAAGTGGGGGGTGCGGCACATTCCGGGCACCGGAGGCACCCGCCTCAAGCTGGAGGAGACCCTGGCCCTGGGGGACAGACGTCATGTCTCCATCCTGCGCGCAGATGACGAGCATTTCCTCATCGCCATGACCCCCCAGGGAGTGAGCCTCCTGGCGCGGCTGGACGGGGTGAACACCGCCGCCACCTTCGACCAGGCCATGGACCGTGACCTGAGCATGGAGGCCCCCATGCCTATCCGCGAAATGGAAGCGCGGCTGAAAGGTGAAGGGCGATGAAGCGCCTCCTCCGCCTCCTGCCCCTCTTCCTGCTGCTGATCCTGGCGGGTACCGCCCTCCACGCCCAGCAATCAGGCCTTCCCTCGGTGACCGTGGACTTTGGCAAGACCCCCCAGGGGCCCGCCCTAAGTTCCACCCTCCAGGCCGTGCTGGTGCTCACGGTCCTGACCCTGGCCCCTACCATCCTCATGACCGCCACATGCTTCACCCGGATCCTGGTGGTGCTCCACTTCCTCCGGCAGGGCCTGGGCACCCAGACGGCCCCCTCGAACCAGGTGCTCCTTAGCCTGACCCTGGTCATGACCTTCTTCGTCATGGCGCCCGTGGGCAGGGAGATCAATCAGACAGTGCTCCAGCCCCTGAACCGCAACGAATTGTCGGTGGACCAGGCCATGGACCGTACGGCGGCCCCCCTTAAGGTCTTCATGCTCCGGCATACCCGCAAGAAGGACATCTCGCTCTTCCTCAAGATCGCCAAGGCCCCGGCCCCCCAGACCAAGGCCGATGTGCCCCTTGAAGTGCTGGCCCCGGCCTTTCTCATCAGCGAGCTCAAAACCGCCTTCGAGATCGGGTTCATGATCTTCCTCCCCTTCCTCATCGTGGATATGGTCGTAGCCTCCATCCTGCTCAGCATGGGCATGATGATGCTCCCCCCGGTGGTGATCTCCCTGCCCTTCAAGGTCCTGCTCTTCGTCCTGGTGGACGGCTGGTACCTGATTGTCGGATCCCTGGTGCGGGGGTACACCGGATGAACGAACTCATCATTGTCCAGATCGCCCGGGAGGCCGTGCAGACCGCCATCTATGTGGCGGGCCCGGCCCTTATCGTCTCCATGGCCGTGGGTCTGGTCATCTCCATCTTCCAGGTGGTCACCAGCCTCCAGGACGCCACGGTGGCCTTCGTGCCCAAGGTCATGGCGGTCATGCTCGTGATCGTCATCAGCTTTCCCTGGATGATGCGGGTGATGGTCCAATTCACCACCAAGATGTTCACGGACTTCAACTTCGTCGTGCAGAACATCCCATGAACACGATCATTTCCAACCCCGCCACTTGGGTCCTCACCCAGGGCCGGGTGCTGGTGTGGGTCATGGTACTCATGCGCATGACCGGGCTCATGGCCTCCATGCCCGGGCTGGGACAGGAGCGGGTGCCCGTGGTGATGCGGGCGGCCCTGGCCATTCTCATGAGCGTGATCATCGCCCCGGTGGTGCCCCTTCCCAAGGTTCTCCCGGTGGGGATTTGGGATGCGGTGGGCTTCATGACCGCCGAACTGGCAGCGGGCGTCATGATGGGCCTCATGGTGGCCTGGATCATGGACGCCGTGGCCTTTGGCGGGCAGCTCATGGATACCCAGATGGGCTTCTCCTTCGTGCAGATCATGGACCCGGCGACCTCCCAATCGGTCTCGGTTTCAGCCACCCTCATGATGCAGCTCACCATGCTTTTCATCTTCACCTCGGGACTGCACCACACCATGATCCTGGCCCTGGTGGAGAGCTACCGCATCCTGCCCATGGGCCAGGGCATGCCCGTCAAGGCACAGGAAGTCGTGGCGGTCACCGGCCTGATCCTGGTCAAGGGGCTGCAACTGGCGGCCCCGGTTCTCCTGACCCTCTTCCTGGTGGACGTGCTCCAGGGCATCTCCGCCAAATTCATGCCCCAGCTCCAGCTCATCCAGCTCACTTTCCCCCTCAAGATCGCCCTGGGCCTCGTGGTCGTGGGCTTTGTCATGCGTGAACTGGGGCCTTGGCTGAGCCCCCTCTTCGAAGCCGCGCCCCTTAACGCGCTGCGACTGCTGCACCCATGAAGGAACCGGGCCGCACCGAAAAGGCGACTCCCAAGCGCCGGGCGAAGGCCCGGGAAGACGGGATGATCCTGAAGGTCCCGGACATGGATGCAACCCTCCTGCTCTGGGGCAACTTCTTTCTCTTCCTGGGATTGTGGGGGAGCACCCTGACGGTCCTGACCAGTCAAACGGCCTATTTCCTGCGGAAGGCCACGGACCCCAGCTATCTCATGGACGGCAACATGTCTAGCCTTGGGACCGACCTGCTGAGCATCGTCCTGCGCATCCTGCTCCCCTTCCTGGGATTGAACTGGCTCATCGCCCTCGCCATCCAGTTCGCCCAACACGGCTTCCAGCCGACCTTCGGCATGCTCAAGCTCAAGTTCGACCGCCTCAACCCCTTTTCCGGGATGAAACGCCTCCTCTCCTTCAGATCCCTTATGGAAACGATCAAGAGCCTGGCCAAGTTCGGGATCATGGCCTGGGCCGCCTACGGGGTCCTGGGCCCCCGCATGGGGCAGATCCTGTCCACTCTCCAGCTACCCCTGGGGCAGACCCTCGCGCTCATGCAGGACACCCTCTTCGCCCTCTACCGCAACGTCATGCTCGCCATGCTGGTAATCGCTGCCGTGGACTTCGCCTACCAGCGCTACACCTTCGAAGACAACCTGAAGATGACCAAGCAGGAGGTCAAGGACGAGGCCAGGGATGCCGACGGTAACCCGGAAATCAAGGGAAGGCAGAAATCCATGATGGTGGCGGCCCTCATGCGCCGCATCCGGACCGCAGTCCCCAAGGCCAGCGTAGTCATCACCAACCCCACCCATTTCGCGGTAGCCCTGAAGTATGAACCGGGTTCCCTTGCCCCGGTGTGCGTCGCCAAGGGCCTGGACCACATCGCCCTCCAGATCCGGCAGATCGCCAAGGAGAACAACGTCACCATCGTGGAGAATGTCCCCCTGGCTAGGGCCCTCTACCGCAGCGTCGACGTGAACAAAGCCATCCCGCCCGATCTCTACCAAGCCGTGGCCCAGGTGCTCGCCTATGTCTACCGGCTGAAGGGCAGCCTCGGGCAGGGCGTAAAGCTGAACTAGTACGACTCCAACCGAAACGAAGGGGAGCGCCCTGGGACGCTCCCCTTCGTTTCTAGCAGGATGACCCAGGTATCAGAAGATCCAGTTCCAGAGCCAGAGGAAGGCCATATCCTCAATGGACTCCCATGGCTTTTGGATGAGGACCTCGTCACCCGGAATGCCGCCAAACTCGGCCTTCTTCATGGACCAGGGCGTGAGCATACCCTTGTCGCCCATATCCGGGGCCCCCCCTAGGATGGGGAGAAGGGGTTGGGGCTTGGGTTTGAGGTTCCGGTCGTACCAACCGTATTTCATCGCCGCATCGACCATGGCCTTGTAGTTCTCAGGCTTGGTGTTGGAGGGGATGTAGCAACTCCCGCTCAGGATGTACCCTCCGCCGGGCATGCACTCCTCGCAGAGCCGCTTCACCCGGGCATCCATCTCATCGGGGGTGCCGAGGATGAACTGGGTGCTGGCGATGCCGCCCGCGAGGCACATGTGGTGGCCGATCTCCTTCTTGGCCTTGAAGATGTTGTCGGCCGGATCATCGATATCCAGGAGGATGCTGCCCTTGGGGAGTTCCAGGAAGTGGTGCCAGTGGGCTGACCAGTCGCCCTCCAGGTAGCAGCGCACCTTGTGGCCCGCCGCGATGATCCCCTCCAGGGTCTTCTTGAAGGAAGGCCAGTAGAAGGTGTCGAACTGTTTGGGGGACATGAAGGTGGGCTTGTGGGTCGGGACGAAGATCGGGTAGCGGCGGAAGGGGTCCGCCGTGGCCAGGGCAAAGCGGATCATGATGGGGGTCATGACTTCGCAGGCTTCCAGTAGCTTGTCCGGATTCCGTCGGGTGTCCTTCAGGATGCCCACCATGCCCCGCATGACATCTCCCAGAGCATCGAGGGGAGCCAGGAAGGCGCCCGTGGCGGGCTGGGGCATACCACACTGGGTCTGCAACTGAATACTGCGGTTCCGCATGACCTCCCCCAGCTTGGCCTGGGCCAAGCCAGCTTTGAGGAAGGCGAAGTGGGAGCGTGCGGAATCCTGCCCCATTTCCCCGAAGATCCTCGGAAGGAACTTCTCCATCATGTAGCGGGCGGGTGAGGCGATGAAATCGTCGTACTCGTCTGCCCGCATGTATTCGTCCTCCACGAACTGGAGGGCACCGTCCAGGGGCAGGTTGCGTCCCGGGAACTTGTAGGTCTTGAGGTCCACCACGTCGTAGAGCGGGACCCAGAAGCGGTTGTTGCGGAGCACATCCACTTCAGGGAAGTCCTGACAGAACTTGATCTCGCTCGACAGCCACTTGGCAGGGTCGTAGACGACCTCCTGCTTGGTAATCCCACCATAGGTCTCCGCGAAGGTGTTGGATCCCACCGCAATGGGCACGCGGTCTACGGGTTCAAGAGCGATGGCTCCCTGGTAGCGGCCAAGCCGCTCTTCGAAGAGTTGTTCATTTGTGCGTTCCATTTCGACTGCGCTCCAAGTCTTGTTCAGGCTAGGCGACCGACTTCTTCTGGGTGAAGAAATCCGTCGTGAAGGATGCCAGGATGGCCCCGATGATGAGGAAGATGGCGAAGAACATCATGTTGTAGCCCACAGGCAGCTTCTTGGCCAAGAGGATGCCGCCGATCATGGGTCCGATGGTGCCGCCGATGCGACCCACGCCGTAGCACCAGGTGGCACCGGTGGCGCGGAAGGACGCGGGATAGGACTGCGTGATGTAGGAGCCCAGGGCTCCAGAGCAACCGTGCTGGCAGGCCCCGGTGAGGAAGAGGAGGGCCGTGAGCAGGTAGGGGTTATTGATGAACCCGAGGATCGAGATGAGAACCGCTAGGATCACCCAGCAGACCTGGAGGGTCCGCTTGCCGCCAAACTTGTCCTGGAGCCAGCCGAAGAGGGGGATGCCCAGGATGAAACCGAGGTTCCAGGTCATGGTGAAGAAAAGGCCGCCCTTGATACTGAAGCCCTTCATCGTCATGAGTTTGGGCAGCCACATGAGGATGCCGTAGATGAAGATGTAGCTACTGAGGAACATCAACAGGAACAGGATGGTGTTCTTGGCAAAGCCATCCTTGAAAAGGTTGGCGACGGTGCCCTTGCCGGGATCCTTCTTGGCCAGCTGGTAGTCATCCTCATCCGTCGGCGTGAAGGAGGGGCTGATCCGCTGGAGGATGCGGCCGATCTGCTTGTTCTGGCCCTTGCGCTTGAGGTAGGCGATGGACTCCGGGAGGAAAAACCCCTGGGCGATCAGTAGCAGGACAGCGATGGAAGAGACGTAGAACATCGAGCGCCAGCCGTAGGGCCCAATGAGGGCAATGCCCACAACAGCAGCGATGACCGTGCCGATGGCCATGCCCGAGGTGGACCAGACGGTCACCCGGCTGCGGATAGCCTTGGGTGAGTATTCCGAGGCGATTACACCCGCGAGGGGAAAGACGCCTGCGAGGGCGAATCCGGCGAGGAACCGGAATACGGCAAAAACGGTGAAGGAGTTTACGAATCCGCAGGCCGTCGTGAACGCGATATACATGGCCGTGCCAACCATAATCGCGTGCTTCTTTCCGATGGTATCCGCCAAAGGGCCGAATACGAGAGAACCGAAGATCATGCCGAACATCCCCCAGCTGGCCAGGATGCCCATTTGGGTTGGCTGGATTTGCCAGTCCTTCATCAGGCTCGGAATAATGAGCCCGAAAATATTCAAATCGAAGCCATCACAAATGGTGGTGGCCATACAGATAGCAAGGATGGATTTAAAAAATCCGTTGAATTTCGCATTATCAACGATATTACCAACATCAATTTGCCTCATATCTTGTTCTCCAGATGGGGCCGATGGGTGGCATTTGCTCCTTGGGATGCGCGCGAGCTCGGGATTCCACCCATAAGAGGTGGATCACTTCCGTGTTTGTGTACAAGAAAACTGTACATAAATCCTCACAGCCAAAAACCCAGTGTGTTTACTAGCAAATACAGCAATATACGTTCGGCAACGAAATTCCGACCTGGAACCCTTCACAAAAAGTGTGTTTTGAGTTCGAAGCGGTCTTATGACATTCGGCGAATGTACCTCCTGGTGGGATCGATGTACCAAATCTATCCCTGAGACTTTTCCGAGGCAAGATTTTTTTTGACCACATTCTGGCCAACATATGGCCGATATGCGGCCATTTCTTCAAGCCAAATTCCCCCCCCTTCCATCGTTCTCGCCGAAGGGGCGGGCAGGCGATTCTTGCACCTGGCACTACAATGTGCATTAAAACTACAGTTAAGAAATCAACCTTAGCCAAATCATGCAACAACAGAGTTGTGATATTACAATATGATCAATGCTTTAGAGACAAATAGTAACAATTGGATCATCAACCCTGGCAAAAAAAACTCCGACCAACCCCAAATCCATCCCCAACCAGTGTCAAGGTGGCACCTGCACCCGGCGGATCAGGACACCCACGCCAATGAAGCCCGAACCTCGATCCCCGCCAGTCCACATCTGCCCCTTCGTGGCCCTAGCAAAGTCGTTATGCTCATTACTAAACGTCACCTAAGATCGCCCCTCACATCTGCTTGAGCGAACCATGGAATTGAAAAGCAAAAGTCCAGCACCCACTAAAAAACACGGCGAGAAGCTCCAAGTCCTTTTTCGATCCAACGATGTGCTGATGGCACTCAATAACCACCCGGAAGGGCTGTCCATCCGGGAAATCGGGCACTATGTCAAGCTGCCCCGCTCCACCGTCCGCCGAATCCTGGACACCTTTGAAGAACTGAATATTGTCATCACCTCCCCCTCCACGAACGCCTACAGGCTCGGCCCCACCCTGGCCTTGTACGCCTCGAACATCCGCCCCTTCGATATCGCGAAGATCGCTCGGCCAACGCTCATGCAGCTGGCGGGGAGAACCGATGAAAGCGTTTATCTGTGCGTCATGGCCCATGGGATGGCGGTTGTGGTGGACCTGATCCCGGGTGTCTATCCCATCCACACCGTCACCACCATGGGAACCTCGCTTCCCCTGCACGCGACGGCCTGCGGCAAGGCCCTGTTGGCAGCCCTGCCTGAGGAAGAACTCGATTCGCTGCGGACCCAACTGAAGCTTGTCGCCCTGACCAAGAACACCATCACTGACTGGGAAAGGCTCGACCGTGAGCTGGAGACCATCCGGAACCAAGGATTTGCCATTGATCTGGAGGAGCACCAGATGGGCACCATCGGCATCGCCCTGCCGATCATGGGCCCCAGCCGCGAAATTGGCGTCATCAGTATTCCCATGCCAACCGAGCGCTATCACATTATCGGCGAGCAGCTGATCCAGTTCCTTCAGCACGGGACCCAGAATTTGCGCTGGCAGAGATAGCACGCGGAGCCAGCCTTCACCCGTGATCACTCATGCAGAAGCGGCGTGTGAGCCCGTTGTACCCGTGCACACGGCGCTTCCAGTGGAAGGGTCCAGGGGACCTTTGACTACTTCGCTTCCCGGTAGACCTCGGCCCCAGTGGCTTCGAACTCCTGAGCCTTCTCCTCCAGACCGGCCTTCAGGGCCTCCTCTTCGCTCATGCCGTGGGTCCGGGCATATTCGCGCACGTCCTGGCTGATCTTCATGGAGCAGAAGTGGGGACCGCACATGGAGCAGAAGTGGGCCTGCTTGGCGCCCTCCTGGGGCAGGGTGGCATCGTGGAATTCGATGGCGGTCTCGGGGTCCATGGCCAGGTGGAACTGATCCTCCCAGCGGAACTCGAAACGGGCCTTGCTCATGGCGTTGTCCCAGGCCATGGCACCGGGGTGGCCCTTGGCCAGATCGGCGGCGTGGGCGGCGATCTTGTAAGCGATCACGCCGTCCTTCACGTCCTTCTTATTGGGCAGGCCCAGGTGCTCCTTGGGGGTCACGTAGCAGAGCATGGCGGTGCCCATGGACCCGATCATGGCGGCACCGATGGCGGAGGTGATGTGGTCGTAGCCGGGGGCGACGTCGGTGGTCAGGGGGCCCAGGGTGTAGAAGGGGGCCTCGTGGCAGACCTTGAGCTGGCGGTCCATGTTCTCCTGGATCAGGTGCATGGGCACGTGGCCCGGGCCCTCGATCATCACCTGGACATCGTGCTTCCAGGCCACCTGGGTCAGCTCGCCAAGGGTATCCAGCTCGGCGAACTGGGCCTCGTCGTTGGCGTCGTAGAGGGAACCGGGCCGCAGGCCGTCCCCCAGCGAGAAGGCCACGTCGTAGGCCTTGAGGATCTGGCAGATGTCCTCGAAGTGCGTGTAGAGGAAGTTCTCTTTGTGGTGGGCCAGGCACCACTTGGCCAGGATGGAACCGCCCCGGCTCACGATACCCGTCATGCGCTTGGCGGTGAGGGGCACGTAGCGAAGAAGCACACCCGCGTGGATGGTGAAGTAGTCGACCCCCTGCTCACACTGTTCGATGAGAGTGTCCCGGAAGATCTCCCAGGTCAGGTCCTCCGCCTTGCCGTTGACCTTCTCCAGGGCCTGGTAGATAGGCACGGTGCCGATGGGCACCGGGCTGTTGCGCAGGATCCACTCCCGGGTCTCGTGGATGTTGGCCCCGGTGCTGAGATCCATGACCGTGTCCGAGCCCCAGCGGATGGACCAGGCCATCTTCTCGACCTCTTCCTCGATGGAGGAGGCCACAGCAGAGTTTCCGATGTTGGCGTTGATCTTCACCATGAAGTTCCGCCCGATGATCATGGGCTCCACCTCGGGGTGGTTGATGTTGGCGGGAATCACCGCCCGGCCCCTGGCCACCTCATCCCGCACGAACTCTGGCGTGATGCGGCTCTTGATGCTGGCGGCCTCACGGCCCAGGTTTTCCCGGATGGCAATGTATTCCATCTCGGGCGTGACGATACCCTGCTTGGCGTAATGCATCTGGGTGATGCACTTCCCGGCCTTGGCCCGAAGCGGGCGGCGCATCGAGGGGAAGCGGATGGCGTCCAGAGTGGCGTCCCCCTCACGCTGGAGGCGGTAGTGGCTGGTGGCCCCTGGCAACTCTTCCACATCCCCGCGCTCCAGGATCCAGGGCAGGCGGATGGCAGGCATCCCCTTGGCCAGATCGATCTCAACGGCGGGATCGGTGTAGGGACCCGAAGGATCATAGAGGCGCACGGGCTCGTTGGCCGTGAGTTCCCCATTGAAGTCCCTGGTGGGACTCAGCTTCACTTGGCGCATGGGCACCCGGAGATCGGCACGGGAACCGGTGATGTGGATTTTCTCGGAAGCGGGGAAAGGCTTCTGGCAGGTTTCAAGGATGGATTCCCGAACCGGGGCCGAGGGGTGGGACATGTCAACTCCGAAGGGCCTGGTGGCTCAAAACCACCAGGGACTGGCTGGGTCTCTAGGTTATCGCGGCCAACCCGACATTTCCCGGCCATAATCAGTGCGTCCAGGCACAGTTTGAAAGCAAGGTGAAGTAGTATCGAATTTCAAGGCTAATCAACCCCTGCACGATAATAGAGTGGGAAGCAGGTCGGATCCGGAGGCATTGTGTCTGAACCCATCAGCAAACATGAAGAAAAGGGCATTCCAGACCAGCTTATCCAGATCGCCCACGAACAGGAGGGCGGCGCGGAGCGAGTGCTTGGCCAGATTGAAGTCGTGCAGAACAGCTTTGAAGAGATTCAGTCCATCACCAAGGACTGCCAGGAAATCCTCTCCAGCCTCCTGCCCCCTTCCGAGGAACGAGACAAGCTGGTCAGCCGACTCGAGGAAATTGCGATCCACTCGGACAACGGTCTCTATAACGTCCAGGGCGTGTACGATCTCTTCCAGTACCAGGACATCGTGCGACAGAAGCTTGAAAAGGTAGGACACCGCCTCATCGACGTCTCCGAATACATCCTGACCAATCTGCTCCCTGCCGAGGAGACCACCAAGCGTTCGGCTTCCTCCGGTCGGGACATCCTCCAGCGCAAGGCTCAGGAGGCCGACCAGGTGAAGGACGAAGCCGATGAGGTCATCGCAGAATTCTTCGCCAAGCTTCGGGCTCAGAAGCCGCCCCAGCCCTGACGGATTCGCCGCAGACGGTCCCTTCCGATGCGGGTATCCTGGTCCCCAGGATGCCTCCCGGGAGTGTGGATGAACTTCTTCAGATCGCTTGGACTCGTGGCCCTGGCATGCGCCGTCCTGCATGCCCAGCCCCCTGTCGAGGACCCCGTCATGAAGGCCCGGTCCCAGCGGGCCCAGGCCCAGGGCCTGAGTGAAGGAGACCTGCCCCCGGTGCCAAAGGGCATCATCGAACCTCCGCCGCTGCCGCCTCCCGAACTCCACGTCCGGGACATGGCGCGCACCAGCTCCCGGGGCAGGACCATCAAGGTATCCCGGCGCAAGAGTATCCGCCGGGGTCGGGCCGTGAAGGCTGAGAGCAAGAAGCTCGGCAGGAAAACCAAAGCGGCACCGAAACAGGCTAAGGTACGAAAGAAGGGGAAACGCTGATGACAAGCGAAAGACCCATGATTGCCGTAGTGATGGCTGGTGGCCGGGGCACGCGGTTCTGGCCGCGCTCGAGAACAAGAAGGCCTAAGCAGTTTCTGGCCATGACGGGCAGCGAGACCATGCTTGAGCAGACGGTGAACCGCCTGATCCCCGATTTCGACCCGGCCAACATTTACGTCGTCACTACAGACGATTTGGCGGCGGACTGCCGTGCCATGCTTCCCCAACTTCCGGCGGACAATATCATCCTTGAGCCTGAGGGGCGCAACACCGCCCCGTGTCTCGCCCTGGCCTTGGCCACCATCGAACGGAAAACCCCCGAGGGAGTGATGGTCGTGCTGAGTGCAGACCATTGGATCGGGGACCGGGAACTTTTCCTGGACGATATCCGCACCGCCGTCCGCCACGCCATTGATTGCCACGACTTGGTGACCTTCGGCATCAAGCCGACCTATCCTGAAACCGGGTACGGCTACATCGAGACCGATGGGACCGGCGAGGTCCTGTCCGTCAAAGCCTTCAGGGAAAAGCCCCCCCTGGAGACGGCCATCCAGTATCTGGAATCGGGTCGGCATTATTGGAATGCGGGGATGTTTGTCTGGACCCTCCAAGACTTGCGGAGCGAGTTCCTAACCCACTGCCCCGAGACCCTGGCCCCCCTGGACGAGTGGGTGAAGGCCGGTGCCTCCCCATCAACCCTGCCAGCAGCCTATGCCCGCCTGCCCAAGCTGTCCATCGACTACGCCCTCATGGAAAAATCCCGTCGAGTGGCCGTGGTCCCCACCCACTTCCGCTGGTCAGATGTGGGTTCGTGGCCTGCGGCCACGGAGTTCCATCAGCCCGATGCCCAGGGCAACGTGGTCGAGGGTGACGCCCTACTTCTGGACTCCACCAATTGTGCTGTTTTCGGCACTAAGCGTCTGATCGCCGGGGCCGGACTCGCGGACCTCATCATCGTGGATGAGGCCGATGCCCTCTTGATCTGCCGCAAGGATCGGGCCCAGGAGGTCAAAACCATCGTGGACCGTCTGCAGGCCATGGGTAGGACCGATCTCCTTTGAAGGAATGATTATGCTGCGACCCGCTACGTCCCATACCGAAAAGCCCTGGGGAGGATTCTCCCAGTTCGTGCTGAATACCCCGTGCACCGTGAAGATCCTGGTCTGCAATCCCGGACAGCAGCTCAGCCTCCAGAGGCACGCCCAGCGTGGCGAGCTCTGGGTGGCTCTGGATGATGGGGCGGTGGTGGAGCTCGACGGACAGGTTCTGACCCCGGATCGGAACGCAGAGATCTGGATCCCGACCGGTGTCACCCACCGCCTCAGCTGCCCAGCAGGCCACCCCAGACCCGTGCGAATCATGGAGATCAGCCTCGGACACTTCGACGAAAACGACATCGAGCGCCTGGAAGATATCTACGGAAGAGGGTAGCGAAAGTCATTGCAAGTGCTAATCTTGTAATTGAGGTGCCCTTCGGGGCTTCCCGCCACCTTATTTTCCCTCCACCTTTCCAGTCCTGACTACGGGACTCCCGCTCCCTTTCCCCACCAAAGCATTCCCACCAAAACATCCCACACGAAACGCCCCTGCCTCGGGGCGTTTCACTGTACATAGACAAATTTATTCATACACCGACACGCATGACAACATGTTCTATTTTCACCAACTTAACACAAATCGAGGGAGCAGCCGTATGGCCCCATGAGGGGTGATTTGCCGACAAATTTGCCGAATTCTTGCCGCACATACGGCAAAGGGTTTCCCCCATGGCACGCACCAAGGAACCCACCGTCAAGCCCTCCCCCGCCTTCCTCATCGCCTCCTGGATCGCCCTCGCCGTGGGCGTCGTGGCCTACCTCCTCGGCCTCTGGAACGCCACCATACAGCTCAACGAGAAGGGTTACTACTTCATCGCGCTGATGTACGGCCTCTTCGCGGCGGTGTCTCTGCAGAACGCCGTCAAACATGGAGTAATCAACTCAAAGCCTCAAGGATCCAGGAGAAGACAGTCATGGACCGCAGAACGTCGGGTTATCCATGGAGGCCGTGGAGGCTGACCTCCACGGCATTCATCACCTGGTCAAGGGCTGGAATGACCTGATTCCGGATGTCGTGCTCACGGACTTTTCGCTGGCGCGTCGAATCAGCCTCCCATCGAGAGAGAAGCGCAGAACAGCCGGCTCTCCGGTATCGAAGGAAGTGCCTCGCGCGATGTCAGCCAGAGTCGTCAGATAGTCGTTGAAGGTGCGCAGGTCCTCTCCCATATCGGGATCGCTTTTGAGCGCGTCTTCGAGCTGCCCTGAATAGGGATAGTCGGCGGGCAACTCCATATTCCCCTGCTCGTCATAGCGGATGCGGGCGGGAGCGGAGGGGATGCCATGCGCGGCAAGGAAAGTCGAGAACTGACTGTCGATATGGCGATTCAGCGCCTCGACCCGTTCCATGCTCGGCAGCCTGATCGTCGTTCTATGCAACGAATCCCCAGAGGCGCTCTGCGCTCCCGGAAGCGACGACTCGCTTGCCGGGGGGCTCACGACTTGCGCTGACAGCGCACGCGCGGCCGGGGAAATGTCGACCGAGTGGACATGCTTTGCCGTGCAGACAGCAGAAGCCTCCAAGGACTGGGCAGAGTTTACTCTCCTACTAGACACGGGCCCGGACCGATACGCGCTCGGCCCGAAACAGACAGGCGGGATGGACACGGGAGACTCCTCGCGAAGGATAGCGGGGGCAATCTGGGACGAAATGAGGGGCCTCGGCAGGTCTGGAGCGAAGGGCTCCTGCTCGACTGCCTGCGAAGGGGGCTGGGGCGCAGGCTCCGTCTGCGGCGGTGCATCTTGAGGACGGCTGGCCTGGGGCTTTGATGGGCCATGGCCCGGGCCCACCAGGCTGGCCAGCATGCTGGAGAAGTCCCCACTACCGGACTCACCCTGGGAGGATTCCCAGGTAAGGGTAGAACTGTCCAGCTTGACGGGTTGGATCATACCTGCCTCCCTGATGCTGGGAAGGGCTCGGCAGGGCTCGTGCCGGAATTACCGGGCGGTATGTGCCGTGTGGGGGGATTCCAGCCTGGCTTTGGCGGAAAGCTCCGCAAGGCCGGCTTCGGCGTAGGCTCGGAAGTCCTGTCGATGCGGTGGCAGCGGCGCCGGAGGTGGGCCAGGGCCCGTTCCCGGTAGTCCAGTCCGGCGTGGGATTCGAGGGCGTGGCGGACCCGCTCCAGGCCTCGCATGAATCGGTCCATCTCGACCATGGCGCGGGTGATCTTGAAGTAGTGGTGGCCCGCCAGGGAAAGATCGAGGAGGAGGGCCTGAGCTGGAAGCGGAGGCGGACCAAGAATGGACTGATGGCCAGTGGGTACCGTGACCTCCTTCGCGAACTGGCAGGCTATGCCCGCAACACGATGCGTTACCAGTGCCTGGACCACGATCCGCACCCCCCTGATCCGGCACACGGAGGTTCATGGCCGAGCGCCTCGAACGGCGCTTCCGCTACTCCCTGATCCACTTCCGGGCAGCCATGGGCAACTTCGGAGGCATGCCTTTCCGAAGGATAGCGGGGCTGTGGAGCCATTGTTGAATACGGTGCAGGCGAGGTCGCCGACCACCAGGATCCGGTGAGATGACTGCGGCTGATCAGCGAAACCACGCCGAGCTTCATCAAACGCTCCACCAGTTATCCTTACCACTCCGGACTTGAACCACGCACTGCTCAGCAACCCGCACCTGGGGTGCTATGCTTGATTTGGGAGAGCATCACGAGCTGTGCGGCACGATTACAACAAAAGAGATGGAGTGCTTCATGAGTAAAATACTCTCAATCATTGCCATTATATTTATCGCTACCACGAATGTGTATGCAGCGGATCTCACACCTGACACCGATGAACAGGCAAGGATATCGTCACTAGCCAATCAGGCCGAAAGTGGTGAGCAATCCGCATTGGCGGCACTGAAACAAGCAGGAAATGAAGGCAACATGGTTGCACAAAGTTTCCTGGGCTATATGTATCTACGTGGTCAAGGCGTGGCCAAAGATTATGAAGAAGCATTTAAATGGCTTCAGCTTGCTGCCGCGCAAGAAGACGCTACGGCACAAGGCAATCTTGCCAGCTTGTATGAAAATGGCCAAGGCGTAGCCCAGGATTACAAGAAAGCCCTGGAGTTGTACAGCCGTGCCGCCGGGCAGGGTAATGCGTTTGCCCAAACTGCGGTGGGTGAAATGTATGAATTAGGAAAAGGTGTAGAGCAAAATCACGAGGAAGCCGTCAGATGGTATGTGCTGGCAGCCGATCAGGGGTTTGCGACTGCGCAGTCCAATCTTGGAGAAATGTACGACGAAGGGAAAGGCACCACTAAAAACTATCAAGAAGCGATCAAGTGGTACCAACTGGCCGCTAATCAAAATAGTCCTTGGGCGCAAGTCAAGCTTGGCGTGATGTATGAAAAGGGCAAAGGGGTGCCCAAAAACATGAAGCTGGCAAACAAGTGGTATAACCTTGCCGCCCAGAATGAGGATGCAACTCTTATAAAGAATTACAGATTAGAGCGCCTAAAAAAGTAAGACATCCCCCGGCAGAGCCGGAGTCCCTAATGCGGCCCCGAATCATTTTCATATGAATGCGCCGAGAATCTCCTTGTCCCATAAGAATTTCGGCCAATTTAGTGGTTGCCGCTACTGCAGAAAGCCCCTTGAGGCTGGGAAGTTCGAAGGCTTTGACCTGCAGGCCCCCTAGTCGGCCCTGCAAAACCCCTTACTGTGATTTCAGGAGGCCATTGCCTCTTGGGGGCTGATCGAGTGCTCCAGTTTGGCCAGGAGGGCTTCCAGAGCCTTCCTGAAGCCGCCTTCGAATAGGTACAAAAGAGCCCGGAGGCGGGCCAGGATCTTCCTGAGGTTGTGCCCGGCCCCGCAGAGGATGGCGTTGATGGCATCGCCCTGCATGCCCTTGAGGAAGTTCCGCCCCAGCAACCCGTCCATCTTCATGTGCCCAATCTCTGGTTCGATGGCCGACCTTCGCCGCAGGTGCCGCTTCAGGGTGTAGCCGAGCTTTCTCGCTCCGCTGATCAGGACCTAGCTTTGTGCCGGGTCAACTCCGTGACCTTTGTATCCCCTGTCCACGAAGGTCTGGGCGGGGATCTGGCCGGTGAGTCGCTCCACCTGGTCGAGCTGCCCTTCCAACGTGTGGCCATCGTAGGGGTTCTCTGGACAGGCCTGAATGCCCACCACGAAGCCCTCCTTGTGGGTAACCGCCAGGCTCACCTTCACTCCGAACTCGTAGGGCCGATGGGCTTTCCCCTTCGCAATGCACTCCACCTCGGGGGCATGCAGGCTGTAGACCTTGTTCCTGGTCTTTCGCTTCTGGGCCAGGATCAGCTCGGAGAGCATCATGGTTCCCCGGTGGGTCTGGAAGGCGGCTTCGCCGAGCTTGCGCTCCACATCCCGCATTACACGCCCTGCCATCGTCTTCAGGCTCTTCAGGACCTTCTTGGCACGCTTGAATTGCTTGGCCTTCATGTGGCCACCGTGCTTGCGAAAGGCCCGAGCCATCAGCAATCGGTAGCTCTGGCGGAGCTGGATACCCTCCTTCTCGGCAATCCGCAGCATGGCTGCGTGGATCTTCCGATACTGCCGCGCATCCGTGGGGTGCTGGACCGCCTTGGGTTGGACTGTGGTGTCCACAATGACTCTCTCGAAGCTGCGCTCGGTGATGGTCTTGGTGGTCTTCCCGGCTTCGATGGTGATCGCCAGGAGCTTCTCCACGCCTTTCTCTCCGATCCGCTGGCGCCAGCGGGTCATCTGGGTGGGATGGATTGGGAGCTTGTGCTGAAAGAACTCCTCGCCGCAGAAGAACTGCCAATAGGGGTTCTCCACCCAACGGGCTACTGTCTGCTCGTCTGACAGGTTGAAGGTGTGCTTGAGAAGCTGCAGGCCCGCCATCAGCCGTGTGGGGACAGCCGGGCGCCCGTTGTCGGGGCAGTACATCGGGCGGAACTCTGTGGTGATTCCGTCCCAGTTGATGGACTGCGCCAGCCGGACCAGCTCGTGATCCATGTCGATGGCCAGATCCAGGCGCATCGTCCCGAGCATGGGCTGCTGGTGGGTCTTCGGATTGGGTTTCGGCTTCATCGGTACACCAGAAAACGGGCGTTCGTCCCCATCTTTCTGGTGTACCGCATATGCCATAGGTTCCCGGAGAACTGCGTCAAATCTGGGGTTCTAGGGTTTCGCAGGGCCGACCCCCTAGTCACCGAAGAGCGGGTGGCTATCGGGGGATGGCCCCACTGATACCCGGGAGGGCGGGCCTGGACACCAGGAAGGGCGAGCGGATGGGACGATCCTCCAGCAGTTCGGAGGCGGCCACCTGGACATCCTCCGGGCTGAGCCCGAGCATGCACCGGTGGTCCGTGGGGCACTGGCGCTGGTGACACGGCGCACAGGCCACCCGGTTCCAGAGCGCGTAAGCCCTGGGGCCAAGAGGATGGGAGGTCCCGGGGTCCGTCGGGCCATAGACCGTCAGGACGCGCGCTCCAAGGGCCCCGGCAAGGTGGACTAGGCCGCTATCGTTGGCCAGGACCAGGGAGGCGCGGGCTGCCAGCCCTCCCAGGGCCCTCAGATCCGTCTGACCCACCAGATCCAGCACCCCGGTATTCCCCTGCGCCAGGAAGCCACCCAGTTCAGCTTCCCGGGCCGTGCCCACCACAACCGAGCGCAGGCCCCGGGCCGTGAAGTGCTCCAACAGAGCCTTCCATTGCGCGGGCGGCCACTGCTTGGCAGCGCTTCCGGAGGCCCCGGGAGCAATCAGCAGGAAAGGCCCGAAGTCCCCCGGCAACACTTCCAGGGCAGCGTCAGCCCAGGCCTCTGGAAGCTTCAGCTCAGCCGAGGTCTCCGGCAGTTCACCCGTCAGGGCCAGGGCATCGATCATGAGCTTGCGGAAACGCAGGGCGTAGTGATCCCGGTCGTCCCAGCGGGGCAGTACCCGGGTCAGGAGCAGGTTCCGCCCCTGCTCGCCCCATCCCAGGCGCTCCGGTACCCGCCCCAGGAAGGCCTCCATCCCTGTGCCCAGGCTCTTGGGAAGCAGGATGGCCCTGTCGGCCTTCAAGGCCCGGATCTGACGCGCCCGCGCCCAGACGCCCTCCTGCCAAGGGAGCACCTCGCCGACCCCGAAGGCCCGCACGACCTCGGCCACGCTGGGCTTGGCCTGGATGAAGACCTCGGCATCTGGGCACTGCTTCTGCAGCAGACGCAGGGCCGGGGCCTGGAAGACCGTGTCGCCAAGCCAGTTCAGGGATCGGATGAAGATGCGCAACGCCATGGAGGCAGTTTAACCCCATCTTTTTCGGCTGCCGGGGATATGGAAGGCGCCCTTTGGTCTACCCTCTCCTGATGCGTGTCGCTTTCATCACTCCCCCCATCATCAAGCCCTCGGAGCCGGGGCTGTCCGCTGCGGCCGCGGCCCAGTGGTTCCGCACCCGGGGGGTGAACGCCTTCTCCGTGGATGCCAGCATCGGCTGGTACGGCCATGCCCTCTCGGCCCGCAATCTGAACGCCATCCTGGAGCAGGGCGAGGTGCCCCAGTCCCAGCGGCAGGCGGCACGCCATATCCAGGAGGGAGCCCTGCGAAGGCCCGGCACTTACCTGGATCGCCGGGTCTACAGCTCGGCCTGCAACCATCTGAACAACGCCCTCAAGTTGGCCACCCGCCCCCGGCCGGACTTCCTCCTCCGGGTGGCGGACGTGGAATGGCAGAAGCACCGCCCCCAGAGCTCGGAGGACTTGGAGGCTGCGGCCACCACACCTGGCCCCTTCGACACCTACTTCATCGAAGAGCTCATACCGAAGTTGTTGGCGGAGGGCGTCACCCACGCCGCCCTATCCCTGACCTTCCTCCACCAGACCTACGCAGCCTTCCGCCTGGCGGAGCTGCTCCGGGAAAGGGCGCCCGGAATCCAGCGCTGGATGGGCGGCCCCCTGGTGGCATGCTGGAGCGCAGTGGGCGTAGCTCTGGACGGGCCCCTCTTCGAGCGCTTCCACAAGGTCTGCTCCACCTCGAGTGAAGCAGAGATGGAAACACTTGCCCTGGAACTGGGTGGTCACGCCGGGCAGGAGCCCGCCCTCCTGGCCCCGGACCTGGACAGCACCCCCTGGGAGCAGTACCTGGTACCCCAGCCCACCATCCCCGTGGCCCTGGGACGCGGTTGCTACTGGCGGCGCTGCACCTTCTGCCCCGACTACCTGCACCCCAAATACCACCCCTGCGGCGCCGATGCTCTGGAGACCTGGCTCCTGTCGGTGGCGGAACGCTTCCCCGGCGGCGCCATGCTGCACCTCACGGACTCGGCCCTCTCCCCGGCCCTCCTCGAACGGGTGGCCAGCACCGTGATCCGCCACAAGCTACCCCTGCGGTGGCATGGTTTTGTGCGCCTGGAGGCAGGCTTTGCCAAACCGGGCTTTGCCCAGCACCTGGCCGCTGGCGGATGCACTCTGCTCCAGTGGGGCCTGGAAACCGCATCGGGGCGACTCCTCGAGCTGATGGACAAGGGCGTGACGCCGGAGCAGGCCCGAGCGGTGCTCCGGGCCAGCGCCTCGGCGGGCATCAAGAACCACGCATATCTGCTTTTCGGCCTCCCGACAGAGACCGAGGCCGATCGGGAAGCGACCCTGGCCTTCGTCCAGGAGGAGGCAGATGCCCTCCATGACCTGAATGCCTCGATCCTCAACCTTCCCCGGCGCAGCCCCATGCACGAGCATCCGGAGCGCTTCGGCATCACGGAACTGAGTCCCTTCGGGGCCGAGACGGACCTGTCCCTCTACCTCGACTTCCGCTGCGGAGATAGTCACCCGCGTCTGGAGGCCCGCCGCTGGATCGGCAGCCGCTTCAGCCGGGATCCCATCGTGAAGCGAATCCTGGGGGAACTGAACAATCCCTTTAAGGCCAACCACGCATGCTTCCTACCTTCGGGACACGAAAGGCCGGAATGAGTCGACCCGAGGTCAGCCTCAGGCTCGCAACCGCACTGGTGGCAGGCTCTTTCTTCAGGGAGAACCTGGACGGCACGATAATCACCACCGCCATGCCCCAGATGGCCCGCACGTTCCATGTCCGCCCACCGGGCCTTGACCCAGCTATCCTGTTAGATGGAGTTAGCCATGGCGAAGAAGAAGCTCGAACCCACCCTGAAAACCC